>JAUNJL010000102.1 GCA_030533315.1 Eubacteriales bacterium
CTTCCGGTAAGCCTCCACATTTTTGTCACTGAAATTTTATTTACTTTAACAAGGTAACATGGTATAATGTGAACACTTAAGGAGGGCGAGAGGAAGGCGCTGGCCGGGTTTTGCGGGGATACATGACTGGACGCTTCATGAAGCCGGGCAGGGGCCGCGCTCCCTTTCCAAAGAGAAGGTTAAGAGCAAAAGAAAGGAACCGGAGATTATGGAGAGATATTATCAGCCGGAGATCGAATGCGCTTCCCGTGAGCAGATTCGTCAGTGGCAGAGCGAACGCCTGGTAAAACAGGTGCAGAATGTGTGGGACCATGTTCCCATGTATCGAAAAAGAATGGAGGAGGCCGGACTGGAGCCGGGAGACGTCCAGTCCGTGGACGATCTACATAAGCTTCCATTTGTGACAAAGGATGATCTGAGGGATGCCTATCCTTATGGACTTCTTGCGCGGCCATTAAGCGAATGTGTACGCATCCAGTCCACCAGCGGCACCACTGGAAGACGGGTGGTGGCATTTTATACGCAGCACGACATCGATCTGTGGGATGAATGCTGCGCCAGGGCCATCGTGGCGGCCGGCGGAACCAAGGAGGACGTATGCCACATCAGCTACGGCTACGGTCTTTTCACCGGCGGCCCCGGCCTGAACGGCGGTTCCCACAAGGTGGGCTGTCTGACTCTTCCCATGTCCTCTGGAAATACCGAGAGGCAGATACAGTTTATGACGGATCTTGGCTCCACGATCCTGTGCTGCACCCCCTCCTACGCCGCATATCTGGCAGAAAGCATCCACGAGAGGGGGCTTCGGGATCAGATACGCCTGAAGGCGGGCATTTTCGGCGCAGAGGCATGGACGGAGGAGATGCGTCATGACATCGAGGAGAAGCTGGGGATCAAGGCGTACGACATTTATGGCCTGACCGAGATCTCCGGCCCCGGCGTTTCCTTTGAGTGCTCCCAGCAGACAGGTATGCACGTCAATGAGGATCACTTTATCGCAGAGATCATCAACCCCAAGACGGGGGAGGTGCTGCCGGATGGAGAGAAGGGGGAGCTTGTTTTTACCAGCATCACGAAGGAGGCCTTCCCTCTGATGCGCTACCGCACCAGGGACATCTGCATCCTCAGCAGGGAGAAGTGCGCCTGCGGAAGGACGCATGTAAAAATGACGAAGCCTTTGGGAAGAAGCGACGATATGCTCATTGTCAAGGGCGTCAACGTATTCCCGTCCCAGATTGAGACCGTACTGATGAACAAGGGCTATCCGGCCAACTATCAGATCATTGTGGACCGTGTCAACAACAGCGATACCATCGAGGTTCAGGTGGAGATGACGGCGGAGATGTTCTCAGACAGCTTGAGCGTTGTATCCGCAAAGGAGAAGGAGCTGGTGGATGCCCTGAAGGCCATGCTGGGTATCTATGCGAAGGTGAAGCTGGTGAATCCAAAGGCCATCACCAGAAGCGAGGGCAAGGCCGTCCGAGTGATCGACAAACGGAACCTGTATCAGCAGTGATGGCGCTGTAAAAGAAAAAGGCTGTCCCCTGAAGGAGGGACGGTCTGCCGATGATGAAGAAAAGGAGGGTTTCTCATGACTGTACAACAGATTTCTGTCTTTCTGGAAAACAAACCGGGCAGACTGGCAGAGTTTACGAACGTTCTCTATCAGAACAACGTTGATATGCGGGCCCTGTCTCTGGCGGAGGCAGAGGATTTCGGCATCGTCCGGGTGATCGTGGACGATGTTTACAACGCATCCACCATCATCAAGGACGGCGGCTATGTTTTTTCCATCACCAAGGTTTTGGCGGTGGTGATCCCCGATGAGCCAGGCGGACTTTCCAAGGTGATCCGCCTTTTGGGAGACCACGAGGTGAACGTGGAGTACATGTATGCTTTTACCACCCCGAAGAAGGGCAAGGCCTGCATGATCCTTCGGGTGGAAGACAACCAAAAGGCCATAGAGGTTCTTCAGAAAAACGGCATCCGCCCCGTCTGCCAAGAGCAGCTGGTGGACCTGTGATAACCGCCCGCCGCCCCGCCATCAATATCAAAAAATAAAGACGCTCCCTCACCCTCCCACCATCCGTCCGCATGGAGCTGACGGACAAGGGATGGGCGGGGGAGTGTTTGTTTGTGGCCATGCCAGACTGGCGGTGAGCCGGATCTACGGACGTCTGCGGCCTGTCTCTGCTCTGCGGCTGCTTTCCCTGGGATATGGGAACGGTTTGCCGGGCGTGAGAAGAAGCGGGGAAAAAGTACACAAAAATTACTGCTATTTCTTCTGATTTATGTTATCATAATAGAACAAACAAATGTGCGAAAATGCAAAAACCAAGTGGGACGATCCCTTATGCTTGTTCAGATACACAGGAATTAGGGAGCTGTTTCAGGAGAAAAGACCTTTCTCTGTATTTTGATAAGGAACATGAAGGGGGATAAGGCAGTGCTGAAGGTGTTGATCGCAGATGATGAAAAAAAGGTATGTCGCCTGATACAGATGCTTTGTGACTGGAAAAAATTGGATATGGAGCTGGTGGGTGCGGCCTATAACGGTATACAGGCGTTGGAGATGATCGAAAAGCATGAGCCGGATATTTTGCTGACGGATATCCGTATGCCCGGGTATGACGGGATCGAGGTAATCAGGCACGTGAGAGAGAAGGGGATATACCCGGAGGTGGTGATCATCAGCGGCTATACCGATTTTACCTATGCGCAGTCAGCCATCCGGTATGGAGTGGTGGATTACCTGCTAAAGCCCATTAAGAAGCAGGAGCTGGAGGAAACGCTGCTGCGCCTGGGGGCGAAATGTATCCATGAAAAGGTGAGAAAAGAAGAGAATAACAAGCTGCTCCAGTATATGGAGGATGACCTTTTGAGAAAACGGTACGGGATTTTTTTTGAGATGCTTCGGAACCATTCTGAAAACGAGGCGTTGAAATCCGATATCCGGCAGCTGAACGAAAAATATGGTTATCACTTCCAACAGGGCTTGTTCCGGATCCTGGTGGTGAAGCTGGACGGCAAAGAAAAAAAGAAGGATGCCGCTGTGATTTCCAATATACAGGACGGGATCTTGGAAAAGGTTAAGGAGTCCATAGCAGATATCTGCTATGACCTGGAGGTCTACAGAGACAATGACGTGAGTTATTTTGTCTGCAATTATGACAAAGAAGATTCTCATCGGTTCCGCAGCTCCGTCAGAAATGCGGTGGATAAAATACTGATAAAGCGGTTCCAGCTTGGAAACACGCTTTTTTCTATTGGAATGGGGAATGCGGTAGAGGAGTGCGGCCAGCTGAAGGTTTCTCTGACGGGGGCGCAAAATGCCATCAAGGAGAGGCTGGTGGAGGGCTGTGAAAAATTGCTGGAGGCGCCGGTTTCAGAAATTCAAAGAGACTATGCAGACCAGATCAGCAGCTTTAACTACCAGTGCGGCAAGGCCATTGAGCTATTGGACACCTCGATGCTTCACACCTGCGTAGGCCAATTTCGAGAGGCCATCGAGGGGGAGGACACCATCACGGGGGTCGAGCTGTTCAATGCGGTGTCCTCCGTGGGCGTTCACGCCATGTCCTCTATTCTCAAGAAGGATGCAGGGGAAGAGATCGCCTTATTTTTGAAGGAATGTGAGGACTGCTATCAACCGGAGCAGCTTTTTTTGCTTCTCGAAGAAAAAATAGAGGGATTGATCGAAAACATGAAGCGGGAGCATCAGGACGAGGAGAGAAAGCCGGTGCGTCTCGCAAAGCAGTTTATCATGAATCATTACACGGAGCCTATTACGCTGGAGATGGTGGCGGACCAGGTGGGCTTCAGCAGCAGCTATTTCAGCAATATTTTCAAGAAAGAAGCAGGTATCGGGTTTGGGGATTATCTCATTCAGCTGCGTATGGAAAAGGCAAAAGAACTGCTGAAAAATACAAAAGAAAATATCAAGGATATCTGCATCCTGGTGGGCTACAACGACCAGAAGCATTTTAATGCCACGTTCCGCAAATATACAGGGCTGAAGCCAGGGGAATTTCGCAAATTGTACGGCTGAGGGATGGGAGGTGCAAGATGGATAGGAAATGGAAATACCTGTCATACCGGATACAGGTGGGAGGCATTGTCATGATGATCGAGAGTACGGTCTTAGGCGTCCTTCTTCTGTGTCTGGCAGCAAAAACTGGTGCATACGTATGGCTGACGTGGGGGATGATCCTTGTACATTTGGGCATGATGCTCTTCTTTTTTCTGGTGGTGGCAAAGCCCTACAAGAAGGTGGAGAAGCAGATCGAGCTGTTTTTGGCCGGATATTCCATGACGGGGCTGATGCAGTCTGACTGTGTGATGTCGCCGGCGGTGAGCCGTTTGATCGACACGGTTTACAGGCTGCTGAAATCGGACAAAATGCTGAACGCCAACAAACGCCAGGCGCAGTATTTGGCGCTTCAGAACCAGATCAATCCCCATTTTCTGTACAATACCCTGGAAAGCATCCGAAGTGAGGCCATGGAAGCCGGTATCATAAATGTGATGAACATGACGGAGGCCCTGGCGAATTTTTTTCGTTATACGGTGAGCAAGGTTGAAAATATGGTGACCTTGGAAGAGGAATTGGATAATGTCAATACATATTTCTATATTCAGCAGTACCGTTTTGAGAGGATCCATCTATCCATTGAGTATGCGGAGGAGGACAGGGATACCCTTTTCCGCTGTCTTCTTCCCAAGCTGACACTGCAGCCGGTGGTGGAAAACTGCATCATTCACGGGCTGGAGCGAAAGATGGGAGAGGGCACGGTAAGGATCCTTTTGTGCTGCACGGAGAAGCGCCTCCTGATCCAGATCAGTGATGATGGAGTGGGAATGGAGCCGGAGGTTTACGAGAAGATTAACAGGAAGCTGAATCAGCCGGCCTTTGAGAGCATCCAGATGTCAAATGACAAGGGCAGCATCGCCCTGGTGAATGTGAATAACAGGATTCATCTGATTTTTGGAGAGGAATATGGGATGACCTTGTACAGCACGCCGGGGATTGGCACGGACATGCACATCCAGCTTCCGAAAGTAACCAGTAAACGGCAGATCAAAAGCGGGGAAGAATTGTTTTGCGGATAGAAGCGCTTAGGATGGAGAGGGTTACCTACCAGGAGCATGGAATGACGCTTTTGGATAACTTTAATTTTCAGGTGTTCCAAGGGGAAATTATGGGGCTGATTCCCCTGGACTCTTTTGGCCTGGAAGAATTTATCAGTCTCTTAAAGGAAAACCGTCCGATTTTTTATGGGTATGTGTACATCAAGGAAAAGCTTGTGAATGTATTTGGCGCAAGCATACATGCGGAGAATAACATTCAGGTGATCTCCGATGAGAGCAACCTGGTGAAATATATATCCGCCGCAGACAATGTGTTTGCCCTGAGAAGGGGCTACAAGGGGATCCTCACAAAAAGAAAGGTCTTCAACCAGCAGCTGCAGAGGATCATGGGGGAACTGAACCTTTCCATAGCAGTGGAGAAGCCCCTGGCGAAAATGAGCCCCTTTGAAAAATACGTGATCGAAATCCTGAAGGCGATCATCAATAATCCAGATGTGATCGTGCTGAAGGACATGAGCTCTCTGCTGAATATGTCCGACCTGTATAAGCTGCATGAGATCATTCGCCACTATGCAGACAAGGGGTACACCTTTATTTATATCAGTCTGCATAAGGAGGAGCTTTCCTCCGTCTGCCACAGGATCTCCCTGATGAGGCAGGGGGGGATCGTGAAGGTCATCGAGGACGTGAAAATGATGGATGAGGTGCTGAAGCATTACGTGGTGCCGAAATTGCCGGATATCTATGACAAATACGGAGACGACAGCGCAGCCTCAGAAAAAATTTTTCGATGCCGTCACCTGTGCTACAAGAGGATACACGACCTGTCCTTCAGTGTGAAAAGGGGAGAGTGCCTGATCCTCTACGATCTGTGCAGGGAGATCAGCGAGGATCTGGTGGCGGTGCTGACGTCAGAGAAACTGGATTTTGAGAGGGTCTGCTGGGATGGAGGAGGAGAAAAAAAGGAACGCCTTTCACACAAAAGGCAGATTTCTATCATCCTGGAAAATCCCACCTCCTCCATGCTGTACGAAAATATGTCCTATGCGGACAATCTTTGCATCACTCTGGATCACAAGCTGAGAGGTATCTGGAAGGATAAAAGAAAAAGAAAAAGTATTGCAAAAGAGATCCTGGGTGAGGAATTGCCGGACGAGAGCTGCCTCGTCAAGGATCTTAGCATCAAGCAGAAATATTCTTTGATTTACACAAGGGTGCTGCTGCAAAGACCCCAGGTGATCTTCTGCGTATATCCCTATCTGAATGTGGACATGGAGATCCAGGAATACATTGAAACG
Source organism: Eubacteriales bacterium (assembly GCA_030533315.1). The sequence goes on from JAUNJL010000102.1 coordinate 6,387, forward strand.
ATCCTGAAAAAGTTTTTGAAGGAAGGGATCGCCGTTGTGATCATCACCATAAATTTTCAGGATGTTCTGCACATGGCGGACCGGCTTGTGATCGTGAAGGACGGGGTCAATCATGGGGCTCTGAAAAAAGAGGAGTTTCAGCATCTGATCCATAAAAATGCACAATAATATACAGTGAAATTCAAGAAAAGCCTTTGTAAATG
>JAUNJL010000028.1 GCA_030533315.1 Eubacteriales bacterium
CATTTGAGCCTTCTATTTTTGACTCGTTTTTCATAGCTTATTTGACACTACCATCCTCTCCTGCTTTTCCAGGGGAAGCCATTTTTTCAGGATCTGGTCCAGCTGGTTCAGCTCGATAGGCTTTGCCAGGTAATCCTGGAACCCGCTGTTCAAAAACATCTCCTTCGCCCCGCTGACCGCATTGGCCGTCAGGGCCACCAGAGGAACCTGGGCATAATACTCTCCCGGAATCTTCCGAAGCCTTTCCGCCGTTTCCACCCCGTCCATTCCCGGCATCATATGATCCAGAAAGACCAGATCGTACTCCTGGGAGGCCTTCAGAAGGGCCAGGGCCTCCTCCCCGCTCTGGGCTCCCACCGTGTTTACCTGATAGGGCCTAAGAAGTCCCATAGCCACCTTGATATTCACCATGTTGTCATCCACAATGAGGATTTTCGCCGACGGGGCCTTCAGCCGCCTGTCCAGATTTTTGCCGGAGCCGCTGCTCCTCTTTTCCTGATTGATAAAGTTGGAGAGGGCAAGGACATAAAAGGGCTTAAAAACGGTGGTGATCCCCTCTGGGAGGGAAATGCGGCTGTAACGGCTCTGGACCACCGCCACATGCATCCTTTTTGCAGCCAGGGCAAAAAGATCTCTGCACTCCAGATACTCCTCCTTCCCGGCAAACAGATGGGTGTAGGCCGTTCCCGAGGAGAGTCTTTTTTCCAGCTCCTCCCTGCTCCGACACGCATCACAGGTATACCCCAGGCCGTTGATGGCATGGGAGATCACGGTACGGTAGCCGGCAGCCTGGAAGGGATGGGAAAATTTTTTCGGATTCCAGTAATAAAGGCCCCGAAGCTTCTCCCGATCCTTCAGGATACCCATGGGCGCCTCATCCTCCACCTTCTGAGGGATCACCGCCACGAACTCGCTTCCCTCCCCGTACACGCTGCTGACCCGGATAAAGCCGTTCATGGCCTCCGCCATCCTGCGGGCGATGGGAAGCCCCAGCCCGGTTCCCTCCACGGCCCGATTCTTCTTGGTGTCCACCTGGGAAAAGGACTGGAAGATCTTGCTCAGGTTCTCTTTTTTGATGCCAATGCCGGAGTCCTTTACCGAAAAGCGCATATTGACTCCATATTCCTCCCTGCGGAAGGTGATGGTGAAGAGCACGCCGCCCTCCCGGGTATACTTTACGGCATTTGTGAGAAGATTCACCAGCACCTGGCGCAGCCGCACCTCGTCTCCGATCAGCCTGCTGGGGACCATGGGGTCGCAGTCCACCATGAACTCCAGGGCGCTGTTCTTCTTCCTGCTCTCCACCAGGCTTACCACGTCATTGATGAGGGAGGCCGTCTCGTAGACCGTCTCCGTGATCTCCATCCTTCCAGAATCGATCTTGGAAAAATCCAGAATGTCGTTGATGATCCCCAGAAGATTCTGGCTGGCCACCATGGCCCCCTCCACGTTCTCCCTGGCTTCCTCCCCCAGCTCCTCATTTAAGGCCATCTCGCACATTCCCATGATGGCGTTCATGGGAGTTCGGATCTCATGGCTCATATTTGCCAGAAATTCACTTTTCGCCTCATTTGCCCGTCTGGCCTCCTGGATGAGCTTGTCCTGAAGAACAGCCGTCTTCCAGAATCTCCACTGAGAAAAAAAGGTGATGGCGGAAAGAGTGATGTAAGCCAAGGGGATCAGCAAACGCTCCGCATCAGAATAGGGCCAGCAATAGACCTGAAGGGGAGAATAAAAATAGATGGCCAGACAGACCAGCTGGACGAGGATGTACAGGCTGCCGTAATACAGATCCAGCACGTACATGGCCAGCATGGGCTGCAGAAAGCACCAGTAGGGTCCCGTCCCATCTCCCCCTCCCATGGCAAAGCAGTAATGGCCGAAGAGGAGTAAAAGGGCAAAATAGCAGGACACCGTGACCCGGATGTTGTCTCTCTTCTTACCCACCCAGATGCCCGCCAGCACCACGAAGGAGCTGCCAAAGCTGATGACGATCGCCGGAAGATCCCGGTAGCCAAAGAAGGTGAAAATGATCTGGAGAATCCCCATGCTGGTGCCCAGCGCCGCAAAAACGTACCCGAAGCTGAAGGCTCTCTCCCATCCCCTTTCTTCATAATTCATGCGAAGGTCTTTTCCTCTCCTATCCATATCCTCTTCCCTTCCTCACTCCGTCTCCTCAGACGCGAAACCCCATGCGAAAAAGCCCAATGCCCGCTCCTTCCCATACCAGGCGCCTGCCCGTCACACCGGGGCTTCCGTCCCTGCAGGATCTCCCTCCTTTTCGTGGAGCATCTCCTGTACCCGGCAGGTGATCCGAATCCTCCTTGTGGGATAATTCTCCTTAAAGCGGGACACAATGCGCTCCATCACCGCTCCCCCATCCTCCCTGTTGGTATCCACCAGGGCCACGATCATCTGACAGCTGCTGCACCGCACGAAAAAATCCATGCTCCGAATGGAGACCCGGATGGCGCCCGCCAGCCTTTCCATGGCCTCCTCCATCACCACAGGATCCGCCTCCTGAAACCTCTGGCCGTCCGTGAGGGTGAGAAGTCCCAGCTGTACCACCTGACGCTTGTGCTCCATCCCCCGCTGAAGACTTCGGCAGATATCTTGAAATTCCTGGGAATCCGCCTGGAAGGCGCCCTCCGGCAGCTGACTCCTCCTGCCCTCCAAAAGATCCTTCAGGATATCCTCGTCCGCCCTGAGATCAGCCGGACAGGCTTTTCCTCCGCCTGTCTGGAAAAGATGGCTGGTCCAGTCCCCACACAGCCTGGCAAAATAAAGGGCCTTGTCCGCATTGCCGCATACCTCCTTAAAGGTACTGCCGCATTCTGGGGCGGAAGCGATCCCGATGGACATGGTGCATCTCCTTCCCACCTGGCTTTTCTCCAGGTGCGCCCGGCTTTTCTCCAAAAAGGCGTCCGCCCAGGAAACGCTCTCATCCGTCCGCTTTCTTCCCATGAAAAACAAAAACTCATCCCCGCTGATCCTGGCCGCAAAATCTTCTCCTGTCCCCTCCTTCTTCAGAAGTCCCGCCACCTCCCACAGAACGGTGTCCTTGTAAATATGGCCATACTGCTGGGAAATGTCATTTAGGTTCTTCAGGCCAATGATAAACAGGGTACAGGGCGACCCTTCCTCTCCCAAATGCTGCTGAATCCTCTCCTTCGCATAGCTTCGCCCCGGAAGCCCAGTGAGGGCATCCGGGGAAAAAACACGGCTCAGCTCCTTCCTCTCCCTGCTGGCCGCATTGTGGAGGAGCATCTGGGTCAGCTTGCCGGACTCCTCTTCCCTGGAAATCTGTCCCTGCTCCTGGCCCGTCAGGTCAAAGCCCTGATCCATCATTTCCAGAAAAAGATCTGTCAGGAGGGGATCAAACTGGGTGCCTCTCCCCTTCTGTATCTCCTCCCTCACCCTCTCCCTGGTGAGATGCCTGCGGTAGGCCCTGTTGGAGGACATGGCGTCATAGGCGTCCGCCACCCCGATAATCCTGGCGATGAGGGGGATCTGCTCCTCCCTCAGCCCCAGAGGATAGCCCGTGCCATTGTATTTTTCGTGGTGGTATCTTGCCCCCTCCTCCATGTGCCGGATGCTGTGAATGTCTTTTAGGATTTCTCCTCCGATGGCCGGATGCATCCGCATGACGTCCATCTCCTCCTCCGTCAGAGACGAGGCCTTGTTCAGGATGGAGTCGGGGATCCCGATCTTTCCTATGTCGTGGAGAAGGGCCGAAAAATACAGGTTCTGCTGCTCCTCCTTACTCCAGTTCAGCCGCTTTGCAATCTCCACGGAACAGTTCGCCACCCTCACAGAATGGCCGTGGGTGTAGGGATCCTTCGCATCGATGGCGTATGCGATGGCGGTGATGGACTGCACCGTCACGTTCTCCATCTGTCTGGTGCGGAGAATCAGCTGATTTTCCAGGTCATTCCTCAGGTCCCACAGCTCCAGGATCCGGCTGATCCGCTGCTTCATCACCTCCGGCACAAAGGGCTTCGCAATATAATCCTCAGCCCCCAGCCTCAGACATTTGGCCTCCGTCTCCGAGGAGCTGTCCGCCGTGAGGAAGATCACAGGAATATCCTTCAGCCTTTCCTGGCTGCGGATCCTTCTCAGAGTCTCCCACCCGTCCATCTCCGGCATATTCACATCCAGAAGTATCAGATCTGGTATCTTTTTCTCCAGAAACCGCAGAGCCTGGATCCCGGATATCAGCGGCGTCACCTGATATTCCTGAAGCGCCTGCTTCACGATGGTGAGATTAAGCCTGTTATCATCCACCACCAAAATGTGCTTTTCTCCCTCCCTCATGGCTTCCTCCTTAATTAACCAGCCGTCCTTTGTAAAAAACCTGTCCAAAAACAGGTTTTCTTCACAGCACGTCCACGACAGATCATCCTTCTGATCTTTCCCTCCCGTCTAATCTAGTCTGATTATATCAATTTTCACATACTATTGTAAACTACAAAATAGAATATTTCCCAGAAAACAAAAAAAGCAAAGCCAGGCTTTGCCCCATCCCATTTCTGAACACACATCTCCGCAGCAAAACAAGAACCGCAGCTCTATCCCCTGTTCGTGGATAAAAACTGCGGTCGATACCTTCCGTACAACAGCCAGGCCATCACCCGGCAGTACCCCCAGACAAAAAGCCCCTCGCTCTCCGGCTCAATCAGATAATAATTTATGGTAATCTGAAACGACATCCTTTAAGGTGATCTTTTTTAAGCTGTCGCACAAATCATTTTGGATTTTTTGGTAAGAGCGATCCAGGACGCAATGAATGTTCCTCCCAACGGGGCATCCCTCTGCAGGAGAGGCGTGTATCCCGATCAGCTTTTCTGCAAAGCCGGGCTCTATCGCCGTGTAGATGCGGTATAGAGAAATTTCATCCAATGGGCAATTTAAAGTGGTTCCGCCTGTTCCAAACTTTACGGATACCAGCCCGGCCTTTTTCAAAGCACTTAGAATATTTCTTATGGTCACTGGATTCACTCCCGTGGATAAGGATAACAAATGGCTGGTCACTTTTTGCTCTTCACCATATTCATAGACAAAAATCAGACAATGGATCGCAATGGAACACTTCATACTGATATGCAAGGCTCGCTCCCCCTTTGCTCCATTTTAGCATAATCGATGATACCTGTAAACATTGACACGGTACCTTTCAGATGATACAATGGATGTAAATCTAAACATTACAGGAGGGGTTGCTATGAAGGTTGCAGAGATTACGTTCAGTCCGACAGGAGGCACACAAAAGGCTGCCAGTATCATTACCAGTGAATTAGGTGGAACCGTTTCCAAAATTGACCTGACGGACTGGAACACAGATTTTGAGAATATCATTTTAGGAAAAGAAGACATTGCCGTTATGGCCGTTCCCTCGTACGGCGGACGGGTGCCTGCCCTTGCGGCCGAAAGGATCAAAAAGCTCCGCGGTGACCAAACGAAATGTATCCTTGTCTGTGTTTATGGAAACCGGGCGTACGAGGACACACTTGTTGAGCTGAATGATATTGCAAAAAACTGCGGTTTCCAGATCATCGCAGCCATATCCGCAATAGCGGAACACTCGATCATGCACCAATATGCCGCCGGCAGGCCTGACAGCCAAGATACGGCGGAGCTGCGCAGCTTTGCGGGACAAATCATGAAGAAATTAGACGACGGTGCTGCTGAAACGAAGCCTCTGAATTTGCCCGGCAGCCGTCCTTATAAGAAAGCGGGCGGTTCCGGCCTAGTGCCGAAAGCCGATCATCATTGCACTCATTGCGGCCTATGTGCCAAAAAATGTCCGGCGCAGGCGATCAGCTATGAAAATAATAAGGTTACAGACGGTTCAAAATGTATTTCCTGTATGCGCTGCGTATCCATATGCCCTCAATCAGCCCGCACTTTAAATAAACTTATGGTTTCCGCTGCCGCGCTGGCAATGAAAAAAGTATGTTCAGAGAAGAAAAATAACGAACTGTTCCTCTGATAACGTCTCATGGCAAAATAGAAGGAGTGTAAAACAAAGCCTGTGCGCTTCGTTTTACACTCCCCCAAACGCAGACTGCCGTTCAGCCTGCGGATCCCTCCGCTGCCCGCAGCGCCACTCTGGGTATGTGTTCATGTGGATCTGCACATCTCCCAAAAGCCTGCGGCTCTTTCTCAAAGGGAAGATCTCCCAATCTCAGCCTCTCTTGGACAAAACCTCCTTTTCGTACTCCTCCACCTTCTCAAACCAGGTCTCCCTTACGGGAACGCCGCAGGTCTCGCAGTAGTAATCCCACACTGCCCCCATGGGATAGGTCTTTAACTCCTCCTGTATGGTCATCAGCTTTGTAAACTGGTTGGTGTCCTGAAGTTCCTTCAGCATGTCCGCCGGCTGCAGAAGGGCATAGAGAAGCGCCTTTTCCATGTTGCGGAAGCCGTTGACCCATGCGGAAATGCGGTTGATGCTGGCGTCAAAGAAATCCAGGGCGATGTAGACCCTGTCCAGGGCGTCGTTTCTCACGATCTCCTTTGCAATTTCCTTTGTCTCGTCGTCAAAAGCCACCACATGGTCAGAGTCCCAGCGGATCCCCCTTGTCACATGGAGGGCGATCTCCGGGAAGAAGCACAGAAGAGCCGGGATCTTGTCAGAAACCACCTCTGTGGGGTGATAATGGCCATTGTCCATGAGAGGCAGACACTTATCCTTGTGCTCAGCGGCAAAGCTCAGGGTGAACTCCGCACTTCCCGCAGTGTAGGCCTCCACGCCGATGCCAAAGACCTTGGACTCCACGCAGGGCTTCACCTTGTCAAAATCATAGGGCTCGGAGAGGATCTCCTCGATGGCCTCCTTGTAGCGCAGCCTTGGTCCCATACGGTCTGCTGGGACGTCCTTGTAGCCGTCGCCGATCCAGATATTCATGACGCAGGGAATCCCCGTCTCCTCCGCAAAATACTGGGAAATGCGGATGCAGGCCTTCCCGTGGTCGATCCAAAATTTCCTGGTCTCCTCATCCGGGCTGGTAAGGGTCAGACCGTCCTTGACCCTGGGACTGGAGAAAAAAGTAGGATTAAAGTCGATGCCGATTCCTCTCTCCTTTGCGAACTCCGCCCATTTCTTAAAATGCTTCGGCTCCAGCTTGTCCCGGTCCACCCGCTCCCCTTCCTCAAAGATGGCGTAGCTGGCGTGAAGGTTCAGCTTTTTTGTTCCAGGACAAAGCTCCAGGACCTTGTCGATGTCCTCCATCAGCTCCTCCGGCGTCATGGCCTTTCCAGGATAATTCCCCGTGGTCTGGATGCCGCCGGTCAAAGGCCCGTCCTGGTCAAAGCCCTTTACGTCGTCTCCCTGCCAGCAGTGAAGAGCGATGGGAATGGTCTTCAAGGTTTCCACAGCCTTGTCCGTATCCACTCCCAAGGCTGCATACAGCTCTTTTGCGGCTTCGTATCTTTCCTTCGTCGTCATGAATGGTTCCTCCTCTTCATACTTGTGCTCTACGCCTGATATATTTTGATATCAAAGGATCCGTGAATGGCGGTTCTCGCCTCCTCCACGGAAGCAAATTCCTTTGCCTTCAGCATCTGGGCCGTAATATTGCCGATGGCCGTCGCCTCGGTGGGCCCCGCATGGATCTCCTTTTTGGTGGCCCTCGCCGTCAGCTCGTTCAGGTAGCCGGCATTTGCGCCGCCGCCCACGATGTGGATCCGGCTGTAGGTACGCCCGGTCATTTCCTCCAGCTCCTTGGCCGTCTTTGCGTAATATTCTGCCAGGCTGGTGTAGATCACCGTGGCAAGCTGTCCCAGGGTCTCCGGAACCTGCTGCCCCGTCCGTCTGCAGTAATCCTTCACTTCCTCCGTCATATTATCCGGGGAAAGGAAGCAGTCGTCATTGGCGTTGACCCGGGAGGGGAAGTCCTTCTCCTTCTCCGCCATGGCACAGATCTCCCCAAAGCTGTACCGGTCCTCAAATTCATGGCGCACGGACTGGATCATCCACAGGCCCATAATGTTTTTCAGGTAGCGGAAGCGGCCATCATACCCTCCCTCGTTGGTCAGGTTCCGCTCACAGCTCTCCCTTGAGCAGTCCGGCTCCTTCCTCTCCAGCCCCATCAAAGACCAGGTGCCGGAGCTGATGTAAATAAAGTCATCGTCATTTGCCGGAACGGCCAAAACGGCAGAACCGGTGTCATGGGTGGCAGGCGCCACCACCTCCACGTCAAAGCCCAGCTCCTCCTTCAGCTCCTCAGTGAAATGACCCACGCTGGTCCCCGGCATGATCAGCTTCTGGAACATCTCTCTTGGATAGCCCAGCATGTCGATGAGCTGGTAATCCCAGTCCTTTGTCCAGGGGTTCACCAGCTGCCCGGTGGTCGCCTCGGTGTACTCGCAGGTCTTCTTCCCAGTGAGCAGATAGTGGAAATAGTCCGGCACGTGAAGAAGAGCCTTTGCCCGCTTTAGGTACTCCGGATGTCTTTTCTTCACTGCCATCAGCTGATACACGGTGTTGAAGATGGCCTTCTGGATGCCGGTGCGGGCGTACAGATCCTCCAGGGAAATGATCTTGTAAACCTCCTCATCCATGCCCTCGGTGCGGTGGTCCCTGTAGCCGACGGTATTTCCCAGCACCTTGTCATCCTCGTCCAGGAGCACAAAATCCACACCCCAGGTATCCACCCCCATACTCACCGGGATCTTGTCCATATCCCTGCACTTTTTCAGACCATTTTTGATCTCCTCAAAAAGCCGGTCGTATTCCCAGCAAAGCTCTCCATCCTTTTTCACAAGTCCGTTTTCAAAACGGTGGACCTCCTCCAGCACCATCCTGCCCTCTTCCAGATGTCCCAGGATCAAACGCCCGCTGGACGCACCGATGTCCACTGCCAGATAATATGCTGCCATGTCCTTCTAACCTCCTCCATACATAAGTGCTGTGGGGAGCAGCCCCCGCTCCGGCGGCTTTTTCTTACGCCCCAGGCGGAAAAAAGCACACCCTCTCTGCCGAGACACCGCTCCTTCCCCCAAAATATCTCTTTCTCTGATGATACCATATTGCCCCATCATCCATCAATAGAGAAGCCCCCTATTTGGGCAAAAAACCATATCCGTTCAGCCAGGACGGGAGAGGAAGTCCTCCATCGACTTTGTGCTTTCCAATTCCCTCCATTCTCCATAAAGAGGCTCCAGGGCCTGATACAGCTTTTCAAACAGCTCCTTGGCCTTTGCGTAGACCTCCCTGCTGCCCGGCCTTGGCCTGGTGACGGAGGGGAAGGAAAGGAAATCGTGGATAGCCTGAAAATCCTGGTACACGCCGCAGCCCACCCCAGCGATCACAGCGGCTGCGATGGAGGTGGCCTCCTCCACGTGATCCGGGCGGACAAGCTCCGCCTCCAGCACGTCGGCCAGGATCTGAGCCACCACGTTCCCCTTTGCCCCTCCTCCCGTGAGGATCATGCGGGAAACATCCAGGTATTTCCGGTACTGGGCAAGAATCCGCTCCAGGTTCAGGGCGACGCCCTCCAGGACGGACCGCACATAATCCTCCCGCCCGTGATACATTCGAATCCCCATGAAGCACCCGGAGGCGTCGGGATTCCATCTGGGAGCCCGCTCCCCGGCAAGATAGGGAAGGAACAAAAGGCCCCTTGCCCCCGCCGGAGCCGCCTCCGCCATCCGGTTCATCTCTTCCCAGGGACTTCTCCCCTCCTCTTTGGCCCTCTCCATCACATCCTGGAAAAAGGTGTTCCTCAGATAAGAATAGGAGCTCCCGGCAGACTGCATGGTCCCGCAGGGCATGTATTTTCCCGGGATCACATGGGCAAAGCAAAAAAAGACCTTGTCCTTGTCCAAAAATTTTTTGTTCGTGGTGCCGCCGATCCAGGCAGAGGTCCCAAAGGTCAAAAACATCTCGTCATCTCGGACGCAGCCCGCCCCTAAGGCGGAGCAGGGGCCGTCCCCGCCGCCGCAGACCACCTGCACCGACTCCGAAAGGCCCAGCTCCCCGGCAGCCTGGGGGAGGAGGTTTCCAATCACGTCCGTGGAGGCGTGCAGCTCTGGAAGCTTCTCCATGGAAATATCCGCAGCCCTCAGCATCCTTTCCGACCAGCAAAGCCCTTCCAGATCCATGGCGTTTGTGCCAGAAGCGTCCGAATGATCCGTCACGAACTTCCCCGTCATACGGAAAATGATGTAATCCTTGACCTGGAGCATCTTGTAGGTCTTCTCATAAATTTCCGGCTCCTCATCCCTGACCCACATCAGCTTCTCCAGACTGTAAGCCGGGCTGATACGATGTCCCAAAAGCTGATAGGCCTCCTCATCGGGAATACGGCTCCTTAGCTCTTCCGCCTGCTTCTCTGCCCTCTGATCCGCCCAGATCATGGCCGGGCGAAGAGGCGTTCCCTCCCGGTCCACCACCAGGCAGCACTGCATCTGGGCGGAGAAGGAGACTGCCAGGATTCCTTCCGGGCCTATACCCTCCGTGATCTCCCTGGTGGAGGCACAGACAGCCCTCCACCAATCTCTGGGATCCTGCTCCGCCTTCCCCCCGTTTCCATAATGGACCTCATACCCCGCCGTGGTGCTGCGGATCAGCCGGCCGTCCACGGAAAAAAGAGAAGCCTTGTCCCCGGAGGTGCCGATGTCATGGGCCAGCAAATATCTACCCATAAATTATCCTCCTCATCGTCTTTCCTGATCTTTACAAAAAGAAGCACGGTTTCTCAACCGTCCTGCCAAACTCCAAAAAGGCGCATAACAACCGGAAGAACCTCCGGCCGCCGTAACCGCAGCCGCAAAATCCATGTTGAAAGCGCCTTTCCCATCCCAGGGAGCCCGAAGGCTCCCCGGCGTCTTTATTTCATTCATTTTTGAGAAACTGTTCTTCCTCAGAGCATCTCTCTTGAGATTAGTCGTACAGGTTCTGTGCGATCTCAGGATCCTCCATCGTCTCAGCGGTGTACCACTGGCATCCGGTATCAACGTCAGAAACTTCCTCACCCTTTGCAGCCTTGCAAGCAAGCTCTACAACGGTCTCGCCCATGGCAACAGGAGCCTGGGTGATAGCGCCTAAGAATGTTCCGTCAGATACAGCAGCCTTGATAACGGCACCAGAGTCGAATCCAACTGCCACAACCTGGCCATCCTCATTGCCGAATTTCTGAAGGTTCTCATTACCGGTAACCATAGCCTCTGCGGAGTGCTGGTTGGAACCATAGATGCAGATGATGTCATCCTTGTTCAGCAGGGTCTGGCAGTCGATTGCGGACAGCTCAGAGGTAACCTGTGCAGGAACCAGCGTCTCGATCACAACGTCTCCGCTGTCGGTTGTCTCAACGGTTGCGTCATTTACATATCTCTCATTTCCTTCCAGGGAAACGGTCTTTCCATCAGCGATCACAAGCTCGCCCATCTTGTCGATGAAGCCAAGACCACGGTTTACCACGGACTCAGAGGTGGCATCCTGACCCATAACGCCGATCCTTACCGGGCCGTCAGCGTTTGCGATACGATCCTTCAGAACCTCATAGGTCTTCTCTGCTGCCAAAGCGCCTGCTGCATAGTTGTCTGTGGAAGCGTTTGCGAATACGGCGCCTTCCGGAGCATCCGGAACACCGGAGTCAAAACCGATGATGGGGATACCAGCATCCTGAGCCTCTCCAATAGCGTCAAGGCAGGCGCTGGTGTCGAGAGCTGCGAGGGCGATGGCGCCTGGCTTCTGGTTGATAGCGGAGTTCAGCATCTGAACCTGATCAGCGATATCGGACTCGGAGTTCGGTCCCACGAAATTAATTGTGCAGCCCAGCTCTTCGGCCTTCTGCTCAGCGCCTTTTAAAACTGCCTGCCAATACTGATGCTGGAAGCCCTTGGAAACGATCTCGATCTTCACGTCCGAATAGTCTTCTGCCTGGACATTTACAGCCCCAACCATGGTTCCTACCATTGCAGCACACAATGCAACGCTCATTAATTTCCTTCTTGTCATGTTCAAATCCTCCTTAAATTTTTTTATATAGTTTTTGTATATGTAGACCTCCCCCTTGTATCCCGGGCGGTACATATCTGAATCAGCCGGCCATCTCCGGCCGGGCGGCCCTTCGGCCCTTCTTTTTGTTTTTTATGCAGTTTTCTTGTTCTTAAATACGTCAATGCAGATTGCCACAATCAGGATGAGACCTGTGATGATCTGCTGCCAGTTTGCCTGAAGTCCGATGTAAGGAAGACCGGTCTTCAGCAGGGACATGACGAACACTCCCAGAAGAGTGCCTGTGATGGTACCAACGCCGCCGGTCATGGAAGTACCGCCGATGATGGCTCCTGCGATGGCATCCAGTTCCAGTCCTGCTCCCGTGCCGGGGGCGATGGACTGGAAGGTGGCGGCGTAAGCCACGCCTGCCATTCCTGCAAAAAGTCCCGAGATCAGGTAGGCAAGTCCCTGATACTTCACCACATTGACGCCGGAAAGACGGGTTGCCTCTTTATTGCTGCCGATGGCGATGATGTAACGGCCCGGCCTGGTCTTATTCAGGAAAACGGACATGACGAACACCAGTGCCAGCACCAGGATAAAGCCTACGGGAACCATCCTCCCCGCTGTCTTCAGCTTGAAAATGCTGCGGAACCACCCCTGGGGAGCCGCTGCCGGCGGCCAGGTCACACTCATGCCTCCCGTAAGAAGGGAACCCAGACCTCGGGTGATCATCATGGAACCCAAGGTGGCGATAAAGGGGGGCAGATCCATCACGGCCACCAAAACGGCGTTCAGAAGACCGATGACAATGCCCAGGCAAATGGTTGCCAGGATACCCACGCCAACGGGAAGACCCACCTTGGTGATCAAATGCCCGCCGAAGAGTCCGTAGCAGATCATTCCGGTACCGATGGACAGATCCACACCGCCTGTGATCAGGCAGAAGGTCACTCCAATGGCCATAAAGCTGATGTAATAGGAATAATCAAAAATACTCACCAGCGTGGGATACTGACGGAAGGCCGGGCTCTTAAAGCTGAAGAACAGGGCCAGCAATACGATCACCAGTACCACCACGATCTTCTGTGTTCCAATTGCTCTCACAAGAGGGTTGTTCGTAAAAGCATTTCCTTTTTTATCTCTGTCTGCCATCTTTCTCTCCTCCTAATTCCGAAGCGTTGCCGCATGCATAATGTTTTCCTGGGTCGCCTCCGAGATATCGATCTCCCCCGTCTTCTTCCCTTCGCACATTACCACGATCCTGTCGCTCATTCTCAGTATCTCTGTCATCTCAGAGGAGATCATGATGATCGACTTTCCTTCCGCCACAAGCTCGTTCATCAAGTGGTAGATCTCGCTCTTCGCCCCCACGTCGATTCCCCGGGTGGGCTCGTCGAAGATCAGGATGTCGCAGTTCCTCACCAGCCACTTGGCGATGACCACCTTCTGCTGGTTCCCTCCTGAGAGGTTCACCACCAGCTGGTCCACCCCCGGGGTCTTGGTCTTCAGGTCGTCCACGTACTTCTGGGCGATCTCGGCCTCCTTCTTCTTATTGATGAACAGCCCGCTCATGAACTCGTCCAGGGTGGCCATGGTGGAGTTCTCCGCCACGCTCTTCCCTACCACGATCCCGTACCGCTTCCGGTCCTCGGAAAGGTACCCGATCCCGTTTCTCACCGCATCCATGGGGCTCTTGATATCCACCTTTTTTCCGTTTATGTACACGTCCCCGCTCTCCTTGGGGTCCGCTCCGAACAGGGCCCTGGCCGTCTCCGTCCGTCCCGCTCCCATCAGGCCTGAGAAGCCCAGGATCTCTCCCTTGCGCAGCTCGAAGCTCACGTCCCGCACCATCTTCCCGGCGCACAGGTGATCCACCTTCAGCACCACCGGGGCGTCGGGCGCCACGCTGCTCTCCGTCTTGGGATCCTCGTAGATCACCCGGCCCACCATCATGTTGATGATGTCGTCCTTGGTGCAGTCCTCCGTGATCAGGGTCCCCACGTACCCTCCGTCACGCATGACGGTCACGCGGTCCGTGATCACCTTGATCTCGTCCATGCGGTGGGATATGTACACGATCCCCAGCTGCTTCTCCCGAAGGTCCCGGATGATCTTGAACAGCTCCTCGATCTCGGACTCCGTCAGGGCCGCGGAGGGCTCGTCAAAGACGATGACCTTCGCCTCGTGGGAGATGGCCTTCGCAATCTCGCACATCTGCTGCTTCCCCACCGTCAGGTTTCCCATCTTCTCCCGGGGATCGATGTCGATGTTCAGCTGGCGGAAGAGCTTCGCGGCCTCCTCGTTCATCTTCCCGTCATTGATCAGCTTGCCGTTCATCATCTCCCGGCCGATGAAGATGTTCTGGGCCACCGTGAGATGGTTCATCATGTTCAGCTCCTGGTGCACGATGACGATGCCCGCCGCCTGGGCGTCCCTGGGGCTGGTAAACTCCACCTCTTTCCCCTCGTAGGTGATGGTTCCCGAATCCTTGGTGTAGATCCCGGTGAGAACCTTCATCAGAGTGGATTTCCCGGCTCCGTTCTCTCCCATCAGCGCATGGACCTCGCCCTTTCGCACCTCAAGATCCACATGGTCCAGAGCGTGTACGCCGGGAAAAGACTTATCTATCCCTTTCATTGTTAATATGACTTCACCCATGTTTACCCCTTTCATGGCGCACCTGCTGCGCCAATATGGCATATTTGGAAGCTGGCTTCCAAACGCTCGCTATCCATCCTTTCCACACATCCATGTCCGTCCCCCCAGCATTGCCGCCTGCGCAGCTCCCGGGGACGGCCCCCCGCCGCATTACCCCAGCCGGGCCTGCCGGACAGGGAAACAACCTTTGCTCCGGCGGTCAGTTTTTGCGCTTCTTGCTGCGCACGTCCGCATACACGGCCAGAAGAACGATCACACCGGTGATCACGTACTGATAATCCTTCTGAAAGCCCATGGCAAGGATCCCCTCCTGGAGAAGAGACACGATCAGGACGCCGATGATGCTTCCCCCGATGGAAGCGATGCCTCCCGACATGGAGGTTCCTCCCATGACGCAGCTTGCGATGGCATCGTTGTTGAAGGTATCTCCCAACCCCGGCTGAACCGTGGTATAGGCCCCCACGTAGGCGATGGCCGCAATACCGGCAAGGGTACCACAGATCACATAAGCGCTCATCTCCCACTTCTTCACATTTACACCGGAGAGACGAACCGCCTCCTTATTGCTTCCAAGACAGAGGATGTAGCGTCCCATCTTGGTGTTATTCAGAATGACTGCACAGATCACTGCCGCAATGAGAAGAAGGATCATTCCCGTGGGAACGTCCACTCCGCCCACCTTCATCTTAACCAGGCTTCTGTACCAGCCGGTGGGCTCGCTGGACTGGGGCCAGCTGATGGACTGCGTCTGGGTAAACACGGACCCGATCCCCTTCGCCAGCATCATGGATGCCATGGAGGAGATAAAGGACGGAAGTCCCATATACGATACAAGAAAACCATTCCAGATACCAAAGGCAAGCCCCACCACCACGCAGGCCAGCAGGCTGACCGCCGTGGGAACGCCGTTCTTCGTAAGGAGGCGTCCGCCGATGAGCGCCGCACAGAACATCACCGGGCCGATGGAAAAGTCAATCCCGCCGGTGGCGATCACGAAGGTGACTCCAAGAGCCAGAAATCCCAGGAAATACGCATAGTTCAGCGCACTCAAGATTCTGGAGTAGCTCAAAAACGTGGGGCTGATGATGGCAAAAATGACATACATCAGGACCAAAACGCCGCACAAAACAATTCTATTGAATCCAACCTTTTTTACAAATGGACTGTTTTTAAATTTCTCCATCTCTGTTCCTCCTAATTCCGAAGCGTTGCCGCATGCATAATGTTTTCCTGGGTCGCCTCCGAGATATCGATCTCCCCCGTCTTCTTCCCTTCGCACATTACCACGATCCTGTCGCTCATTCTCAGTATCTCTGTCATCTCAGAGGAGATCATGATGATCGACTTTCCTTCCGCCACAAGCTCGTTCATCAAGTGGTAGATCTCGCTCTTCGCCCCCACGTCGATTCCCCGGGTGGGCTCGTCGAAGATCAGGATGTCGCAGTTCCTCACCAGCCACTTGGCGATGACCACCTTCTGCTGGTTCCCTCCTGAGAGGTTCACCACCAGCTGGTCCACCCCCGGGGTCTTGGTCTTCAGGTCGTCCACGTACTTCTGGGCGATCTCGGCCTCCTTCTTCTTATTGATGAACAGCCCGCTCATGAACTCGTCCAGGGTGGCCATGGTGGAGTTCTCCGCCACGCTCTTCCCTACCACGATCCCGTACCGCTTCCGGTCCTCGGAAAGGTACCCGATCCCGTTTCTCACCGCATCCATGGGGCTCTTGATATCCACCTTTTTTCCGTTTATGTACACGTCCCCGCTCTCCTTGGGGTCCGCTCCGAACAGGGCCCTGGCCGTCTCCGTCCGTCCCGCTCCCATCAGGCCTGAGAAGCCCAGGATCTCTCCCTTGCGCAGCTCGAAGCTCACGTCCCGCACCATCTTCCCGGCGCACAGGTGATCCACCTTCAGCACCACCGGGGCGTCGGGCGCCACGCTGCTCTCCGTCTTGGGATCCTCGTAGATCACCCGGCCCACCATCATGTTGATGATGTCGTCCTTGGTGCAGTCCTCCGTGATCAGGGTCCCCACGTACCCTCCGTCACGCATGACGGTCACGCGGTCCGTGATCACCTTGATCTCGTCCATGCGGTGGGATATGTACACGATCCCCAGCTGCTTCTCCCGAAGGTCCCGGATGATCTTGAACAGCTCCTCGATCTCGGACTCCGTCAGGGCCGCGGAGGGCTCGTCAAAGACGATGACCTTCGCCTCGTGGGAGATGGCCTTCGCAATCTCGCACATCTGCTGCTTCCCCACCGTCAGGTTTCCCATCTTCTCCCGGGGATCGATGTCGATGTTCAGCTGGCGGAAGAGCTTCGCGGCCTCCTCGTTCATCTTCCCGTCATTGATCAGCTTGCCGTTCATCATCTCCCGGCCGATGAAGATGTTCTGGGCCACCGTGAGATGGTTCATCATGTTCAGCTCCTGGTGCACGATGACGATGCCCGCCGCCTGGGCGTCCCTGGGGCTGGTAAACTCCACCTCTTTCCCCTCGTAGGTGATGGTTCCCGAATCCTTGGTGTAGATCCCGGTGAGAACCTTCATCAGAGTGGATTTCCCGGCTCCGTTCTCTCCCATCAGCGCATGGACCTCGCCCTTTCGCACCTCAAGATCCACATGGTCCAGAGCATGTACACCTGGAAAGGACTTGTCTATGCCCTTCATGGTTAAGATCACTTCTCCCACTTGTCTCCCTCCATTTCCTTGATATTCCGGCCCGGCTCCCTGCGGCCGGACGGCGGCCTCACCGCCCCGCCCCGCACAGGCCCCTGCCCGGGATCCTCATCCTCCCGGGTGAAAGAAACGGACTTCCTGGTCCGATCAAACTATGAATATTATATGTCCTTCCGCTTCAAATTTTAATGGAAATTTTTATAGAAAAAGGTTAAAAATTTACGGTTCCGTAACTTTTTAACCTTTTGGGTATCTCCTTCTTTATTTATTTGATTCTTACGCCCTTTTATCTGTTTTTCCCGGTGTCAAAGGGGAACAGCAGCTTCTCGATCTCACTGCTGTACATGTTTTCCGGCGTCACCAGCTGACAGCCAGAATCCTGTACCCGCTCCACCCTTTCGCCCTGCAGCATCCGGATGGTCTCCTTTACGCTCATGAAGCCCATTTTGAATGCCTTCTGTACCACAAGCCCCTGAAAGATTCCCTGCTCCATCAGCTGCACCGCCTCCTGAGAGCTGTCCACCCCCACGATGCGGATATGGTCCTGCGCCCCCGCCTTTTTTACGGCTCTCGCCGCCCCCACGGAGGAATACTCGTTCATGCCTGCGATCATTTCCAGGTCCGGATACTTTTCCATCAGCTCCGCCGCCAGCTTTTCCGCCTTTTCAAAAAGAGAGTCGCAGTAAACCACCTCCACAATGTTGTTCTGGAGGCTTCCCAGGCCCTCCCGAAAGCCCCGCTCCCTCTCCACGGCCGTGGAGACTCCCTTGACATGGCTGACAACGGCGATCCTGGCTTCCGCATCCACAAGAGAGCGGGCGTATTCCCCCAAAAGGCGGCCCGCCTCCAGGTTGTCCGTGGCCACCGTCAGATCCTGCACCTGGCAGGAGGTATAGGAATCCACAAACACCAGGGGGATACCGGCTTTTTTTGCCTCCTCAAAGGCCTCCTCATAGCCCTCAAGACTGGAGGGGGATATGAGGATGGCATCCGGCTTCTCCTCTATGGCCATCCTTAAATATTCCTCCTGCTGGCCCACGTCCTGCTCCGTCTCCGGGGCAAGCACCGTCAGGGAGGCGCCGTACTCCGCCGCCGCCATCCTGGTCCCGGAGATCAGCAAGGTCCAGAAATCATTGGTCCCGTCCTCGGTTTTGGGGATGTAGATCAGAGAGGGGTTTTTGTGGCCGGAGCTTTTTCCGTTCCTCCAAAGAAGGAGGGCTCCTCCCGCCAAAAGCAGAAGCAGCGCTCCCGCCGCCATCCATTTCCTTCGCTTTTTCATGACTTCTCCTCCTGCCGCCCAGGTATGGTGATGGCGGCGACGGTCCCCTGTCCCTTCACGCTTTTGTAGGTGATCCCGTACTCACTTCCATAGTAGAGCTTCAGACGCTTTTGTACATTGTACACGCCCACCCCGTTGGAGCGGTAGTTGACCTTATGCTTCTCAAAGATATGCTCCAGGACCTCCGGATCCATACCCACGCCGTTGTCCTCCACCTCCAGGACCACCTCGTTTCCCACAAAGCCTCCCCGGACCTGAAGGAGACCGATGGTATCCTTGTATTTTAGGCCATGGTAAATGGCATTTTCGATGATGGGCTGAAGGACCAGCTTCACAATGGGCACGTGCAGCACCGCCGGATCCACGTCGATCTGAAATTCCAGCTTGTCCTTGTAGCGCATTTTCTGGATGGTGAGATAGCTTCTGGCATATTCCACCTCGTTGCCGATGGAGACCACCTCGTCCTCATTGGTGATGCTCTGGCGCAAAAGCCTGGCCAGGGAGGCCGTCATCAAAACCACCTCCTCGTTTTTCTTTCCCTCCGCCATCCAGATGATAGAGTCCAGGGTATTGTACAGGAAATGCGGGTTAATCTGGGACTGGAGGGCCTTCAGCTCACTTTTTCTCTTTTCCGTCTGTTCATAGACATTCTGCTCCATCAGCTCCTGGATCCGTCTGGTCATCATGTTAAAGGACTCTGTCAGGCTGCCGATCTCGTTGCGGGAGATCACGGCCACGTCCCCTGCGGAAAAATCCCCCTCCTGCACCTTGGCCATGGAGTCCCGCAGCCTTTGGATGGGCTTGGTGATGTTCCCGGAGATCACGATGGACAAAAGCAGAGCCACGATCACCAGCACCACCGCCGTGACCACGTAGCTGGCCCTGGCCTGGCGGGTTTCCTTCAGCAGCTCCGCCATGTTCATACAGCCCACCACCGTCCACCCGGTCTTCTCCGAGGGCGAAAGGACATAGATCTTCTGATCGTTTCCCCTTCCCGTCACCACCGTGTCCGACCCGGTCTCTGCGGCCACGGCCATGTTTTCCGTCTGGAGCTCATTGTAGAGCTGCTGCTGCTGAGGATGATACACGATGTTGCCATCCTGATCCACGATGAACACATAGCCCTTGGAGCCAATGCTGTTCTGGTCACAAAGCTCACTGATGGCGCTGTAATTCAAGTCGATGAACACCACCCCGTCGCTCTCTCCCCGGCCGGTGTAGCTGCGAATCCCCCGGCTCAGGGTGATCACCCAGGGTCTTTCCCCCTTAATGACGTGCTGTACGTGGGAGGAGGTGATGATGGACTCGTTGTACTGGCCTACCGCCTTGGTATACCAGGACTGGGTGGAAAGATCCAGGTTGGGATTTTTCTTTTTGATCCCCGTATTGAACAGCGCCTCTCCCTCGGCTCCCCCCGTCACGATGCCAATGTTCTTGATGTCCGACCGCCCCTTCAGGATCAGATCAAACTCCTGCACCAGGCGGCTTTTGCACGCCTCCTTTTCTGAGTCCTGATAAAGGTACTCATGAGCGTCCCCGCCCCCTGAGATCAGGGATGCGATGTTGTCCATGTAGGTGATGTAGGAATCAATGTTCTGGTTCATCTGGCGGATGATGGTTCTGGTGTAGAGCACGGAGTTTTCGTAGATGGCATGATTGGTGTACCGGATGGAAACCACGGTCACGGTCACCACCGCACAAAGGACGAGCACGGCCACTGACTCAAATATGGCACTCCGAATGCTCCGAAAGTATGGGAGGATACCTCCTCTGTCCCTTTTATCACTCATCTGCGGTTCTCCCTGGCATATTCCGTGGGGGTCTTCCCCGTCATTTTCTTAAAGGAGATGCCAAAATAATGGGGGTCCGAAAAGCCCACCTTCTCTGCGATCTCATAATTCTTCATGGTGGTCCCCAAAAGGAGCTCCTTCGCCTTTTCCATCCTGGTGCGGATCAGAACCTCGATAAAGGTCTCCCCCGTCTCCTCCTTGAATATGGTGCTGAAATAGCTGGTGCTGATGTTCAGGTAGGAGCAGATGCTGTTCAGGCTCAGGCTGGGATCCATATAATTTTTGCGGATGTAGTCCAGGGCAAGGGCCGCCTGGCGCTTCCCGCTGGAGCTGCCTGCCAGGTAGATCCTGTCCAGCACCAGGAGCACATACTCCCGCACCAGAAGAAAGGCCTGGGAAAAGGTTCTTTTCTCCGTCACCTCATGGGCCCGGCGGTCCCTCTCCCTGGCGATCTCCCCATCCTCGGGAAAAATAGACTCCAGGCAGGAGGCGGCCGCCCGCAGAATCATCTGCATACAGACACAGACCTGGCTTTTTCCCACCAGGGAGCACTTCAGCTCCTCTTCCATGGAGGACAGGCAGGCCTCCACAGCCTCCCGGTCCCCCGCCTTCACGGCCCCGGCCATGGCCTCCGTCTTCTCCTGCAGACCGGAGGGGTCCCTTTTTTCCAGCTCCTCCATGTTCAGCAGAAGCCTTCCTCCCAGAAGGTAACGGTACTGAAGCCCCTCCTTCGCCTGGCTGTAGGAACGGATCAGATCCTTAGGCTCCTTCACCCAGCCTCCGATCCCCACGGAAACCTCAATGCCAATGACCTCCTGAACCTTCTCCTGGATCTCCCTGCAGACCTCCTCCACGCACTGGGAAAACTCCCGGCTTTTCGTACCGGAAAACAGGATACAGACCCGGTTATCCCCCTCCTGGTACGCCAGTCCCGCTCCCTTCTCCTTCACCAGCTCCTCCGCCACATTGAACAGCACGAAGGCCATGAGGGCGCTCTCCTGGCGTTTTTCCATGTCCACCTGGCAGATGTCTGAATAAAGGTCCATGTCGAAAACGGCCACCCGGAAGGAGGGGCCCTCCAGCCGGATGTCCAGCTCCTCCAGGCGCTTTAGGCTCTCCCCCACGTCCATGGTGCAGCCCACCAGCGCCTCTATGGCCTTGGAGCGGATCACCTGAGCGTTTTTCCGGTAATCTCTGGAGGTTTTCGTAAGATTTTCCAGCTTTTCCTTTTCCCGCTTTTTCTGATCCACCTTTTCCTTCATTTTTTCGATGACCGCCCGCAGCTCCATGGCGGTCACCGGCTTCAGCATATATTCACTCACGTTGTACTGAATGGCTTTTTTCGCATATTCAAATTCGCCGAAGCCGCTGAATATGACAATGACCACGTCCGGGTATTCCTCGTAAAGAAAGCGGCTCAGTTCCATCCCGTCCATGTAGGGCATACAGATATCCGTCAGGACAATGTCCACGGGATGGTTTTTCACAAACTCCGCCGCCTGCCGGCCATTCTCACAGTCTCCCACCAGCTGGCAGCCCATCCCCTCCCAGTCAATATTTTCCCGGATGGCATCCCGGACCAAGATCTCGTCGTCCACAAGCAATATGCGGTACATTCTACTTCCTCCTGTCTCCATCTGATTCTGACAGACCTGCTTTCGGCCGGCGAAGGATCCGCCGGCCGCCTGGGGCTATTTTACGATCACGCCCTCCTCATCCCAAAGATCATGCCAGTCGGTGGCTCCCGGCCACAAGAATACCTGCCCCTTGATCAGGCGGTTGTTTTTCTCCAGCCCCCTGATGATCTCCATTTCCTCCTCCGTCAGAGGATCCTCCGTCACGCATTTCAGATTTGCGGTGTAATTCTTTTCTTTTAGAGAAAAGGGAATGGGACTCTGGCCCCTCTGCACCGCCCATTTGATGCAGATCACCGCCGGGTGCACCCCATGGGCCTGGGCAATCTTTTTGATTTCAGGAAGCTGGATGTCTGCGATATCCTCCGGGGTCTTGTCCCTTTCCGGCCTCTCCGGGGAGCCAATGGGGCAAAAGCCCACCACCTGGATGTTACGGGCCATACAGTAGTCAAACAGCTCCTGCTGCTGGAAGCAGGGGTGCAGCTCCATCTCGATGGCCGCCGGCAAAATACGGCAAAGGGGCAGCACGGCCTCCAGCTTGGGAATGGTCATGTTGGACATCCCAATATGCTTTGTCAGCCCCATGTCCACCAGACGCTCCATCTGCCTCCAGGTCTTCATGAAGCACTCCGCCGTAAAGGGCTTGGAATCTGGATTTCGGGAATCCACGTCACAGTGAGGAGCATGATAGTTGGGAAATGGCCAATGGACATAGTACATATCCAGATAATCCAGCCTTAAGTCCTTTAAGGTCTTTGCGCAGGCCAGAAGCACGTCTCCCTCCCCGTGCATATCGTTCCACACCTTGGATGCGATAAAAAGCTCCTCTCTTTTTACCACCCCTTCATCAAAGGCCTCCTGGAAAACCCGGCCGATCTGATCCTCGTTTCCGTAGCAGGCGGCACAGTCAAAAGAGCGGTATCCCACCCGGATAGCCCCTGCCACCGATGCGGAAACGGCGTCGGGATCCGCATGGTCACTGCCGAAGGTGCCCATACCGACGGCGGGCATCCTTGCCCCTGTAAACAAAGTCCTCTGTGGAACATTCCTTGGGTCGATGGTCATCATTGTAAAACCCTCCTTCATCACCTTTTGTCCTATCGAATCTTTTTAATCCGGATCTGGGGGAGCAAAGCCTCCACATCCTCCTTCACGATGAAGCCCGTCTCCTGGCGCAGGGCGTTTGCGGCGGAGACGGCGCTGGCCAGGCGGATGGTCTCCTCCATCCCAAGGCCCCTCACCATCCCCACAGCAAAGCCGGCAATCATGGAGTCACCGCAGCCCACGGTATTCACCGCCTGAAGCTTCGGCACCTTCACATCGAACACCCCCTCCTGGCTGGAAACCAGGGAACCTTCCCCTCCCAGGGAGATGGCCACGGTCTCGATGCCATCCTCATGAAGATCCCTGGCCGCCCGGATCAGGGCCTCCCGGCTGTTCATGGGTTTTCCCGTAAGGGCCCTGATCTCGTCTATATTGGGCTTGATCATCACTGGCCTCTCCAAAAGACACTCCTCCAGAAGCACCCCGCTGGTATCCAGGATCACCGGCTTTTTCGCCGCCTTCGCCGCCCGGATCAGCTCCTTGTAAAGCCCCGGCCCGGCCCCCTTCGGCGCACTTCCAGAGATCACCGCCACCTTGCAGAGAGGAAGCAGCTCCTCCACTGTGCCAACCAGCCTCCTGCAGTCCTCCTGGCAGACGGATATCCCCGATTCCAAAAGCTCCGTCTGCTGATGGCTTCTTTCATCCCACATATTGATGCAGGTGCGGCTTTCCCCCTGGCACCAGACAAACTGATTCCGAATCTGCCGCTCCTCCATCTCCTGGGCGATAAAGTCCCCTGCATGACCGCCTACAAAACCGGTGACAATGGCTTTTTCTCCCATAAGCTCCGCCACCCGGGCCACGTTCAGCCCCTTTCCCCCGGCGCTGACCAGACATTCCTTTACACGGTTTACCTTCTCAATGCCAAAGCCCTCCACCACGTAGCGCTTGTCAATGGCCGCATTGGCCGTCACTGTCAAGATCATCTGTTTACCTCTTATCCTTTCTGTCCTCCAGTAAAATGCTCCCCCGTCCCCGGAAAAAAGCGCCCTTTCTGCCTGCCCTCTAGGGGATCAGAAGTATTTTTCCTTTTACAAGGCCCGGCGTCTTATAGAGCTGGAAGGCCTCCTGGGCCTGGGAGAGGGGCATGGTCCTGTAGATAAAGCCGGGATCGAATTTCAGCTGCCCGGTGGCAAAATAATGGGCCGTCAGATCCCATTCCTTCCCCGGAAAGGGGGAACTGTAGGACATCCAGGAGCCGGTGAGCCGAAACTCCTTCCGGTTCATGTTTTCCCACTGAGCGGGGGTGAAGGAAAGCTCCTCGTGAGGGGTGCCGATGAAGCAGACGTGAGCCTTATTCGCAGCCAGAGAGAAGGCCATGTGCATGGTAGGCACCTGACCGGCGGTCTCGAAAACATACTCATATCCCTTGCCTCCGGTAAGGGCCATCGCCTCCTCCAGGAAGCCCTCCTTCCTGGTGTCGATCACCTCGTCCGCCCCAAGGCGCTTTGCCAGCTCCAGCCTCTCCTGGCTGATGTCGAAGACCACCACCTTCTTTGCCCCGAAGATCCTCGCCCACTGCATGGTAAACATCCCAATGGTGCCGCCGCCTAAAACTGCAGTGGCCCGTCCGCCCTGATAGCCGTTCTGAAGAAGTCCGTGAAGGGCCACGGTGGATGGCTCAAACATCGCCCCCTGCTCATAGGAGATGGATGGGTCGAAGGGGATGGCGTTTGCCTGGGGGATCACCACGTAGTCCGCATTGCTCCCCTGCTGCCTGGAGCCGATGAAGCTGTAATGCCTGCACAGGGAATAATTGCCGTTCTGGCAATCGTCACATTTCATACAGGGCAGGAGGGGAGCGCCGGAAACCCGGTCTCCCACCTTCACCTTGGTGACTCCCTCTCCCACCTCCACCACGTCCCCGGAAAACTCATGTCCCAAAACGATGGGGTAAAAATGGACACCATTGTGAAGAACCCTGGGAATGTCGGAACCACAGATTCCGGAGGCCCGAACCTTGATCTTCACCTGCCCTGCGCCTGTCTGAGGCTCCTCCACCTCCAGGTAGCGCACATCCTCATTTGCTGTTACAACCGCTGCTTTCATGCTCTTTTCACTCCTTTACCATGAGATCCTCCAGGGCCTCGTAAAGCCGTCTGTATGTCTGATATGCCCTGTCATATATCTTTTTGTTTTCCAGATCAGGCTCGTGGCGCCGCGTCTCCCTGACCGTCAGCGCCACCGCCTCCTCATAATCCCTGTAAAAGCCGGTTCCCACGCCAGCCAGCATGGCCGCCCCCAAGGTGGTGGCCGTATCCGAGGAGGGAACCAGGATCGGCTTTCCTGTCACGTCGGACTTGATCTGTGTCCATAAAAGAGAGTTGGCCGACCCTCCCATCGCCCGCAGCACCTGTGCCTGGGCCCCGGCCCCTTCCGCCGTCTCCAGATTGTGACGGAGGGCAAAGGCCACCCCTTCCATGCAGGCCCTGACCATATGTCCCTTCGTCTTTGCGAAATCCAGTCCGTAAAAAACACCCTTTGCGTAGGGATTCCAGATGGGGGACCGCTCCCCCGCCATGTAGGGAAGGAACACCAGCCCTTCGCAGCCGGCGGGCACGGCGTCCGCAAGAAGATTCAGGCTGTCCAGGGAGGACCTGCCCGTCTTCTCTCCCTGAAGGCGCTCAAAATCCCCAAATTCCCGTTCAAACCAGCGCATGACGCCGCCTCCTCCTGTGGTTCCTCCCTGGAGCAGCCATCGCCCCGGCACCACGTGGAAGCTGAGAATCAGGCTGGGATCCGACTTACAGGAATCCAGGCAGATGCTCATCCCCCCTGCCTGGCCTCCCTGCTCCTGGGTCTCCCCCGGGTGGATCACCCCGGCTCCCAAGGTGCCGCAGGCGGCGTCCAGGCCTCCCGCCACCACCGGCGTCCCTTCCTTCAGGCCACACTCCAGGGCCGCCTTTTTTGTCACCGTCCCCACCACCTGGTCGCAGGGAAAGATGTCTGGCAGCAGCTTTGGCGGGATCCCCAGCAGACCGCACATTTCCTCATCCCACCGCCCCTTCCTCATATCAAAGCAGTGAAGCCCATAGCCCTGGGAGAGATCCTGGGTGAGCCTGCCCGTCAGGCAATAGACGATGTAGCTGTTGGACTGCAGGATCTTATGGATCCTTTTGTACATATCCGGCACGTTCTCCTTGTACCAGAGGATCTTCGCCGTGGTGTAGGAGGGCTGAAGGGAATTTCCCGATACCTGAAAGATTTTTTCCCCGCCCACCTCCTGGTTCAAACGGCTGCAGAGCTGATCTGCCCTTGTGTCAAACCAGATGGGCGTCGCCCCAAGGACCTCTCCCTCCCGATCCACGGGAATGGCCGACCAGCTCTGGCCATCGATCCCCACGCCGGCGATCCTGCCTGGGTCAACCCTTCCCTTTTCCAGGGCCTTTTTGGTGGCCTGGCACACGGCCTCCCACCATTCCTGGGGCCTTTGCTCCGCCCAGCCCTCTTTTGGATAATAAACGGGATAATCCCCGCTGGCCGAGGCCATCACCTGTCCGTCCCTGTCAAACACCGCCACCTTACAGGCGCTTGTCCCAATGTCGATCCCCACCAGATATTCTTTTGCCATCTTCTCCTCCCATCAAAGCTTTCCTATGGATCTCCCCATGAAAAGCTGCGTCTGCAATTTCTTGATAACGGGCTCCTTTTCATCCTTTCCAGAAGCCAAGAGCCTTTCCAGAATCAGCTCAGCCGCCTCCTGGGCGATCTCCCTGGTGGGCTGCTGGACCACCGTAAGGGTGGGGCTGCAGGCCCTGGCAAAGGGAATGTTGTCAAAGCCGATCAGGGAAAGCTCCTCCGGTATGCGAAGCCCCATCTCGTTGACGCCGATCACGGCCCCCATGGTCATCTCATAATTGGCCACAAACACCGCCGTCATGTCCGGGTTTCGCTTTACCAAAGCCTCTACCGCATCCACGCCTCCCTGGATGGTGTAATCTCCCTGATAAACAAGACGCTCCTGGGGGGAGATCCCGTTCTCCCTCAGGCCCTCGCAGTACCCTGCCAGCCGCTCTCTCGCCGTGGAAATCTCCCTGGGACCTCCGATGATACCGATGCATCGATGCCCCTCCCGGATCAGAAGCTCCACCGCATCCCGGGAGGCCCTTTCATTGTCAACCAACACATGATCACAGGGAAGCCCCTGGATCTTCCGGTCAATCAGGACAATAGGCTTTCCCGTTCTGCGAAAGCCCTCCAGCTGGGCTCCCGTGGTGTCCACCGGCATACAGATGATCCCGTCCACCCGCTTCCTGGTGAGGAAATCCAGGGCCTCCCGTTCCAGATCCGGGTTCGTCCGGCAGTCGCAGACAATGGTGGCGTAGCCCTTGCTTCTGAGGATGTCCTCCATACCGGTAATGACCTCGGCACAAAAAATATTGTTCAGCTCCGGGATCACCACGCCTACGGTCATGGTGGCGTTTGTCTTCAGGCCTCTGGCAACCTCATTCACCTCATAGTGTAGCTCCCGGATGGCCTCCTCGATCTTGATCCTATTTTTCTCTCTGACATTTCCCCCGTTGAAATACGAGGAGATGGTCGCCAGCCCAAGTCCGGTTCTTTTTGCCAGATCCTTCATGGTAGCCGCCATTTTCTCACACCCCGCCTCTTTTCTCCTGTCCGGCCCTGTCCCTGGAACGCCCTGTCTATACCCTCTGGTGGCAGCCGCATACCCTCATGCGGGCCATCACCAGCTCCTTGACAGCGGCGATTCCGGCCCTCCCATATGCCTTGGGGTCGATGATAGAAGTATCCTTCAAGGTCTCCCTCACCGCCTTTGTGTAAGCGTCCCGAAGCTCCGTGGCAAAATTCACCTTACAGATGCCTCTCTTGATACAGTCCTGCACATCCTCCTGTGTAAGGCCGGAGGCCCCGTGGAGGACCAGGGGAATGTCTACCTGCTGCCGGATCTCCCAAAGACGATTCTTGTCCAGCACCGGCGTCCCCACGTAGAAACCGTGGGCCGTTCCGATTGCCACGGCAAGGGAGGTGACCCCCGTGCGCTCCACAAAGGCCTTCGCCTCCATGGGATCTGTGTTGGTGTCCGTCTCTGCCTCCAGATCGTCCTCCTTGCCGCCCACCTTTCCCAGCTCGGCCTCACAGGGGATGCCCATGGCCGCAGCCACCTCTGCCACCCGCCTGCTCTCTGCCACATTCCCTTCAAAATCCAGCTTGGAGCCATCGATCATCACGGAGGTGTAGCCTGCCTTCAAAGCCTTCATGGCCAGGTCGAAGCTGCTACCGTGGTCCAGATGCAGGCAGACGGGCACCGACGCCCTTCTGGCCTCCGCCCTGACCAGAGCTGCATAGGTCTCCAAGGTTCCATACTTGATGGTGGAGGGGGTGGTCTGGATCATCACCGGCGCCCTCTGCTCCTCCGCTGCCTGGATGATGGCCTTCACCATCTCCATGTTTTCTGCATTAAAGGCGCCTACCGCATAGCCGCCCTCCTGTGCCTTCCACAGCATTTCCTTTGATGTTACCAGTGGCATAATCGTGTCCTCCTTTGTCGTTTCCCAGCAAAACCGAAACGTTTCTGTTTTCCCCATCATACCCCAGCCCAGTTCCCGTGTCAACCGTAAATATTTCAACCTTTTTCCGAAAAAAATGACCTTGCTTTTCCCACCAGTTCCACGTAATCTGGAAGGTGAAAAAGAAGGTCTGGAAGGGGCGGGCAGTCAGAGCCCGACCTATCCCACAGGCAGGAAAGGAGACAACATATGCTTTTAGGAGTTCCTGAAATATTATCCCCCCAGCTGTTGAAGGTTCTTTGTGAAATGGGACACAGCGACCGCCTCGTCATTGCAGACGGCAATTTCCCGGTGGAATCCATGGGAAAAAATGCGGTCATCGTCCGCTGTGACGGACACGGCGTGCCGGAGATCCTGGACGCCATCCTCACCATGATCCCCCTGGACACCTATGTGGAGCATCCCGTGAACCTCATGGAGGTCATGCCCGGAGATCCCGTTGAGACCCCCATTTGGGACACCTACAAGGAGATCGTTGCCCGGCATGACCCCCGGGGCGCCGGCGCAGTGGGAAACATCGAGCGTTTTGCATTTTATGAGGAGGCAAAAACCGCTTACTGTATCATCGCCACAGGAGAAAAGGCCGTGTACGCCAACATCATGCTCCAGAAGGGCGTCGTGATCAACAAATAAAGCCTGCCGTCCCAGAGGGGAGTCCTGGAGGGCAGAGAACCGCCGCCATGCCGGCGGCTTCCAGTTTGCCAAGCTCAAAAAGACCGGTGTGATCTTCGTCACGCCGGTCTTTTTAGGGATCTTTATTGATCCTTCGCTTCTTTATGATTTCTTTTCTTCATTTTCTTCCTCTTTGTTCTGCCTGAGAAGGAAGAACACAATCAGAAGAGCGATGAGGATCGCTCCCGACAGGATCCAGATCACCGGATTCTTGTACCAGCTGTAGCCGTCTGCGTCAGCATCCGTCTCCTGAATCTCCTCAGGCTCTGAGGAGGCATCCTCAGGCTCCGCAGACACATCCTCCACCTGGGGCGTCTCCGCAGCCTCCTCTTCCGTCACCACCGGCTCCTCAGACACGTCCTCCACCTCAATCTGGGTGGGAACCTCCTCAACAGCCGTGGGCTCCGTCTCCGCTGTGGGCTCTGCAGCAGGCTCCGATGCGGCGGTGGGCTCTGGCGTCGGCGTATCGGCAGCGGTAGGCTCCGGCGCGGGGGTATCCGTGGCCGTGGGCTCC
This sequence comes from Eubacteriales bacterium, assembly GCA_030533315.1. The sequence goes on from JAUNJL010000028.1 coordinate 29,806, forward strand.
GGCGTGGGCGTAGACGTAGCGGTGGGCTCCGGTGTGGGAGTGGACGTGGGCTTCGGCGTGGCGGTAGGCTCCGGTGCAGGCGTAGCCGTGGGCTTCACAGTAGGCGCAGCCGTGGGCGTATTCTTCGCAGATGCCGCATTCGCCGCATCTGTGGAAGCAGCCTGTTCCGTCCCGGTCTGACCCGCATTGGGCGTGACCAGAGCTGGATTCTCAATCATCTCCAGATCCTGGCCGTCCTCCCTGGCGGCAATGCGGATGTCCACCCAACCGGTATATCCCTCCGATGTGGTGGTCTTGCCCCAAAGCGACCCGTCCTTCGTATCCACGTCACTGGTAATATGCAAAGCCGTCCCCTTCTTGATCTCCGGCGCACCGGAAACCTCCCCGAACTTCGTGCCGGGGCCATTGTAAAGGATCACGTCCCCATCCTCGGCCGTGACCGTCACGTCATAATCCTGCGCTTTTCCGTCATAGGCGTAAAACTCATAGTCCACAGCCTCTGACCTGGTCACAGGCTGAAAATCTCCCTCAACAGGAAGATAACCATTCATCCCCTGATACTGGGTAAAGCCCCACAGAGTGCCGTCCTCCGCCCGCTTCTCCCCCTGGATATGAAAGGCCGTGCCATTGGGGATCAGCTCCTCATTCAGCTTCGGGCTTCCAAAGTCCGGCTCCGAATAAATATCCACCCCGCCCTGGGTGCTGGCGGCAACCATGTAGTAATCCGTTTTATAATCAAGGTTCTGAGCCCTCCCTGCATCTGCCCACACGCTTACGGACATCAAAAAGCAAAGAAGCAAGGCCAGCCATCCACTTATCGTTCTTTTCATAATCTCCCCTTTTCTCCTAGGTACCTCTTTTCAGCTACCTTCCATTTTAACATGTCTACTAAAAGTTTCAATCCCTTTTTTTCATTTTTCCCATGTTTTTGCAGCGGACAGCCGCCGATGTCCGCATTTTTGCTCCTTGCAGCAAAAGGGAAGATCGTCCCGCCATCACAAAAAACCAGCCCGGAAGGAGATAGGCAAGAAAAAAGCAGGCCGCGCAGACACGGGAGTTTGACAGTTGAATATTGGAAAAAGCACTCGCAGGTCGCATAAAA
>JAUNJL010000103.1 GCA_030533315.1 Eubacteriales bacterium
GTACTTGCCCTCTGCCACCTCCACCAAGCCTGTTGCGTCCGTGGTGAAGTCATCTTCCTACACCTCCTACACCGGCGCAGGCGTGGGCTCGGCAACTGACTCCTCCTCCGTCTCTGGCGCAGGCGTGGGCTCGGCAACTGACTCCTCCTCCGTCTCTGGCGCAGGCGCAGGCTCTGAGGCAGGCTCCGAAGCAGGTTCCGGGATGGGTTCCGGGGTGGTCAGTACCACATTCTCCATTCCCAGAGAATACACATAATTTTTGCTTGTCACAGAATAGCTTTCCGGATGGTAGGTTGCGTTCCAAACAAGATTCTGCTTGCCAAAAGCGTCATCCCCCGGCCTGACATGAAGCTGATAAGTATTTCTCATCACTTCTCCGATGGCCTGCACGGCCTCCCCAATGGCCATGTCACTGTAGGAATAAACGCTGCCGCCGGACTGCCTTGCGATCTGTCCCACAGAATTAAGATTTGCGGATGCATCGTTCCCCTTCAGCCCGACCACGTAAACAGGAATCCGGGTCTCCGCAAGATCCAAAAGCACCTGCTCCTCGCTGGATGCGCCGTCGGAATCGTCCATTCCATCCGTGAACAGGATCAGCGCACCCCTTTCCGGCATGGTCTCCACGCTTTTTCGGTAACCATCCAGTGCAAAGGAGATCCCCTTGTATAAATAGGTGAAGTCCGCCGTGCGCTGCACATTTTGAACTGCGCCGGTCAGCGCCTCCTTGTCCTGGGTATAATCGCAAAGAGGCGTAACCTCTCCGCCCACGGTAATGATTCTCGCAAAATCCTTTTCCGACATCCCGTTAATAAGACCTGTGATCCCCTCCCGGATCTCTGCCATCTCCTGCTCCGTGACGGATTTTGACACGTCAATGCAGAAGGTATAGGAAATCCCCTGACCCAGGGATTGAAAAATTGCGGCCTCCTGTACCGGAACAGCCTCTCCGCCGTCGATATTCACCGACAGCTGCTCCGCCAAAAGTACATCCTCCGCCGGTCTTTCGGCCGCATCCAACGAATTGACATACAGATACACATCGTTCCCTTTTTGCAGGATCTGGCTGATGTTCAGCTTATCCACCTCCGCCAGGACAGCCGTATGATAAAGCAAAACACCCAACAAGATCGCCAGCATACTTTTTCTAAAGTTCCTCTTTTCCATAAATCTCTCCCAATCCTTATCCCTATTTCTTTCGTATTTGATCCATTTCCTGTATCATTTCCTGATCCTTCAGGCAAAACTTGATCTCCACCCGCCTGGACCGTTCCTCATCGATGGCCCCATCCTCCTTGCAGACCAGCGCCTTATAGGAGCAGCCATTCACCGTGGCCGGAGCCTTCAGCTCTGCAGCAGCGCCTTCAGGTACACCGGCATAAAATCCGCAAAAAGTCCATCCCCATTTCTATCCCCCTTCAAACAGGCCCTCAGAAAATATCGCACTGCCCGCTTCCGTTGAAGCCCACCGCAAATATCTCCCCATTTTTGTCCATTCCTACGGTATGGTCATATCCTGCGGCTATGGCGCAGATGTCCCTCCAGGAGCTTACATTACACTGCCCCTGGGTATTTGCTCCCGCCCCGTAGGCATTTCCATCCTTGTCAACCGCCGCAATGTAGCTGCCTCCTGCATCCACCATCCAAAGATTCTTCCAGGCTCTCCCCGGACGGCTGCCTTTATCTCCCGCATACAGCAGCTTCCCCTTTTTCGTCAGCCCCACCGTGAAGGCACTGCCTGCCGAAACCTGGCGGACCGTCTTCCAGCCGGACAGCTCGCACTGGCCCTTGTCATTTTCCCCGTACGCCGCGGCCGTGCCGTCCTCATGAAGAACCACCACATGGCGGTCTCCCACCGCAACAGACCAAACGTTCTCTTCCTCCTCCAGTCCCCTGCGGCATGTATCCTCCAGCACCCCGAATACCCGAACCGTGCCGTCCTCCAACACGCACACGGAGCATTTCATACCGGCATCGATGCAGCGGACATGCTCCATTCCATCGATCTCACACTGCAGGTTGGCATTTTGACCGACGGCATATACTCGCCCGTCCTGGTCCAACGCCACCACGTGCTCATCAGAAATCGCAGCCTGCACCAGGTGATCCCAGCCTTCCGCAATCTCCTGCCCTTCATAGGGCTCGCCGGAAAGCTTCAGCCGTCCGTCCCTGATCCATGCAGAATGATCCATGGACGCATCCACCAGCCTCTGCTGGCTCTCCTCCCTCTCTGTGGGGATTGTTTCCCTCTCCCCGCTCATCCATCGGAGAATCAAGGCCAGGAGGACGGCGCCGATCACCAGCTCCAGCGGAACCAAGATTTTCAGGATCCTCCGATAGCTATTTTTCTTTCTGCTTTTTGTTTTTGAGACACACTTTTTTCTTTCCATACTTTTCCACAATTTTGAAGAAAGCCGCCACACACCTTGTGTGACGGCTTCACCATGTCATGAGGCATTACTGCTCCTGATATCGTACATACGCCTTACTGCTTCCATAATCATACAATTCCAGACCCGCCATCTCATCTGCCAGGATCGTCATGTCCTGACTGCCTGCGATCCAAACGGTTCCTTCTCCCAAGGGGATCTCGGCGCCGTATGCGTATTCTGCGCCAGTTTTATTTTTCAGGTCTTCCACGGACGGTCTGCTGGCGTAAACATACAGCTTTCCTTCTCCGACCCTGTAATCCTCGGGATCCAATTCCTCCGTGAATCCAAGACGGGAGGATGCAGTAAATCCATTTTCCGTTTTCTGGAGGGTGAGGGTACCAACCTCATAGCTCATTCCCATCAGCAGCGGAATCTCCACGGTTCCCTTCTCAAAGTCCCCTGCCGATACGGGTGTTGCAGCAAAGCTGTCTGAGCCCTCCTCCTGTGCGGAGTAGAAGAATTTACCCAGCGGACTGATCTGACTGCTCACCTCGAACGGATCTCCCGGCTCCGGGATCTCATAATGCCTGATGGACACATTTCCGGCAATATCCGTCACGTAAATGTCAAAGGAATCCTCGCCGCCGAACATCATAGGCACATCGTTCATAGAGAAGTGTCCAAAGCGATCCACCGGGATCTCATAATAATTCTGTGTCTCCCCGTTGACCACCAGAGCAACCGCCGTATCCGTCTCCACCATGCCATTGATGTGGGTCATGGCCTCATAGATCGGAGAGAAGGTGGCTGGAGACGCACAGAAGGAATCAAATTTCGCATTGATGGAATATCCGGCTCCGCTGACATCCATATACTCTGCCCGGATGGTAAAATCTTGTCCCTCCGGCAGCCTTGACATATCGAACAGGGCCTCCCATGAGCCGTTGCTGTCGCTCCACACATCGGTCTGTGCAGCGTTGACGGACTGAGTCATGTCGGCCACAGACACCATGATCGGCTCACAGGAGCAGGCCGTACCGCTGACGATCAGAGTATTACCCCTGCCGTTCAGGTATCCGTTTGCATTCAGCTCCGGCCGGATGCCAAAGGCGATGGGCGTCGCCACGGAAGACTGAGAAGCAGACGTACTTCCCGCCCCCTGATGCCCCGCCAGATCCGTATAGGTGACGGAGATCTGAGAACCCGTGGGGATCAGCGCAGTCCCAGACCAGCTTACCGGAAGCCTGAACTCTGTGGCGCTTCCTCCTGGCAGGCTGACCTGCGCTCCAGGAATACTGACGCCAGATATGGTTCCGTACTCTGGAAGCTGAACCGTGATCTCTCTCCCCCGGTTTTCAAACTGAATGGAGGAGGAAGGGATCTCAAAGGCCATGTCGTCCACGTAGAACTGCAGCTCCTGTGGCTCACATTCCAGATTCAAGGTATCCATGACGTTCGCCGTCACAGACTGCATCATATGGGTCGTTCCAGAATTGTTCGGATCCGGCGAGAAGCGATAGTTCAGGCTGTCCTCATAGATCACCTCCGCTTCACCGTTCACATCCCTTTTATAGGAGATCTCTATCCACTCATCTTCCCGTACATCGGCGCCAGCCTTCAGGATCAGCTCACTCTCCCCTGTCCTGTCTGCAAAATAATTTCCTGACACACCATTTTCATAGCCGCTCCAATCAAAGCTCACAGGAACAGAGGATACCATCAGATTCCTGTAGTTGGCGCTTACCATCTTTCCCTTGTCGTCCACGATGGACACACGGATCTTCGTATCTGCCGGCAGATAGCCCACCCAGTGCAGCACACCGTCCATATCCTTTCTCTTCTTCTGGTAAACGATCTCTTCCAGATCTACGGTTCCAACACTGCCTGTAAACGGCGACCCTCCTTCAAGGGACTCCTTGATTTCCTTTTTGCTGAAGGTGATCCCATCCTTCGATCTTGGGAAGGACAAAACCTCCACCTTGACCCTGGTTTCCGCCTTCTTTGTCCGCTTTCCACTCAGGTTCGTCGTAACCTTGAAGCTTTCCTGACGGCTGTCCACCTCTTCCACGTCCATGATGGCGATCTTCCCGATCTCAAAATAGGGCGCACCCTTTGCGATGGCCACGTCGAAATTTCCGTAATTCGTGACCCTTCCAGAATCCTCTGGGATCAGGACATACTTATAATTGCCTGGCTCCTCCCCGGGCTCCCGATCGATGACGTTCTTTCCCAGCTCCTTCTGGACTGCGTCCACCGTAAGCGCCGTGTCCCCTTTCTTTACACCCAGGGCGACGGTGTAGTCATAAGACTCCGGATCCGCCTGTCCATAAAGCTTGCTCTGATCCTCATCGGGAAGGATGGTGATGGGAAGCTTTTTGATCTCAAAGGTGGATGCTAAATAAGTGATGTCAAAATTCTTGGAGTCCTTCTCCTTCCCTTCAAAGAGCTCCAGACCATACTTGCCTGCATTCTCATTTTTAGCAGGCTCCCTCCTGGTCAGGAATTTGTCGGCACCCACCGAAAACTCCTCCGCCAGCAGCCCTGTGATAGCCTCCGGCGTGAGAGAACTTCCCGCCGCCTTATTGGTCACCGTATACTGGAACTTGGCAGGATCATCCGCTCCGTAATATTTGGACTGGCCTTCCTTCACCTTGATCTCTATGGGAACCTTCGTAATCTCAAACACTTGCTGCGTGTTCTTTGTCTCCCCAGCCACAATCTTGTAATGTCCCACCTGTTCAGGCTTCAGGTAAGCCGTAACCCCATACCTGCCGCAATTCACAGGAGAGCCCCCGTCAAAGGAAACCGCAGCCTCTATAGGTCCCTCGCCCTCGCTGGTAAAAAATACCGCCTTAGGACACGTTTCCCATGACGCACCTGTATACACTGCGCTTAAATTTTCCCACTGAAACTCCCTAATTGCCTTCTTGACGTTAAAGTTGAGCTCCGAAATGACCTGCTCGCCGCGCTTCAACACAGCTTGATAAGAGCCAGTTTCATTCAATTCAGCAGTCGTCTCATTCCCGTCTCTTTTTACGGTCATACTGAAAACGTCCGAATCCCCTGATGTATCCACCGACAACACCAGTCCACTCTTCCAGGTAATATCAGCAGTACCAGAGCTGGGGTCTACTACCTGATCGCCAATCCTCCATGTGACTGTTACCTCAGTGTCATCTCCGGTTTCACCCCCGGTTTCATCTCCGGTTCCATCCCCGGTGTCATCTCCTCCCGGCGTCGTCTCTCCGCCGGGGGACGGGGATGGTTCTTCTGGCTCTTCATTCCCGGGAGCCGAATCGTCCCCCGTGGTTTCCCCCTCTTCCGGGGCGGAAGGATCTGGCGCCGGTGTCCCGGTATCAGGCGTACCGCCTTCTGGGGGCGCTTCTGTTTCAGGAGCGGCCTCCGACGAGCCAGCTCCATCGGACTGTGAGCCTTCGTTCCCTTCAGCACCGCTGTCAGTTCCTTCCTCCTGGCCTGGTGCGGTCTCCCCTTCTGCCAAAGCCTCCGCCTGGGCGGCCTCGACCTCCGTTTTTTCTTCCTGATCCTTGGCGGGCGTACTTTCCTGTCCGTCCTCCTCAGCGGCCTTGGCAGCTGTCTCACCACTATCCTGGGATTCTGCTGCCGCCGCAGCCTGGTCCTGGCCTTCTGCGGACGCCGCAGCCTGGTCCTGGCTTCCTGCGGCACTTTGCTCCTTCATCCCTGTCTCGCTGGCAAAGCTTCCCGCCGGAGTGCCAGCTACCAGCATCGCTGTCGCCAAAGTGATGCTCAGGAGCTTCTTCACTTGTTTCATTTTCATAGCTTCTCCTTTCGTAGCGTAACTGATGCGCTGATGGTACAAGGGCCGAAAGCTCGCTTCCAGCCCCTTTCCTCCTGCTCTTCTTCCCTACCCCACATCTTCCTGTGTCTTCTCCAGCCCTTCACCATGCGGGGAAACCGTATCGAAAAGCAGACTTTGAAAAACATCCATGATATAATCGGTCACAGGAGAGGAATATGACAAAAAGCGTATATGTATCTGTGTTTTTGCGTTTAAAAATGCGTATCAAAAAGTCTACCTTTTAACACACTATTTTACGTGTTTTTTTGTTGTAAAG
>JAUNJL010000104.1 GCA_030533315.1 Eubacteriales bacterium
CCGTCCAGGACGACGGTGATCTGCTTTAAGGGGGCGTCGGCCCTCCCGGTGATGGTCAGGGGCTTTTCCCTTTGGAGAAGCATGTGATCCTGGTAAAGAAGGGGAAGATGTATGGATGCCATAAAGGTACCTCCTGTGTCTGAATGGATATTCTGGTGCTTTGTCTTTTGGGGCGCGGGAGCTTAGCCGGTTTCCTCTCCCCGGACATCCGAGCTGCGGGGAGTGTACATATCCCGGAACTCAGATGGAGTACAGCCTTTGATGATCTTAAACATGCGGATAAAGGCGGAGAGGCTGGAAAAGCCGCAGGAAAAAGACACGTCCGTGATGCTGATGGACGGGTCCACAAGGAGCTCCTGGGCCTTGGCGATGCGCTTCTGGTTCAGGAATTTGTAAAAAGAAACGTTGGTAAACTGCTTAAACAGCCGGGTAAAGTGATACTTGCTGAAGCCGCAGAGATCCGCCACCATATCCAGGGTAAGGTTTTCTGTGCAGTGGTCGCTGATAAAATCGCAGATGTTCATAAATTTGTCCATATACTCCCGCTGCTTGGTGTAGTTGGCCGAAAAAGGCGCGTGAAGGCTTCTGCCGCTTCTCCCGATAATGGTCAGCATCTCCAGGATGCGGGCATAGATGGCGGCCTCGTAAAGAAGGGAGGACTTGTGGTATTCCTCCACGATCTCCAGCATCTTCCGGTGGATTTCCTCATAAATGTCCGGGCAGGTCTCCGGCGTGACCACAAGGGCCGGGGAGAGAAGGGACAGGATGGAATCCAGCTCCTTTACAGAGGAAAGATTGGAGAGCTCCGCCTGAAAGATGTACCGTTTTCCGTGGACCGCCGGCATACGGTGAAGGACGCCGGGGCAGAGAAAGATCAGCTCCTGCTCCTTCAGGGTGTAGGAGAAGGATTCGTAACCAACCTGGTAGGGGTTTTCCGTAGGCATGACGATCTCGATGGCCGTATGCCAGTGGTTGGGATATTCCTCGTACTCCACATTGTCATAAAGGCGGATGTTGGTGTTGTCTTTATAATTGACGGTCTCATGGATGCCGTTCAGATTTTCGATCATAGCCGCGTCTTCTCCTCTCTCCTTTTGGATGGGCCTTTTGAGAAAAGCGGGACAAAAGCCCCGCCAGCCGTTGCCCCTGGCGTCCTGATGTTAAGGTAAGGATAAAATAATTGCTTTTAAAAGTCAAATAGAAATTAGATTTTTTTTCAAGGGGAGAGATATTACATGAAATTAAGAGGCCTTTCGGAAGAAAACGGATTAATTATGCACAAAAATTACAACTATAATTGTGATAATTGAACAAAGTGACGAAAAGGGCAAAAATAGAATCGCAATAATTGATAGTGAATAAGCAATAATTAGGATGCTTTTTTCCCCTGGATTTGTTAAAGTAGAACTATCAGAAAACGAACGCAAACGTTTCCAAAAAGAGCGAAAAAAAGGAGGACGAGTATGAGCAAAAAACGTTTATCAGCAGCATTATCTCTTGTCATGGCAGCAAGCATGATCGGAGGAACCATGGCGCCGGTTACCGTTATGGCTGACGACGTGGAGGAGATCACCTGGATGTTCTGGGATGACCTGGAGGCAACGGAGGACCTGATCTCTAAGGGTTACAAGGAAGTTATCGACCGCTTCAACACCGAGTATGAGGGCAAGTATCACGTAACGCCTATCACCACCAACCTGGAGGAGTACGACGGAAAGCTGAACGCGCTGATCATGGCAGAGCAGACACCGGACGTTTATATCTGTAATCCGGGACCGAACATGGATGTGTATGTAAACGGCGGATTTGCCGCAGATCTGACAGACATTCTCACAAACCAGGAGGCCGAGTGGTATGACACCTTTACCGAGGGTATCTTCGAGAGAATGACCTACGACGGCAAGATCTACGCAGTTCCTACGAACTTTGCCGCAGCCTGCGTATATTACAACACCGAGATGTTTGAGGAGGTTGGCGTAGAGCCGCCCGCTACATATGACGAGCTGCTGGATGTATGCCAGAAGCTTCAGGACGCTGGATACACCCCCATTTCCTGCTCCGCAGGTACAGCATGGTGCTTATCCATGATCGCAGGCTACATGATGGATCGTCAGGGCGTGGATCTGGCAGCTATCGCTGACCACACCGCAAACTGGACCGATGAGAACTGTGTAGAGGCAGCGAACAAGCTTCTTGCCCTGTCCAAGTTCTTCCAGCCCACCGCAGCCGGTGATTCCAACGACCAGGCAACGGCAAACTTCTACAACGGCGAAGCAGCTATGCTGGTTCAGGGCTCCTGGGCTATCGGCCAGATCAACGGAAGCAATCCGGACTTTGAGCCGAAATGCGGCGTATTCCAGTTCCCCGGCATCGAGGGCGCAAATGACCCCAACCGTATGATCGTTAAGACAGACAACCTGCTGATGAGCTCCACCACAGAGCATCAGGACGCTGCCATTGCCCTTATGAAGATGTTCACCGATGAGACCGCTCAGAAGTATACCGCAGAGGTAGGCGGCAAGATCCCGATCATCAAGGATCTGGAGATCGACTATGACAAGGCTCCCGCACAGCTCAGCTACATTCAGGGTATCCTGGAGAACGCTACCGGTACCTTCGGATTCTACAATGAGTCCCTGGCATCTGTAGAGGCAGGCGACTGCTTCGACAACGCAATGGTAGATGTATTCCTGGAGAACCAGACACCTGAGGAAGCATGCCAGACCGTACAGAGCTTCTATGAGGAGAATGTTTGGGCCGAGTAAAAAAAGAATACTTGGAAATCAAGATAAGCGATAGAAGATAAGCGGTTTGAGGCCGCTGCGGAACACGCCAGGAGCGACAGGCTTTGTTCCTGCAGCGGCCTTTTACATGCCTTGTATGAAAATGGCCAATGCCACCCCTGACGGCGGGTCAGGGCGGACAGGGTGTGTAAAAGGTATGTCCACAGACGCTGCTTCTGTCGGGCCCACATAGTAGAAGGGAGAAGATTATGGATAAAGTATTAAAAGATAAAAAAGCCATTCTGATCTTTGTGGCTCCGGCGCTCATTTTGTTTGTGCTGGTGCTGGTCGTTCCCATTTTTCAGATGATCTATTATTCGCTTTGCGATTACGCGGCCCTGAAGCCGCCGAAGTTTTTCGGCCTTGCAAATTATAAAAAGCTGTTTACCAACGACGCCACCTTCCGGATCGCCCTGAAAAACTCCATTTTCTTCATGGTGTTTTCCGCAGTGAGCCAGCAGATCGTAGGTCTTTTGCTGGCAGTGCTCCTCACAAATATCCCGAAGGGAAGAAACATCTTTAAGAACATCTATTATCTTCCCTCCGTTCTTTCCTCGGCGGCCCTGGGTCTTTTGTGGGCCTTCCTGTTTAACCCCAGGATCGGTATCAACCAGCTTCTGGCTAAGTTTGGGATTGAGGGACCCCTGTGGCTGATGGATTCCAAGGGCTTTATCGTCCTTCCCATGTGGGTGATCGCTTTTGTGGCTCTGTGGCAGTATGTGGGACAGAATATGATGCTTTACATGGCCCAGATCACCGGGATCTCCCGGGATGTCTATGAGGCCGCTTATGTGGACGGCGCTTCTAAGGTAAAGGCCTTCCGCTATATCACCCTTCCCCTGATCAAGCCCATGATGGTGACCTCCCTTTCCCTGAACTGTATCGGTTCCCTGAAGTTCTTCGACCTGGTTTACAACATGACCCAGGGAGGACCGAACCACAGGACGGAGGTGTTGGCTACAGAGCTTTACGCAGAGGGCTTTAACTACTTCAAATACGGATATGCAAGCGCCATTTCCGTTGTGTTGCTGGTGATGTGCCTTGTTGTGACCCTTCTGGTGAAGAAGGTCATCAAGGTGGAGACCTACGAAGCATAGGAGGGCAGAGAAATGGCAAATACGGCTGTAAAGAAATCAGATAAGAAAAAAATAGGTCCGGTTACCGTCCTCATCTACGTGCTTTTGCTGCTGCTGGCGGTGATCTATCTGGCGCCCCTTCTGTGGATGCTGTCGGTGTCCCTGAAGGACAACGCGGGGGTTATGAGCGCGCCCTTTGCCCTGCCGGAGGCCTTTCACTGGAACAACTATTCAGAGGCGTGGACCATGGGACGTTTGGGGGCAGCCCTTTTGAACTCCCTTCTGGTCTGCGGCGTGACCCTTCTTGTAAGCTTGTTTTTAGGGGCTATGGCGGCCTTTGCCATCGCCCGTATGAGATGGAAGCTGGCGGAGCTTACCCACACCTTTTTCCTCATCGGGATGATGGTGCCGGTACATTGTGTGCTCATTCCTCTTTTTGTGCGGTTCGCGAAGCTGGGCCTGACAAATTCCCGGTTTGGGCTGATGATCCCATACGTCACCTTCTCCCTTCCCATGACGATCTTCCTTCTTACCGGCTTTTTTAAATCCATGCCGGGGGAGATGTTTGAGGCGGCGGTCATGGACGGCTGCGGGATCTTCGGGTGCTTCTTCAAGATTGCCCTGCCCCTTTGCCGCACCGGCTTCTTCGTATCCGGTCTGATGACCTTTGTGGGAAACTGGAACGAGCTTCTTCTGGCCATGGTATTTATTTCCGATCCCGCCAAAAAGACGCTGCCGGTAACCCTGACTTACTTCGTGGGGCCATATGCCACCAACTACGTGCAGATGTTCGCGGCGATCATCATCGCCATCGCCCCCACCATTATCGTATACTGTCTGTTCAGTAATCAGATCGTAGAAGGTCTGACGACGGGAGCTGTGAAGGGCTGATCCTGATGGGGCAGGGGAGGTTTATCCGCCCTGCCTGCCGCAGGGCTCTGCATACAAAAAAGACCCCGGGGAAAGGAGCTTCCCCCAGGGTCTTTCTTTTATGCTTTTTGAGCCGTTTATTTTTTGCCCATCTTTCCCATGATCCAGACGCAGGCCATGATCACCAAAATGGCGACGAAGATACCGGCCATGCCTTTTCCCATGATCTCCAGGGCTGCCATGATGTTGTCCATATTCATGTGTACATTCCTCCTATACTAAGAAACGGGTTACCAGGTTGATGACCAGGCCGCCGGCGATCACAGAAGCGATCTGCCCGGAAACATTGGCTCCCGCAGCGTGCATGAGAATGATGTTTGTGGGATCCTCCTCCATCGCCATCTTCTGGATGACACGGGAGGACATGGGGAAGGCGGAGATACCGGCGCCGCCCACCATGGGATTGATCTTTTTCTTCAGGAACAGGTTCAGGAATTTCGCCAGGAGCACACCGCCGATGGTGTCCATCACGAAGGCGAAAAGTCCGATGATCATGATCATGATGGTGTCCTTGCTGACAAACCGGTCCGCCTTCATACTGAAGGAGATGGTGATTCCAAGAAGAAGGGTGATCAGGTTTGCCAGATTATTCTGGGCCGTGTCGGACATAGTGCCAAGAACGCCGCATTCCCGGACAAGGTTTCCGAACATGAGGAAGCCTACCAGAGCAACGGACTGGGGAGCCACAAGGCCTACCACGATGGTTACCACGATGGGGAAGGCGATACGCATGGATTTTGACACGGAGCCTGGATTGTATTCCATGTGGATCCGGCGCTCCTTTTTCGTGGTGACAAGGCGGATGGCAAAGGGCTGTACAATGGGAACCAGGGCCATGTAGGAATAGGCCGCCACCGCGATGGCTCCGATGTATTTGGAATTAAGCACCTGGGACACCAGAATGGAGGTGGGACCGTCCGCGGCGCCGATGATGCCGATGGAGGCGGCGTCCTTTAAGTCAAAGCCCAGGACTACTGCCAGCAAAATAGCGGCAAAGATGCCGAACTGGGCGCCTGCTCCAAAGAGGAACATCAGGGGGTTCGAGAGCAGGGGGCCAAAGTCGATCATGGCTCCGATGCCGATGAAGAGCAGGATCGGCATGGCCTCGGAGGCATCGATCCCTACGTTGAACAGCCACTCAATGATGCCGTGGGCCTCAATGCCGCCCTGAAGCGTTTGATCCAGAACACCGGAAAAGGGCAGGTTTACCAGTATGGCCCCGAAGCCCATGGGGAGCAGCAGGGATGGTTCATAGTCCTTCTTGATCGCCAGCCAGATGAGGAGTATGCCTACGGCGTACATCACCAGCTGCTGCCAGGTGAGGGCCCGGACTCCTTCAATTAAAAATTCCATCACAAATCCTCCTTTGTTGTGTTGTAGGGGGCGTCTGCCTGCGGCACAAGTGTAAAAAAGACTTTTATTACAATGGCCTTCGCAGGGCGCAAAAGGCCTTGTAATAAAAGTCTTGCTATTTCAATTTTCCGCGGATCGGGCAAGACGCCAAAGCGCCTGGAGCCGGTCGTACTGACGCCGGAAAATCCACTGCTTCTCCTAAAGTCCTTCAGGGATTTTCCTGGAGAAAAATGGCAGCTACTCCCCTCTATCCTCCCTATTATAATTTGCCAGGAATTGGTTTGTCAAGGGGGAAAGAGGGGATTC
>JAUNJL010000105.1 GCA_030533315.1 Eubacteriales bacterium
CTTCCACAATAATGGTCACCAGTCGTCCGCCCAGCTTACGCTCCCATGACGCCAGCTCAACGTTTGCCGTTTTGCACATAATGTCCAGGGCATCCATCGCAGCCACAACACCTGTGATTTCTATAAAACCATATGATCTACTCATGAGCGAACTCCTTTTTCCTTACCTCCGCAGCCTTTAGATGGAGGGCAGGATCTTCTCCACGTCGCTGTGGGGTCTTGGGATCACATGGGTCGCTACCAGCTCCCCAAGCCTGGAGGCTGCGGCGCTTCCGCTCTCAACGGCGGCCTTCACGGCGCCCACGTCACCCCTCACCATAACGGTCACGAGACCGGAGCCGATCTTTTCCGTACCCACAAGCGCAACCTCCGCCGCCTTCGTCATCGCATCCGCCGCCTCGATCGCAGCGGTCAGTCCTCTTGTCTCAACCATTCCTAAAGCTTCCTGTGCCATGATAGATTCCTCCTGAATTTATTGATCTCTCATTTCTGTATTTCTTTTCTTCCCATCGCCCGCCCCAAAGGCTAGTCCTTATCCAGGGCGCTGATCTTCAGCATCTTCTCGGTGCCGGATTCCGGGTTGGGGATGATGTAGTGCTGCACCACCCCGGCCATTCCCTCCGCCGCCCTGATCCCGGCCTCCACGGCCTCGGTCACATCCTCCACGCTTCCGCGGTACTTGATGCAGACCAGAAGGGGAACCGGCAGGCTGTCCGCATTGGCAGGCTTATTTTTATCGAAGACCTCCAGACGGACGTTCGCTGCCTTACAGCCGGCGTCTGCCGCCACGAAAGCGGTGGTCAGCCCAAATACCTCTAAAATTCCTACAGCCTCTGCCATCTTATCCTCTCCTCGGTCCTACGGTCACTGGTTGACAACGGCGATCTTCAGTCCCGTCATTGCCAGGTTCGTCCTGAGAGCCTCGTTGATCTCTTCCAGGGGGAACTTGTCCGTGATCAGCTCCGCCATGGGAAGGCCGATGCCCTTCGCTCTCTTCAGGAAATCAAAGGTCGTCACATAATCTCTCAGGGTGTACACCCAGGATCCGACGATGGTGATCTCCTTAGAACAGATGTCAAAGTGAGGATTGATGGTGGCGTCTCCTCCATTAATGAAGAAGCCCAGCTCGCAAAGGCCGCCGCCGTTGTGAATAAATTTGTAGATGTTGGCGTGTGCCACCGGGGAGCCGGTGCACTGGAAGGCAAAATCTGCCAGATGTCCGCCCAACTGCTCCTTCACTGCTCCTGCCAGAGCCTCGATGCCCTGGTGCTCCTTAAAGTTCACCGTGCAGTTAGCCCCCATCCTTCTGGCAAAATCAAGGCGCTTCTGCTCCCCGTCCACGGCGCAGATATTCTCAATGCCCATGGTTCTGAGGACCGCAATGCAGATCAGGCCGATAGGCCCGCAGCCCTGGACCACGACCCGGCTGTTGAAGCGAAGGATGCCCGTGGTCTTCGCCCTCTCGACCGCATGTACCAGCACGGCGCAAGGCTCAATGAGAATGCGAGAATCCAGATCCAGATCGCTTACGTTGAAAAAGGTGGAACCAAAGCTGCCGCCCCTGATAAAAATGTAATCAGAAAACCACCCGTTGAGATGGATGTCGTCGTCAGGAAGAAGTCCGTACACATCGGCGCCGCCCACGTTCTTTTTGTTCAGGTCATACATGGTGATATCCGGGTCATCCTTAAAGATCATGCAGGTGACCACCTTGTCTCCCACCTTCACCGGCTTTCCTGCGGTATCCACCTTGACATTCTT
Organism: Eubacteriales bacterium; assembly: GCA_030533315.1. The sequence goes on from JAUNJL010000105.1 coordinate 1,762, forward strand.
GCCCATGGCCACGATCTCCCCGGTTCCCTCATGTCCCAGAGCCACCGGGATCAGGTTGAAGGGGTCTCTCTTAAACTCGTGCGCATCTGTCCCGCACACGCCGCAGCCCTCCACCTTCACCAGGATATCGTCATCTCCCAGAGGAGGAATGGGATATTCCTTTAACTCAAAATGCTCCTTCTCCGTGAGAACCGCCACCCTGGCCGTCTTGGGGATGGCGCCAGCGGAAGGTGCACCGGCGGAAGCTGCCGGAGCCGTGCCGGCCATGCCCGCCAGAACCTGTTTCACGATTTCTTCTATATTTACATGATTCATATCCATTTGTCTGCTGTCCTCCTGTCAGCGAATGCAAAGACTGTCTGACATGACGCAGCGCCTTCTCTTCGTAAAGGTGCTGGCGCTTGTCAGGCCCTCACCGGTACGGCTGGCAATGGTAAAGGTACAGTAGCCCTCTCCCCCAAAGCCCAGCGCCGCATAGGAGGGTGCGTTCTTTACAAGGATCGCCGTATCGATGGCTTTCGCATATTTGGTGATGTTGTCAATGTTTTTGGAGTGGATGTGGGCGGAGTGACGGTTGCCGTGCTCCAGCCATACAGCCTGATCCACCCCATCGTCAAAGTCCTTCGCCCTCACAACGCCCAGAATGGGCATCATCAGCTCCGTGGTAATCAGCGGATGCTCCTTCGGTCCCTCAAACACGATGCAGCGGATGTTCGCCGGAACGTCCACCCCGATCATGGAGAGAAGGGTGCGGGCATCCCGTCCCACGCACTTACGGTTTAATTTTCCCCCTGCCAGGACCACCTCCGTCAGTCTGTCCTGCTCCTCCGGGGAGGCCAGATAGCAGTCATTTTCCGTGACCAGATAATGCATCAGCTCATCCACCACGGAGGAGACCGCCACGATCTCCTTCTCCGCAATGCAGGGAAGATTGTTGTCAAAGGTACAGCCGTTTACGATATCCCTTGCGGCCTTTGCAATGTCGGCCGTCTCATCCACCAGGGCCGGGGGATTGCCCGCCCCTGCGCCGATCCCCCTCTTTCCAGAGGAAAGCACTGCGGTGACCACACCCGGGCCGCCAGTCGCGGCAATGAGAGGGATATCCCGATGCTTCATCATGATGTCACTGGTCTCCAGGGTTGGTTTCTCCACCGTGACGGCGATGTTGTCCGGACCGCCGGCTTCCAGGGAAGCCCGGTTCAGCAGGTCGATCGCATAGATGGAGGTTTTGATGGCTGCGGGGTGGGGATTGAACACCACCGTGTTTCCTCCCGCCAGCATACCAATGGTATTACATAAAATGGTCTCGCTGGGATTGGTACAGGGAGTGATGGCTCCGATCACGCCGAAGGGCCCCATCTCGATCAAGGTCAGGCCCCTGTCGCCGGACCAGGCCGTGGTAGTGATGTCCTCGGTCCCCGGCGTCTTGTCCGCCACCAGATGGTGCTTCAGGATCTTATCCCCCACATTTCCCATCCCGGTCTCATCCACGCCCATGCAGGCCAGGATCTCCGCATTCTCCTTGATCTTCCTGCGGATGCAGGTAATGATCTTCTCTCTCTGGTCCATGGACATCTTTCTTACGACCTGATCCGCCCTTTTGGCTGCCTCGACCGCATCGTTCATGTCCTGAAAAATACCATGCTTTCCGGCGGGAGCATCTGCAATCTGCATTTTTGCCATAACTTCCTGTACAATTTCCTGTACCATGCTTTCGCTGATTGGCATGAGATTGTTCCTCCTTTATATCAGGCTTTTTTGATTATTTTAAGCCCAACTGCTCCATAACCTGTTTTGTGATCTTTGCCACCAGATCTGCATCTGCGGTTCCCGTCTCGGATCCACCGCAGCTTCCGCCGCAGTTGTGGCAGTTCATCCCGCCCTTGTTCACGCAGAGATCGGCCGGATGCTTTCCGGGAAGGCCCATCTGCCTTCTGATCTCATACAGCTTTGCGATCTGCTCCTTGTCAAACTCCTTGGGCCCGCCAAGCATCTTGGATTTATAAAGAAGCTCTGCGTAAAACTCCACGGACTCCATCTTCATGTATGCAGCCAGGAGGTCGGTGGACCAGGTCAGTGCGCCGTGGTTCTCCAGAAGGACTGCATCATAATATGGAAGGTATTTCTCAACAGCGTCCGGGATCTCCCTTGTGGAGGGGGTACCGTACTCGGCGATCGGAACACATCCCAGTGCGATCACGGCCTCGGGCATAATGGGCTGCGTCAGTGGAATGCCAGCGATGGCAAAAGAGGTGGCAAAGGTGGGATGGGCATGTACAACAGCTCCCACATCCGGTCTCTTCTCATAGACCCTCATGTGCATCTTGATCTCAGATGAAGGACGAAATCCCGGATTCGCCTGGATCAGATTCCCCTTTGCGTCCACCTTGCAGATGTACTCGGGGGTCATGAAGCCCTTGGAAACACCTGTGGGCGTGCAAAGGAACTCATTGTCATTGAGCTTAACGGAAATGTTCCCGTCATTTGCAGCCACCATGTTACGGTTGTAGATCCTTTTTCCGATTTCGCAAATCTGTTTTTTGATCTCAAATTCGTTTACCATGCTTTCTTTCCTCCTTAAGCGCATATTGGTAATTTCATGGCTGCCCATGGGCAGTCCTCTTCTCTTTGTTTCTGATGCAATTCTACCTTATTCCACACATAAAGTCAAGGTGTTCTTGTTGTTTTGTGTTGTTTTCTCCAGGAAATCAGTGTTGTTTTTATTGTTTTTTCTTTTCCTCCAAATAATACTTTTTCTCATGGACACCCCGTCCATCAGCCAAAAAAGCCTTGCCTCACGGCCATGGCAATCCCGCCCCACAGGAACGGCCTCCCACCTTATCCAAAAGCCGGATGTACAGATTCGTACATCCGGCTTTCTCCACGCAAATGCGGCGATCCCCAAAAGGAAACCGCCGCACACAAGCATTTCTCTATTTTTTTACTATTTTTTTTGCTGTTTTCTGTCTCTATTTTCTTTCATCATAGCGGCCAGCTCCTGGTATTTGCCAGTCACATAGCCATAGCTCCGCCTCTTGTGGGGAAGCTGGCATCCCGTACAGTCCTTAATGCCCTTGTCCGTATAGCGAAAATTTCCGCCGCAATCCTCTCCCAAAGCGTAAAGAGGGCAATAACAAAACAGACAGTTGAAATCCTCCGGGTCCGCACCCTGGTGACAGGGAAAATACTCACATGCCTTGTGACTGAAAAACGAATATTCTTTCCCCTCCCAATACGGCTTCTCCATGTCCTCTCCCCTTTCCTTCCAGATCAAGACCCCTCCTATATTCAAAACCCTTCCTATATAAAGAGGGAGCGATGCTACTTCGGGGTAGAAATGATCGTTCATATATTTGCGGAGGGAACGAGCATCCGAAGTAGTATCGCCTGCCATTTAATCATGTATAATTCATATGAACAGGCGCATTCCATAAAAAAATGCCTGCCTCAAGAAAAGCAGACAACACCCCGGGGCTGCGGATTCCCCAAGATTGGTTGTTACACTTTACACGGAAGCTTAACCTCGCCATATCAAGCAGGTTTCCTGGCTTCAGTATCCTCGCATCGCCTCTCCTTCTCATGCACAGCACAATGGTTCATGAGGCTCGCTCCTCTGTTACAGTGACCGGATCGCTCAGGACTTGCACCTGATTCCCTTTTCTGTCGGCTTTGTCTCATTTGTTTCACGCCGCCAGCACTCGATACGTTCAATATGGAATTATACTGGTTCTATACTACCATTTTCCTTTCTTCTTGTCAAGTGCCTTCTTTGCCCTTCCCTATCTATCTTCTCTTTTATCCCCAGTCCTGGCAGTCGTTCAGACGAAAGGGTAAGAGGATTCCTTTGAACTTCTTTATGCTTTTCTGCTTCTTTCTTTGCTTTCCGCCGTTTTCCCCCGAGGGGTGCGAGGGGGAAGGCTCTCGGAGTTGCGAAGCCCGTTTTCCCCCTCGCGCTCCCCCTTCTGGGCACGCTTTTTCTACAGAGCGGAAGGCTCTTTGCTGTGGGAGCAAAATGCAAATGCCATGTTGTTTCATAGAAAAAGCAGCGGCTCAGAATGGGGTGGTGCCCTTCTGGCACGCTTTTTTTGCAGAGCGGGAGGCTCTTTGCTGTGGGAGCAAAATGCAAATGCCATGTTGTTTCATGAAAAAGGCAGCGGCTCAGGATGGGGCGGTGCCCTTCTGGCACGCTTTTTCTACAGGGCGGAGGACTCTTTGCTGTAGGAGCAAAATGCAAATGCCATGTTGTTTCATGGAAAAGACAGCGGCTCAGGATGGGGTAGCGCCCTTCTGGGCACGCTTTTTTTGCAGCGTGGGATGCCTTTCTCTTTGCTGCGAAGCGTAAGATTGGGGACATTGGAGGCTAAGAGGGTGCCCGTCATGAATAGGGTAGAGGGAGAATAAATTTTCCCGCCCCTCCCATTGAACCGTACGTACGGGTCTCGTATACGGCTCTACAACTTATATTCCAACTTTCACTAAGTAATAGGATAAGGGATTGAGCAGACCAGCTCCATCTTTTATCCTATTTTCAAGTAAATCTTTACTGATAATGAAATTTACTACATTCATTCCACATTTTCTGTACCAACCAAGTCTGGAGTTCGCTACCTTAAAGATTTCTTCATGATTAAATCCGTTTCTATGTTTCCAA
>JAUNJL010000106.1 GCA_030533315.1 Eubacteriales bacterium
CCGTCACCGGGTCCGCGTTGTACAGCTCGCCCCGGCTGTAGCTGTCCTGGGTCATGCCCGTAAAGAAGTCGTTGATATACTGCTTGTGAGGCCGTTCCATCATCCCCCAGCTCTCCAGAGAATGGTAATCCAGCCCCCAGCCGATGTCGTCGTGGCACCGGAGGTAATTCAGGAACACATACTCCTTTGGAAGGGACGCTAAAATATCCATCTGTTTCTTCAACAGCCGGGTATCCCTGGTGGCCAGAGAGTTCCAGGTGGTAGCCATAGTAGTCACGTTGTACAGCATATGGCACTCCGGCTTTTCCAGAGTCCCAAAATAGGGGGCCACCTTGGAGGGCTCCATCACCACTTCCCCAAGAAGGAGGATGCCCGGGCAGACGATCTCCCCGATCATCCGCATCATCCGCACAATGGTGTGTACCTGGGGAAGGTTCCGGCAGTCTGTTCCCAGCTCCTTCCAGATGTAGGGCACCGCGTCAATACGGATCACATCGATCCCCACATTGGCAAAGAACAGGAAATTGTACATCATCTCGTTAAACACCCTGGGGTTCCTGTAGTTCAAATCCCACTGATAGGGGTAAAAGCTGGTCATCACATGGTGCCCGATCTCCGGCAGATAGGTAAAGTTGCCGGGGGCCGTGGTAGGAAACACCTGGGGCACCGTTTCCTCGTATTTGGCCGGAATCTCATAGTTATCATAGAAGAAGTACCGGCTCATGTACTCCCCCTCTCCCCTGCGGGCCCGAACAGCCCATTCGTGATCCTCAGAGGTATGGTTCATCACAAAATCCATGCACAGGCTGATGCCCCGCCCGTGGCAGTCCTTGGCAAGCTCCTCCAGGTCCTCCATGGTCCCCAGCTCCGGCTGCACCTTGCGGAAATCCGCCACCGCGTACCCGCCGTCAGATCTTCCCTTAGGCGATTCCAGCAGGGGCATGAGGTGCATATAGTTGACGCCGCACTGCTCCACATAGTCCAGCTTTTCCTGAACGCCCTTCAGAGTCCCTCCAAAGTTGTCCACATAAAGCATCATTCCCAGAAGGTCGTTCTGCCGGAACCAGCCTGGGTTTTCCTCCCTCCTGCGGTCCAGTCCCTTCAGCGCCTCCCGGCGCTCCTCATAGAAGCGCTTCATGTTCTGAGTCAGCTCGTCCAGCATCTCCTCATTTTGGTACAGCTCCATATACAGCCATTTCAGCTCGTCAAAATGCCTCTGAAACCTGGTTTCATATTCCCCAGGCGTCCTTGTCTCTTTTTTGGGGGCCGCGTTCCCTTCTGTTTTTGGGGCTTTCCCCGTGGCGGCTGCCTTCTTTTTCCCGGGAAGGGCCCTTGTCTTTTTCCCGGCCTCCCCCTCCGTTTTCAGGAGGGCGGCAGCCTGAACCGTCTTAGAGCTGTCCGTTTTCCTGGACACCGGACTGCTCACTGCTCCTTTCTTTCTCATAAGCTCCGCTCCTTAGTCCCTTCCTGCCGTCCAGAGAAATACCTGTCCCCGCCCGACAGGGCCGGTCACCTTCATATTTCCCTTTAGGAAGGGAGATTCTGTCTCATAAAAGGCGTTGAAGGTACCTTTGTTTCCATGCACCTCCACAACATATCTGTCAACGATCACATGAAGCTCCTTCAGGGTTTCCGGAAGCCGGGTCCGCTGATCCCCAAAGGTCAGCTCCCCCTCCTTCACCGTGAGCTTCTGTCCAAAAAATTGTACTTCAACACTTCCAGACCCCTCCAGCTCCAGGCTGATCTCCGTCACGCCCTCCTGTTCGGTCTCCATGGAAAAGCCTTCCTCTCCCAGGGAGAAGTCAGCCATCTTTTTCTTGCTTTCCTCGTACTCCCGCACCGGCAGAAGAGAAAGGCAGGGGCCCTCCCCTTGCTTCACAAGAGTCAGCTCCCTTGGGATGCTCATCATTCCCGTGTACAACTGGCCCGGATTTTTCGTCCGCAGCCAGGCGATGCTGACCACTCTGCCCTCCGCGCCGCTGCAGGTCTGAGCCGCGTAGGGAAGGGGCGTCTGATAGGCCAACCGCCGCACCTTGTCTGTGCAAAAGGTATATCCGTCAAAATCCCCCAGATAGTAAAAGCCGTCTGCGCTGGTGAAAACCCACATCGGTTTTCCCTCATACTCCAGGCAGAAAAGATCCGGGCACTCCCACGCCTCATCCAGGACGATCCGGTCCGTCTCCTCCCAATCCTTCAGATTTTCTGAACGGAAAAAGGCAAATTCATTTCCCTGGATCCAAAGCACCATGACGTAAGCCTTTGTCTCCTCATGCCAGAAGATCTTGGGATCCCTGGTATCCTTTTCCATCTCCCCGATGGTCACTCCGGGAAGCTTCTCAAGGCTCTCCCCTTCGTCCCTGCTCACCGCGATCCTCTGGGTAAACAGCCGTCCCTCGCTCCAGGGACTTCCCCCTCCGGCAGCGGAATAGTAAAAGAGAAGGGTATCCCCAGGAAGCCCTAAAAGCCCCCGCTCGTTCACAAGGCCGCAGCCGGAAAAGGCAGGGCCTGTCTCATCGGGAAACAGCACGTGATCTCCCTGAATAAAAGTGAGAAGATCCCGGCTTTTGGCGTGTCCCCAGGACATATTCTGCCACTGGGTATTCATGGGATTGTGCTGGAAATACAGGTGATACCACCCGTTATGATAAAGGAAGCCGTTTGGGTCGTTGATCCAGCCTCTCTGGGCCGTGAAATGGATCAGCGGACGGCAAAGAGGCTCATACTGGTAATCATCCTGCTGACGAAAGGAATCCAGAATTTTTATATCAAAATTCCCCCGGATCGTCAACGTCTCTTCCTTATATTGTTCCACATTCAGGTAGCTGATATAATCCCAGGAATCTTTTCCCACATCCACGCACACCGGAACCTGAAACTCAAAAATTTTCTCCTCCCCAAGAAAAATCTCCAGCATTTTTTCCGGCTGCTCCGCGTAAATGGGGATACCCAGGTATTTTTTTTCGATTTTTATGGTATGATCCATCTTCCTTCCTCCTGATCAAAATAGGTATTGCCGTCCGGCAGGAACGGCATACCGAAAAAAAGGACGCAGGGAGAATACCGGCTGTATTCCCCGCTGCGTCCCTCCTATCATCCTTTCACGGCACCGGATGTTACGCCTTCTACAATATATCTTTGCAGGAACAGGTACAGGATCAGGATGGGCAGCATTGCCAGAAGCAGGGCGGCCATAACAAGTCCCATATCTGTGGAATAGGTTCCGTAAAATGCCTGTGTGGCGATGGGAATGGTGTACAGCTCCTTGCGGCCAAGTACAAGGCTGGGCAGGAGGTAATCATTCCAGAATGCCATGGCGTCGATGATGGCCACTGTGGCGATGGTGGGCTTCAGAAGCGGAAAGACGATCTTCCAGAAGGTCTGCCATCTGGTACAGCCGTCGATCAGCGCCGCCTCCTCCAGCTCCAGGGGGATGTTGGTACGGATCGCCCCGTGGAACATAAAGGTGGCCATGGAAACGGAGAATCCCACATGCATCAGCACCAGGGTCACCCGGCTGTTCAAAACTCCGAAGATACCTCCGTACAGAGATACCAGCGGGATCATCAGCACCTGGAAGGGAATGACCATGGAAGCGATCATCCCTGCGAACAGGATGGCGCAGGCCTTCCATTTATTCCGCACGATCACAAAGGCAGCCATGGAGGACACCAGAAGGGTCAGTACGGTAGCGGAGGTCGTGATGATGAGAGAGTTCTTAAACACCACCAGGAAATCCATCTTTTTCATGGCGTCCGGGAAGTTGCTTAAAATAAAGCCATGCTCACCGATCAGCGCCAGAGGATTGGAGGTAATGTCTCCCTTTGTCTTAAATACGTTGACAATGACAAGAAGGAAAGGGAACACAAAGAGGAGTAACAGTATGGCAAGTACCACGAGCATGATCACGTGGGATACTGTTTTTTTGCGGGCAGCTTTTTTATTATCATCCATTATGCTTCCACCTCTCCTTTCTTGCCAATGTATACCTGCGTCACGCCTACGATCGCGCAGACGACGAACAGGATCAGAGCTTCTGCCTGGCCAATGCCGTATTTCTTATAAGTGAAGGCCTGGTTGTAAACGTGCATAGCGGCCATGACAGATGTGTTAAAGGGCTCGCCTTTCGTCAAGGAAAGGTTTACATCGTATACCATGAAGCATCTCGTAATGGTCAGGAAGAGACACTGCACGAAGGATGCCCGCATCAGGGGAATGATCACGTGCATGGTAGCCTGTGACTGGGTGCAGCCGTCGATCTGAGCAGCCTCCATCAGGCTCTTGGGAACGCTCATGAAGCCTGCCACATAGATCAGCATCATATATCCGGCATACTGCCAAACAGAAACGATGATCAGACAGAGCATGGCTCCGTTTGTGGTGGCCAGCCAGGAGGTAGACAGCGCTCCGATAGAAAGCGCCTGCCCCAGGGAAACGAATGCCCGGTTAAATACGAACTTCCATACATAACCAAGAACGATACCGCCGATCAGGTTCGGAATGAAGAAGCCTGCCCGGAAGAAATTCTGTCCCTTCACGCCGCTGGTCACAAGATAGGCCAGCACAAAGGCCACAATATTGACAAATACAACCGCGATCACGGAGTAAATAAAGGTCCTTCCCAGGGACTGCCAGAAGGCAACGTCCTGGAATGCCGACATGTAATTGGCAAAGCCTACAAAGGGCTTTGATTTGGAAACGCCGTCCCAGTTGGTGAAGGTAAGATACAAGCCGTAGATAAAAGGCAGGATCACCACACCAATAAACAACAGCGTTGCCGGTCCGGCAAACATGAGGTACTGACCCACTTTATATGACATGGTATTCTTTTTCATGTCCTCTTTCCCTCCTATAGGTAACATGAATGCCTGCCGTTTAGTCTCGTCATGTTGTCCGTATGAATCCGGCAGGCTTTTCAGGGTCTTTTGAAAGGAGGAGCCGGCGCCTGGCCGGCTCTTCTCCTATATTCTGCTTTTTATATAGAGTATTCTATATTCTTTCTTTTTCTATACGCGCTCTTACTGATTCTTAGTGCTCTACAGGAGCTGTGGATGTCCAGTAGCTCTCGATCTCGGAGGCAAAGCCCTCGCGGTCGCTCTGGCCTGCAAGATATTTCTGGAAGGCTGCTCCACAGAGAGAGTAGTGATCATCCGGCAGATAGTTGTAGTTGTCGATCAGGGAGCCTGCATCCGCAAATGCCTTTACAGAAGTTCCAAGAGGATCGGTAACCTCAAGCTCGATGTTTCCAAAAGCAGGAACTAAGGAGCAGTCATTTACCAGGAAGGACTGTCCATCCTCCTCGTATACCAGCCAGTTCAGGAAATCCTTTGCAGCCTGACGCTGCTCGTCAGATACGTTATCGGAGGAATCAATGTAGAAGAACTTGGAGCCGCCGCCTACAAGCTTCTGGTTGGAGCCGTCCTCGGTGTTCTGGGGAACAGGCATCATACCCATCTTCTCAGAGTAATCGTAAGCGTTGATCACGGACCAATCCCAGTTTCCGCCGAACATGAAAGCGATCTCACCTTCTGCCAGCTTCTGCTCGGTTACCTCACGCTCTGCGGCGATGGCGGTATCCTTTGCGTAATTGTACTCCATTAATGTATCGAAGGTATCCATTAATGCGTTGAACTTCTCGTTGTTGATCAGGTCTGCGGTTCCCTCATGAAGGGAAGTAATGAAGCCTTCCACATCCTCCTGCTCCTCATATACCTGTGCCAGGTAGTGAGCGCCTAAGGACCAGTCCTCTTTCATGATACCAACGGGGGTCTCCATGCCGCCCTCAGCCAGTGTAGCAAGAAGCTCCTTGAAGGAATCTAAGGTTGCGTAATCAGCGGGAACAAACTCCTCGCCGGTAATAGCCTCAATCGCCTCGGCGTTGTAGATCAGGCCTCTGGCCTCGATGGTAACCGGGAAGCCCTTTACCTCTCCGTCTACGTCGATGGCATATACGGTATCCTTTACCCAATCCTGATCGCTTAAGTCGATGGCGTGCTCTGCGCCTAAGGAGTAAACATCCTTTGCGTCAACCATGGACATGGTGTATGGATCCTCGGAAGCATATCTGGTAGCCATATGAGCGGCAACGGTATCGCTGGAATAGTAAACCTCTACGTCAACGCCCTTCTCCTCGCTGTACTCGGCTGCCTTCTCCTCTAACTGGCTCTGGATCTCCATCTTAGAGTTAAAAATGGTGATGGACACGTCCTCTGCCATAACCGGCACTGCCATGGATGCTGCCATGATCGCTGCAAGAGCTGCTGAAAATGCTTTTTTCTTCATGTTGTTTCTCCTCCTGTTTTATGTTTTTTCAGTGCTGTTTATCAGGTGACTGTATCGTATCACACCCGG
>JAUNJL010000107.1 GCA_030533315.1 Eubacteriales bacterium
GGAACCCATCCGCCCCTATATGTCAACCGCAAACGCGGTACGAATCTAAGGAACCTGGGGCGGATTTTTTTATGATGAAAGGAGTTTATCCGCCCCTATATGTCAACCGCAAATGCGGTACGAATCTTTTGTGACAAGGCCCGTCTGTCGGCAACAAACCCTGTCTTTATATCGAAGCACTTGATTAATTTACGGTTTAAGTATACCATAATCTGCGATTTTGTCTATCCGCTGATTGCCTAAAATATACGGATTGCGGAGCTTCAAATTTTTTGCAAATTGCACTAAGATTTCATATACGAGTTTTAAATCTGGAAAATTCACAAATTCGTCAAAAAATAGCTATACAAACGCCTGATTTTTGTGCATTTTTTTGAAGCCCATTTTGTAAAAAAAATGAGAGGGCGCTTTATCATAAAGAGATTTCTTTTGAGCAGCAGTAAGAACCTTTACGGACAGAAATTCGTTGAATGTTCGTTTGCGTTGCTTGCGGCAATGAGCCAATTTTTGATATAATGTGCCTGACAAAAGCCAGGAGGAACGGTATGGGGATGGAAGAACAAAAGCTTATGCCCTTTCGGGAGGCGCTGGAGGCGCAGAGGGAGCGGGAACTGTATGACCGGAGAAAATGGATTTACGTGCCGGATTTTTATGCGGAGTACCGATATATTTTGGGAACGGTGGGGAAGCGTCCGCTGATCGTCATAGGGATCAACCCATCCACGGCGGAGCCGGGAAAGCTGGACAACACCTTAAAGTCCGTTGACAGGATCGTGACGGGCAACGGATTTGATTCCTTTGTGATGTTTAACGTCTATGCTCAGCGGGCAACAGATCCCGGCCAGATGGACCGGGAGATCAACCTGGCTCTTCACAGGGAAAATATGGAGGCCTTTCGCTGGATCCTGGAAAACAGCGGGGAGAGGCCGGCTATCTGGGCGGCCTGGGGGACGATCATTGAAAAGAGAAGCTATTTAATGGAATGTCTCCTGGAAATGATCTCCATTTCCGATTCCTATCAGGCGGTCTGGTATCAGGTGGGAAAGCGCTCCCGGAAGGGACACCCTCACCATCCGCTGTACCTGAAAAAGGACTCGAAGATCGAAGTCTTTGATGTGAGATCGTATTTGGACCAACAGAGAACTTCCCCCGCCTTTAAACGATAAGGGCGGGGGAAGTATTTTTATTTTATTGATCTTTATTTTACGTATAAAATCCTTCGTATGTTGGTGTACTCTCCAACATAAGTTTCAGCAAGGCCCAACTGAACGCCCCCGGCGCCTGCCCGGGTGCTCTGGATCACCTTTCCGTCTCCGATGTACATGATGATATGTCCCATGCTTCCGCCGTTAATATCACCTCTGCGGACCAAAAGATCCCCCGTCTGCCATTCACTGATGTCGTTGGGGTCGATCTTGACGCCGGTATCCGCGGCGTAATAGCTGGTGCGCGGGATCGTGTAGCCAAGGGTGCGGTAACAGTAGTTGACAAATCCGGAGCAGTCATATCCTTCCGGGCCGTTCCCGCCCCAGATATAGGGCTTGCCTAATTCCTTTTTGGCGATGGCTACCAGCTTATCCAGCTCTTTCTTGTTGGAGTAAAGGCAGGAGCCGTTTACGGCAACCTTGCCGGAGGTCACCTTCATTTTTTTGACCTTTTTGCCGTTCAGGCCCACGTAAGAGCCCTTTATCCAACGGTTTTTCACGATTTTCCCGGAGCCGTCCACATAATATCCGTTAATCCATTTCCCGACGGCCTTCTTGCCGTCTTTTCCCACAAAATAGTCGCCTACGCGCTTGTTTTTCACACGGACGCCCTGTTCATCCACGTAATATCCATCGATCCAGGAGCTTACGGCCATGTATCCGTTTTCGTCAAAGTAGTATGTCTTATTGGAGATGGTCTTCCACTGATTTTTGACCATCCTTTCGTCACCGCCAAAATAAACCGTTTTCCCATTGACTGTCCGCCATACATTCTTCAGATAAAGCTCCTCGTAATGGATTTCTCCGTCCTCATCCTCGTATTCGCTGCTGTTAAAGCTGTCTATGACCTTCCATCCGTCCGCCGTGTTTCTCAGACTGGACATTTTCTTGCCGTCCTTCTGGAGGTAGTAACCCTCTATCCAGCCATTTGTTACCATCAGCCCGTTGGAACCAAAGTAATACTCGCAGTAGTCGTCGCTGGTGATCCACTCGTTAGCGGCGTAAGAGCCGTCTGATTTTTTGTAGCGTATGCCGTCGCCTGTTTTTATAAATTTTTTGTCCCAGTAGTTATAGGTATTTACATAGCGGTCCCCGATCCACTGATCCTCCGCGTAGCCCCCGTCTTTTAAGAGGTAGTAGGTGCGGCCGTCGATCTGGGCCCATGTGTTCTTGTTAAAAATCTTGACAATGTAATTGGTTTTTACAGTGCTCTTCGAGGTTTTTACAGTTCTGGTGATCTTGACGGTACCAGTCTTTTTAAAAACGAGAGTTGCGAAGCAGCTTTTCTTCTCATAGCGAAAAGCGGCAATGTCTTTCCGGTTGATGGTCCACTTGACGCTTTTTACTTTGGATTGGTTTCCGATTCTATAATAATCTTCATCATAGCCGATGGTCTGGTTGCTTTGTACCAAAGGGCAATAGACTTGATAAGTGCGCGCGGAAGCGGCGCTTACATCTTTTCGGGACGCAAGCAGCATAAGCACTGCAAAAAGCGCCCCAAAAAGGCAGCAGGATATTCTTCCTTTTCTCATAGTAGGTTCTCCTTCCAGATGGATGCTTTCACATATCCTGGTTCACAATCCCCGGATACGTGATTTTTTCATGAAAAGAGCAGGGCCGGCAGCACCGGCCCCGCCCTGTGGGAATGTCAGTTCTCTACGGGACTGTAACAGCTTACCTGGCTTACGGTGTTCTGGGGGAAGCTTCCGTCTTCGTCGGTGTAAACGATGGCTTCATATTTCTTGCTGTAGGATTCCTCCAGAATGGTGTAATACCGATGGCTGCCGCTTTCCTCTGTGGTGTAGGCCGCGCCTGTGGTCTCCAGGATGGAGAGCAGCTCATCCTCTGTGATGCCGGTGCGGATGCCGCACGGCAGGGCTCCGTCCAGCTCTAAGGTATAGCCGCCTGCCTCCAGGCTCTCCAGCCAGCAGTTTTCGGGAATGGTGGCGTATTCGGCGTCGTTGGTCACGATCTCATGGAAGCTTTGTCCGCCCTTGCGAAGGCCGACCCATCCGGAGCTTTTTGCGGGAATGGTGGGATCCGTGTAGGACTCGTCCAGCTCCCATCCATCAGCTAAAAGGACGCTGACCGGTACCGGCATGGCGTAGCACTGGCCGTCCAGCTCGATCTGATAATCCTTAAGCTCCTCGGAAAGCTTCTCCGGCTTTTCATACGCGGCAACCGCCTCCGGAGTCTCCTCGTTCACCTCACCGGCTTCAAAGCCCTCAGGCTCCACGAAATTCCGCACATCGATCTCTTCCAGAACGCCGCTCTCCTTCCAGACAGACAGCTCAACACTGGAATTGTAGTCGGTTTCGTAGGTATAGGAGGTGTAAAGATCTCCCTCGTAGGTGTTGGTGGGAGTGCCGTATGCCTCCACTATGGCGTCTCCGTCTGCCTGACCTCTTACCAGACCTCCGGGAAGCACCACCTCTCCGTTGTCCAGGCTCCAGTCAAAGGAATCGATGCTGATCCCGGCCACGATGCACTGGGAAGCAGGCGTATTGTTGATCCCCAGGTTCAGGAGAAACACGGTGCAGATGTTATCGTCTTTTTCATATCGGTACATGCTGTACTGGTAGGGCTCCAGAATGTCGTCCATTTCGTCCTTTGCCGTCCATCCGTATGTCGCCCACTCCTCCTGGGTCATGGGGAAGGAATATACCTCTCCGTCAACCTGAAGCTGATATGCGGTCCAGTCCTGTGCCAGCTCTGTCTCCCCGCTTTCGCCTTCCTCCTGGGCAAGGGGCTGTGCAGGCGTCTCGGCCGTTTCCTCCGCGGAAACTGTGCATCCGAAAGCCAGTATCGCGGCGGCTGCCAATACAAGGGTTCTCATTTTCATTACATTCTCCTCCTTTTGCGTTCATGGAGCAGGTATGGGATGCTCTGTCCGCCTGGGGGCTCCATGATATTGGTATGTTCTGCAGTCGCCCGGAAGCGATGCGCGGACAAACAATGATGTCGTTTCTATCATACTATCCCCGGCCAGTTTCGTAAAGAGTTTTTTGACCCGATACAGAGATACAGAGATTGCCGCCAACGGGGGAACCGGTGGAAAGTAAGGAGCGATGGTTGTTAAATATCTGTAAATTTCCGGGAGGAAAATCACTTGGGATTGCAATTTTGGGGGGATTTCTGTATAATACAGACAGATTTTTCCTGTATGGGCGGTGGTGGCAGGAGAAGATTTCCCAAAAGGGGAGACGCCCATACATCAGGGAATAAGGGCTCCGGCATCGTTTCCCGGGGCTCTTAGGGGAATTTTGGAAGGAAGCTTCCAGGTCTGCCCTGTCCGGGGGCGGGCGCGCCGTGAGGGCGGATTCCGGTCGATATGGAAGAGGTGAAACGATGGAAAAAATCCTGCAAAAGAAGTTTGAGATAAGCAGAAGGACAAGGAACCGGCTGCGAATGGTAATTGTTTTATTTGTGCTCATATCCGCGCTGATCTTCCAGGTGTTGAACAGCAACGTACAAAATTCTGTGAGGGCGGACGCGGAAAAGGACATTGAAAATGCCAGCAGCCAGAATGGGGACGCCATTTACCGGGAGCTGGTGAACCGCCAACTGCTTTTGACCTCCATCGCGGAGGGGATCCAGGTAAAGGATCTTACAAAGGAAGCCAGAGAGGAGATTCTGGACAGCTTAAAGGTTTATGTGGAAAGGTATCATTATTATAATATGGGAATCCTTACCCTGGACGGCATGCTGTATACCACCACAGGGAGAAGCATCGATGTCCGCGGGCAGTCTCCCTATGAGGAGGCCCTGGACGGCGCGGCCCGGATCACTGAGAGCTTTTGGGCCCTGGACGGGGGCGAGCTGCAGCTAAACGCCTTCACCATGCCGGTGAGGAACGAGGAGGGACTTGCCTTTATCCTGACGGCCACCTACCGCTCCCGGGATCTGGCGGAGGATCTGAACCTGAAGGTGGCGGACGGGGAGGGCTTCAGCTTTATCCTGGATTCCTGCGGAAAGGCTATGATCTACCCCTATGCGGGGGAGAATGAGGAGTATGTAAAGCTGGTTGACTTTATCAACGGGGAAAAGAACCTGGCGCCCCAGGGAGAGAAAAAGGGAAGCCGTTCCTTTGAGTATGGGGAGGAAGGGTATTACGCCCACTTTGAACGCCTGGAGGTCAACGACTGGTATCTGATGACCTGCGTAAAGACCTCGGACGTCTACGCCGGAGCCCGGGTCATTATGCGAAACGTTTATCTGGGCATGGGCTTTCTCTGGCTGATGATCCTGATCATCCTGGGGGCGATGATGCGGATGTACATTCAGCATCAGGAGCGGATCTACCATGCGGTGTTTACAGACGCGCTCCTGAAGGAGAAGAATTATGATTACCTGAAGCTGTATTATCAGCAGCTTTCTCAGGAGGATCGAAGCGGGCTGGCGCTGATGGTGCTGGATGTGGACCGCTTTAAGGTCTTTAACCTGATATACGGAAGCCGGATGGGGGACGAGCTGCTCCGCTACATAAACCGGGTTTTTAAAGAGACGCTGCCAGGGGATCAGCTATACCGCCACGTTTCCGACCAGTTTGTGGGGGTCTTGCAGTGCGCTTCCCGGGAGGAGGCAGAGGAGAAGGTCCGCCGTCTCCTGCGCCAGATGGAGGAGGACATCGCCGCGAAGAGGGTCCATCCCTTTGTCCCCTCCATAGGCCTTTGTATGCTGGGGGATTATGAGGGGATTTACGTGGCCTACAGCGACGCCATGATCGCCAAGAGTACGGTGAAGGGCAACCATATGAACAAATATGCCCTGTACGGGGAGGAGATGCGTAGCTCCAGCCAAAACCGTATGAAGCTGGAATCCGCCTTTCAGGAGGCCCTGAAAAATCAGGAGTTTCACATTTTTTACCAGCCGAAGTATGATATGCGGGACGGAAAGCTTATTGGGGCGGAGGCCCTGGTGAGATGGATCCGGGCAGATGGGACCATGATCTCCCCGGGCGACTTTATCCCCTGCTTTGAGGAAAGCGGCCAGATCATCATTCTGGACGAGGCGATCCTGGACCGGGTGTGCCGGGAGCTGCGGGAGATGGAGGCAAGAGGGCTGAGAGCGCCCCGGATCTCCGTGAACCTTTCCAGGGTCCACCTGAAGCAGTCCGGGATCGTGG
>JAUNJL010000108.1:0-4951 GCA_030533315.1 Eubacteriales bacterium
ACATACAAATTGCAAAACCAAGATAAGTGTGCTATGATAGGTGGCGAGTAGGGAGAGAAGCGGCTGTTTTGCCGCAAAAAATAGACTGCAAAAAGCGAGGAGGCTGACGATGAGAAAAAGATTGCTTTTATTATGTCTCTGTGCGGCCATGACAGGTACGGTTACCACCTTTGCAGAGACTTGGGAAAATAGAGCCGAGGCTTCGGAGGAGACAGGCTCCGTGAAACAGCTGTCGGAGGAAGGACTGGTGGAGTTTACAGATAGGGTGCTGGTGATCTCAGACTGTGACGTGCTGGATTACCCCAGCCGAAAGGATGGGGAGGTTCTGGGTGAGGTTCTGGAGGATGACCAGGTGACCCGCACCGGTACCATCTGCGAGGTTTGGAGCAGGATTCAGTATGAGGATTTGGAAGGGAGCGTCCACACCGGTTACATACCGACCTCCGTTTTGGAGGGGAATGAGCCGGAAGGAAATGACGAGACCGTTACCCTGGAGGATGGGGCCCAGGCGGGGACCATACACAAAAGCGAGGGAAAAGGAATTTTTGCTGATGCGATTGAAGGCGTGACCTCCGCAAACGACGGCGGAGAGGCTGGTCTGGCCATCCGTGTGGGGACGCCGGTATCCGTATCCTCGGATACCTCCCTCTTACCTTTGGGAACATTCAGGATCACCCACTATTGTCCCTGCAGCCTTTGCTGCGGCCCCTGGTCAGACGGTATCACCTCCACGGGGGTGACGGCGATCACCAATCATACCATAGCCGTGGACCCGGATCAGATACCGTACGGTTCCAAGGTGGTGATCAACGGCCAGGTTTACGTTGCAGAGGATTGCGGAGGCGCCATCAAGGAAAATTGTATTGATGTTTATGTGGGAAATCATGCGGAGGGCGAGGATAAAGGTGTATATTATACAGAAGTGTATTTGATCCAGGAATGATGCCTTTTTTAGAGCTTTTCGTTCCAATAGGCCCGATAGGAGAGAAGAAGAGGAGGGTAGGGCTCCTTTTACGACAAATTACGGGGAGATGTGACAATCTCCCCGTAATTCATTGCATTTTCAACAGAAATTGTGCAATGTGTAGGAGAAAGTCTGGAAATTAAAGGCGAAAATGGTAGAAAATAATGCTGGAAAAAAGAATCAATCTGTTGTATAATGACAGCTATAGTCAGGGGTGGGTTGTATATTATATACAATATTTGACTATGTACCGTATAGAATGAGCCTATACAGAAGGCCTCAATCGTTTATGCGTTGTGGCAGAGTGACAGCGGGAAGGAAGAGCAGGATGTATTGCCGTGTGAAAGAAAGAGACCTCCGTTTTGGCGATGTGTTATTTACATATGACCAGGATGAAATGGTGGGTGTCTCCCCTTATTTTCTAGGGGGGGGTACTTACAAAATAGCGGTGTGGTATCCTTATTGTGAGATGGAAGAGAAAACTGAAGATACTTTACAGACGTGGTAAGGTCTTTTTTCTGTGCTCAGAAATGGAAAATGAAAAAGAAAGGATGAGAACATGACCGTAATTGATTTTCATTCCCATATCCTTCCGGCCATTGATGACGGCAGCCGAGATCTGGAAACCACTGAACAGCTGCTTCGTATGAGCTTGGACAAAGGGGTTGGCCTGATGGTGGCGACACCACATTTTTATGCAACCCAGGATCGGGTTGATGATTTCCTGAAAAGACGAAAAAACGCCCTGGAAAAGACGCTGGAGCTTCCGCAGGAGAGACGCCCGCGCATTCTGGCAGGGGCCGAGGTTGCATTTTTTGAGGGAATCAGCCGTACAGACCGCCTTCCAGAATTGACGGTTCAGGGAAGCGACATCCTCCTTCTGGAGATGCCCTTCTGTCCGTGGGAGAGAAGGACATTGGAGGAACTGGAGGAGCTGAGTACGGAGTATCGGGTCATTTTGGCACATTTGGAGCGTTATCTGAAGATCCCGGGCAACAAAAAGCTCATAGACCAGGCGTTGGAGCTTCCGGTTTACGTACAGATCAATGCAGGAAGCCTTCTGGACTGGAAAAGAAGAGGGGCTATCCTGAAAATGTTCAAGAAAGGACAGGCCCACTTGCTGGGAAGTGATACCCACAGTCTGAACCGCCGTCCCCCTAATCTAGATGAGGGACGCATGGTTTTGGAGAAGAAGCTGGGAAGATCCGTTCTTGACGAGATCGACCGGAGGGGGAATGAGCTTCTTGGGGATCTATAGCGAAAGGATCCAAAGTTTCAGATATACAGTTTTGTATTATACAGTTTTATATAAAGAAGAAAGAGGAAGATAGCATGTCAAAAAAGATATCAATCATAGTGAGCATCCTGCTTTTTGTTTTATTGGTGGTGCTTTTTTACTTTGAGATGCGTTGGCCTGAAGGCGGCGTGGATTTTATGAGCAGGCTGTTTCATTGATGGGCAGGTGACAGAGGGATGAGGAAGAAACATCTGATGAAGAAAAGGGGTCTGTGCCGAGTGACAGCCCTGCTGCTGGCGATGACGGCGGCGGTGAGTCCTGTCAATGTCATGGCGGAAACCGGCTCCGGGGAGAAGTCCTACAAAACCGTCAAAAAAGAAAAGAAGGAGCCTGAGGGCCTTAAGGTTTTTAATGGCGTCAAGTATGTGCCCAAGGGAAATCTGGAGACATACCTGTTCATGGGCATTGACGATGCAAACAAGGTACATAAAAAAACCGAATACGATGGAAGCGGCCAGTGTGATATGCTTCTCCTGATGGTGCGGGATATCAGCAAGGGTACCTACCGTACCCTTCCTATTGACAGGAACACCATGACGGACGTGAAGTCCCTGGATATTGAGGGAAATTACCTGGCTACCACCAAGAATCAGATCGCACTGTCCCATTCTGACGGTGACGGTATGGAGATTAGCTGTGAGAATACAATAGATGCCGTTTCCGGGCTGCTTTACGGCCAGGAGATCGACGGCTACATTGCCCTGAATATGGGAGCCATCAAGACGGTGAATCACCTGGTGGACGGTGTTACCGTGACGGTTCAGGACGACCTGACTGCAGCGGATCCTTCTCTTAGGATAGGGGAGACCGTCACTTTGACAGACGACCAGGCGGAGATTTTTGTGCGGCGCAGGATGGATGTGGCGGACGGAACCAACGAGAACCGCATCAGCCGCCAGTCTCAGTATCTTGCGGCCCTGGAGCCGAAGCTGAGGGAGATCTGCAATCGTGACAGCAGCTTCCCCAACGAGGTTTACAAGGCTTTGGAGGATTACATGGTAACAAACATTACCATGCAGAAATTTACGAAGCTGGCCCTTCTTCTGAGCCAGGAAGAGGATGACGAAGGCGCTCTGGCCATCGAAGGAACGGCGGAGCTGGGATATATGGACTTCATTGAATTTACGCCTGATGAGGAGAGCCTTCAGGAAGTGGTGGCGACTCTGTTTTATGAGGAGTACGAGGAGTAAAAAAGTGCCCGGGTATGCGGGCGGTAAAGGAGACAAATGATATGACAGCAGAAAAAAGACTGGCGCCCGAGACGGGAAGTGTCCGTGAGGACAAGATCACCAGGGTGGATTTTGGCGCTCAACAGGATGAGGAGATGGAGATTGATCTTCTGGATCTTGCCTACGCCCTTCTGGACAAGCTGCACTACATAATTTTGAGCCTGATGATCGGTGCGGTGTTGTTCAATGCGATTTCCTATTTTCTCATAGCGCCCACCTATAAGGCGACCTCGAAGCTTTACGTGGTGTCAGCATCCAGTGATTCCGTGGTAAACCTGGCCGACCTGAACATCGGTACATCTCTGACCAAGGACTATGAGGAGCTGATCGTCAGCTACCCGGTTCTGGATCAGGTGATCGACAAGCTTGGCCTGGATATGGAGTTCGAGGATCTGGCGAATCTGATCACCTTGAACAATCCGGACAACACCCGTGTTCTGAGCATCACGGCGACCACCACGAATCCTGAGCTTTCCATGGACATCGCAAACACGGTGGCGAAGGTGGCCGTGAAGTATTTGCCGGAGACCATGAGTACCTTGGCTCCCAATATTGCCCAGGAGGCTCGTATGGCAGACAGCAAGGCAGGCCCCAGCTGCTTGAAATACACCATGATCGGTGCAGTTCTGGGAGCGCTTCTCTTCTGTGCCTTTGTGATCATCGGTTATCTCATGGATGATACCATCCACAATGGAGAGGATCTCCAGAAATACTTTGGCCTGGTGGCCCTGACTGCGATCCCGGACAGCGAAGCATTGTTTGGAATCAGCAGTGACGAGAAAAAAATGGAGGCGAGGAAACGTAAAAAATGAATAAAATAGATCTTGAATTTCAGGAATTGCCTTATGCCGTTGAGGAGGCCATGAACCGCCTTAGGATCAACATCAAGTTTTGCGGGAAGAACACGAAAAAGATCTTGATCACCAGCAGCCTCCCCTGTGAGGGAAAGAGCACGATTTCTTCCAACCTATGGAAGATGCTTGCGGAGGCAGGCTTTTCCACCGTCCTGGTGGATGCGGATCTCCGTAAGTCTGAGCTGAAGAGACGTTTGAAGATGGGCGGCGGAGAGGACTTTAAGGGATTGGATTACTATCTGTCCGGGCTGGCGGAGTATGAGGATGTGGTCTATGAGACCAATATCAAGAACGCTTACCTGGTTCCGGTCACCAACCATCTGGAGAATCCCTCCGCACTGTTGGAGGATGCCCGCTTTCGGGAGCTTTTGGATCGTTTGGCCCAGGAGCATCGTTATGTGATCATTGACTCCGCTCCCCTTGGCAGCGTTGCCGATGGTGCGCTGGTGGCATCTATGTGCGACGGCGCCGCACTGGTGATCCGTTGCAAGGAGACGCCAAGAGGCCTGATCCGACAGTCCTTCCAGCAGCTGGAGCAGGTGAACTGCAAGGTTCTCGGTGCCATTCTGAACCATTCTGAGGATGGCATCCGTGCCTATGGAAAATA
>JAUNJL010000108.1:5051-6238 GCA_030533315.1 Eubacteriales bacterium
TATGGAAAATACGGCAAATACGGCAAGTATTATTCTGCCTATGGTTACGGAAGAGAGGACAAGGAAGAGAAGGACAAGCAGAAGGATAAAAAGAAGGCTTAGAGAACAGACAATTTACTTACCGGCTGTGTGAGAAGCGCATTCGGGTGTTTTGATAATCATATTTTTGTAGATAAAGCGATGCAGTCGTGGCAGCATGAGCTTTATCATTATAAGGAGGTCTAACCTATGAAAAGTGTAATGAAAAAGATGCTGGCAGTTTTGCTGGCAGTGAGTCTGCTTATGCCGGCTACTGTGTTTGCAGCTGCAACTTCGCCGAAAAAAGCAGACATTAAAACAACTAATGTGACGGTTGCTTCTAAAACATACAATAGAAAGAACCAGACCACAACTGTTACCGTTAAAGCAGCAGATGGCACCGTTCTGAAAGAGGGTGTAGACTACACCGTTTCTGGTACCACAACTGCAAAGAAGGCTGGCAAGTACACCGTAACGATCACTGGTATCGGCAAATACGAGGGTACTACAACTGCTACCTATCAGATCAAGAAAGCTGCACAGAAGATCAAAGTTAAGGGCGTTAAGAAGAAAGTTAAATCTTCCGTTCTGAAGAAGAAATCTGTAAGCTTCAAGATCAAGACAAGCGGTATCAAAGAAAAAGCAAAGATCACCTTTAGAGACAACTCCAAGAAGATCACCGTTTCCAAGAGCGGAAAGGTAGTTCTGAAGAAGGGTCTGAAGAAGGGCACCTACAAGATTACCGTTTATGCAAAATCAACAACAAACTACAAGACTACCAAGAAGGTTATCACGATCAAAGTAAGATAATCGTGTGACTGCCATGGCAGCGACCGTGCCGCCCCTTGGCCACGAAAGGGGCGGCACAAAAAGAAAAACAAGTGAACCTTGTTGTGAGATTTTTTGGAGACGTGTCATTCTGAGGCAAGAAGAAACGTCTTGATGAAAAATCTGATAAGAAGATTTACGAGGAGGATCTCCTCAGACGAGGACTTCCCCAGTATCGAAACAGAGGAACAAGAGAAACAGATATATAAGTTTGCACATGAAGAAGCTTATAACAGCAGATCTACTGGCAAAAACCGCTGCCATCAGACAAAAAATGAATCCGGCAGATGTAGTATGATTTCATAACATGGGGTTAAGATCATGACACCTGCGGCGGGGGT
>JAUNJL010000109.1 GCA_030533315.1 Eubacteriales bacterium
AATCTCACAAAATTTATATATGATTTTTGTGCAGTTTTTCATCAGATTTCCTCCAACACCGGGGACTCCGTTGTAAAAAGTGCCTCAAACTCATCTCTGTGTACTTTTTCCTTTTCCAGGAGCAGCTCCGCACAGCGATGAAGGACGTCCATGTGACCGGAAATGATCTCCGTCGCCCTCTCGTGGCACTCCTGGATGATCCGGTGCACCTCCCCGTCGATGGTCTTGGCCACGTCCTCACTGTAGCCTCTGGTGTGGGCCAGATCTCTGCCGATAAACACCTCATCGCCCTCATCTCCGTAGGCGATCAGCCCCACCTTATCCGACATGCCATACTTCGTCACCATGGCCCTGGCCTCCCCCGTGGCTCTCTTGATGTCGTTGGAGGCGCCGGTGGTAATGTCCCCGAAGATCAGCTCCTCTGCCACCCGGCCCCCCAGAAGGGTCGTGATGTCCTGGAGCATTTTTCCCTTTGTGTTAAACATCTCGTCATTTTCCGGCAAGGGCATGGTATAGCCTGCCGCCCCCATTCCCGTGGGAATGATGGAGATGGTGTACACGGATTCCATATCCGGCAGAACATGGAACAGAATGGCATGGCCCGCCTCATGATAAGCCGTGATCCTTTTCTCCTTTTCTGAGATGACCTTGCTCTTCTTTTCCGCACCGATCCCCACTTTAATGAAGGAATTTTTGATATCCTGCTGCTGGATAAAGCCTCTTCCTTCCTTCGCAGCCGCAATGGCCGCCTCATTGAGCAGGTTTTCCAGATCGGCTCCTGTAAAGCCGGCCGTGGTCTGGGCGATCTGGCGAAGATCCACATCCTCTCCCAGGGGCTTGTCCTTGGCATGAACCCGAAGGATCGCTTCCCTGCCCTTGATGTCGGGGCGCCCCACGCCCACCTTCCGGTCAAAGCGCCCGGGGCGGAGAATGGCCGGATCCAAAATATCCACCCGGTTCGTTGCCGCCATGACAATGATGCCCTCGTTCACCCCAAAGCCGTCCATCTCCACCAGGAGCTGGTTCAGGGTCTGCTCTCTTTCGTCGTGGCCGCCACCCATGCCGGTGCCTCTCTGCCTGGCCACGGCGTCGATCTCGTCAATAAAAATGATACAGGGAGCATGGCGCTTCCCCTCCGCAAAGAGATCCCGCACCCGGGATGCGCCCACGCCGACAAACATCTCCACAAAGTCGGAGCCTGAGATGGAGAAGAAGGGCACTCCCGCCTCCCCGGCCACCGCCTTCGCCAGAAGGGTTTTGCCGGTGCCTGGAGGCCCCACCAGGAGAACGCCCTTGGGGATCCTTGCCCCCACCTTCGTGTATTTCTGAGGCGCCTTCAGGAAGTCTACCACCTCCACCAGGTCCTCCTTTTCCTCTTCCAGGCCCGCCACGCTGCCGAAGGTCACCTTTCTTTCATCCGGGGCGGTCATCCTGGCCCGGCTTCTGCCGAAATCCATCATCCTGGCATTGCCACCTCCGCCGCCGGACATCTGCTTATTCATCATGAACATGAAGAACAGCACCAGCCCACAGGTCAGCAGGATGGGAAGAAGCGTGGTCAAAAACACGCTTTCCTTGGGAATATCCTCGGTGATCGGATCAAGCCCGCCCTTTTCCAGAAGCTCCCTGGCTTCATTTACATCGGTTACATAAATCCTCTTCGTCCCTTCCCCGGAAACCTCCGCCATCACATATCCGGTGGGAACCTGACTGTTCTGGTGTATCCTGGCATCCAGGACCTTCCCGCCCTCCAACGCCTTCTCCAGCTGGCCCATTGTGTAGCTGCTCTGGTTCTCCACCTGCTTGTTCAGATAGAGGTAGCCTGCGACCAGCACCACCACGAGAATCAGATACAGCCCAATCCTTGTTGACTGCTTACTGTCCACTTCCTATGATCTCCTTTCCGTCACAGCGGTATTTTTGTTCCTATTCTTCATCAAATTCCACCACCCCGATGTAGGGAAGATTTCTGTATTTCTGTGCATAGTCCAGGCCATAGCCCACCACGAACATATCGGGGATGTCAAAGCAGCTGTAATCCACCTCCATGCCCTTCACCACCCGGCACTCCGGTTTGTCCAGAAGGGTGCACAGCTGGACACTCCTGGGGTTCCGTCTCTTCAATACGTCCAGCAGGTAGCTCAAAGTCCTTCCTGAGTCGATGATGTCCTCCACCACCAGAACGTCCTTGCCCTCCAGAGGCTGATCCAGATCCTTGACGATCCGCACCACGCCGCTGGATTTCGTGTCGTCCCCGTAGCTGGAAACAGACATAAAGTCCAAAGATACCGGCACGGTAATGCGCTTGGCCAGCTCACACATGAAAAAAACGCCGCCCTTCAGCACGCAGATCATATGGATCTCTTTTCCCTCATAAGCCTCGCTGATCTTTGCCGCAACCTCCCGGATGCGCCGATCCACCTCTTCCTCGCTGATGAGAACTCTGATCTTTTCACTCTTCATTTGTGATTCCTCCTTTGTAATGTAATTCCAACACCCTCTTCGTTTCCGGGGTAAGCTTGTATTTCTCGCTTAGCCGCCCGCCGATCGCCCAGAGCACCTCCTCCCGATCAGTCACCAGAGGAAGCCTGTCCCTGATATCTTTCGGTACTTTGTCATCAATAAGGCAGCGGGACAGCTTTTTTTTGTTTCCTTCTTTGTTTACAATGAGAAAATCTCCGGCTCTTCTGGTACGAACAGACAGACCACTGTTTATTCTATCATAATCCAGCCATTTCGTATACTTTTTTTCTTCAATCTTCTGCCCTGTATAGAAAAATATTTTTGTCTCAATCTCTCCAAGGGGGGATTTTAGGATCCCGGGAATGGGAAGGGGCCATTCTCCGCCGGCAAAGGGCGCTTCCTTCCGCCCCTCCTTTTGGATGGACACGCCGCCGTAAACCCGCCGGGCCGTCAGGCCCTGGGGCAGGCAGAGCATCCTTCCCACCTGGCTCTCCGCCAGCCTCCGTACATCCTCCACGTGGACCAGTCCGAAGTCTCTGCGGCTTTGGGACAGCCTGTAAAAAATTTCCAGAATACCGCTGGAGACGGGAGCATCCTCCTGGCGAAAAAACGCCTCCTCCAAAAACCATGCGCCGTCCTGCTCCCTTCCGTAGGCCGCAGCCAGCTCCCTTCCCTTTTCGTCCAGGTAATCGGAGGCCCTTGCCAGGAGCATGGCCGTCTGGGCCATATGGCCCGCCGCCTCTGGATTCACCATCTCCTTTAAAAGAGGCATCACGTGACGGCGGATACGATTCCTGGTGTACCCGTCGGAAAGATTGGTGCTGTCCACCCTGTGGGGGATCCTCTCCTTCCTCAGATAATCAATGATCTCCTTTTTTTCCAAACATAGCACGGGACGTATCAGATTCCCCTCCCTGGGCCTCATGGAGGAAAGCCCCCGCAGCCCCGCTCCCCGGCAGAGATTGTGCAGGAGGGTCTCTCCCAGATCATCCCGATTGTGCGCCAGGGCAATACGGATGCGCTCCCCCGGAAGCCCGGAGTCCTCCGACGCCCTTTGGAAGGCCTCCCTGCGCACCATGCGCCCCGTTTCCTCCTCACCCCGTTTCCACAGGCGGGAGAGAGCCGGAACGTCATATTGGTATTTTTGGAAGGGAAGGCCCCGCTCCCGGCAGAAGGCTTCCACAAGGGAGGCATCCTGGTCGGCCTCCCTCCCCCGGATCCCATGATGCACGTGGACCACCTGAAGGGAAAAGGACAGCTCCCCTCTCAGCCCTGCCAGCAGATACAGCATGGCCATGGAATCCGTCCCTCCCGACACCCCGGCGATCACCAGATCCCCGGGGCGGATCATCTGATTTTCTCTGATATAGGCGCAAACCCTTCTGTACATGTTTTTCTCCTCGTTTCCCGATCCCGCACCGCAAAAGTCTTCCTCCAGAGCCCCTGTATCACCCTATTTTTTCCAGACACCTGCCACCAGGACCGTCATATCATCCTTTGCACAATAGTCGCTGTACCCCAGCACCCTCTCCAGAATCCCCCGGCTGATCTCCTTGGGGGCCTCCTCCCGCACGTCCATGATGATCTCCTTCATGGTCTCCTCCTCCCTCTGAGCCGGGAGGGCGTCCAAAACACCGTCCGTCATCATGATCAGGTAATCTCCGTGATACAGCTTCCGGGAGGCGGTCTCGAAGTCCAGCTGCTGAACGATCCCCGCCGCCAGGCTCTCCGAGGCAATGGCCTCCACCCAGTGGTCCCTCTTGATAAAGGTGGCGGAGGCTCCCGCCTTCAAAAAGCTGCAGATCCCCGTGTAAAGATCCAGAGCACAGATGTCCACCGTGGAAAACATCCCCTCCTGGTCCTTGAGCACAAGGGCAGAATTTACCATTTTTGCAGCCGTCTCCTGGGAAAAGCCAGATTCCATGAACTGCTCCAGCAGCTCCACCACCGCCTCGCTCTCCTGGCTGGCCTCCATGCCGGAGCCGCAGCCGTCAGAAAGGCACATGATAAACCTCCCCTCATCCTCCTGGCTGCACACGTAATTGTCACCGGAAACCTTCTCCCTCTCCTTGGTCAGCTTCGCCGCCCCGTAGATCACCTGATAGCTCACGTCCTCCACAAAATGGACGGTGTGATACTCTCCGTTGACGATACAGCGGCTTCCTCTGACCGGAGTCATGGCCGTCCCGCAGGTGCGGGAAAGGATCTGTGCCACCTCTGTCATGGCGATGCACTGACCGCTCCTCGCCCTCATGGTGAGGAAGATCTGGCGCCGCCCCTCCGCCTTGTCCATCACCCACACCTGCTTCAGCAGCACATGTCTCTTCTTCAGATGGCGCCCCAGCTCCTCCGTCAGCTTGGGCTCTCCCTGGGTGATATCGTAAAGATCCCCCGCCACCATCTCCATGAGGCGGGAAACCTCCGTCAGCTGCTGGGCCACGGCCAGCCGGTTCTCAATAATGCGGTTGTCCCAGATCAGCCTCTGTCTTTCCTGCCTGAAGTTCTCCAGGAGAGCTTCAAAATATTGGGTAAAGCGGCTGCATACCCCCATCCAGTCCGTGCGCAGCTGCCGGGTCTCCTCCTGGTTTTCCTCCTCCAGGCTGCGGATCATGGCCTCTCCTCCCCGGTGCATCCCCAGATAGTGCTCTCCCCAGCAGATGTCTCTCTGAAAACAGCCGCTGCATATCTTTTCGTTGGTGTTGCGAAGGATCCGGTCCACCTGGCCGCTGCTCAAGTAGTCCTTCCGGTAGGGCATTCCATAAAAGGTGTCCGCCAGACGCTGAAAGGAGGCCGCATATTTTTGAACCCTCTCCTTTTGGGGATGGTTGTCGCACAGAGGCAGTATCTCTTCCGCCCTGGGCGTCCTCCCCGCCAAAATAGTTTTTGCCATGTCCCGCACAACCAGCAGCACGCTGACGACGAGCATGGCAATCATCCATTCCTGCATATTCTCCCTCCCCTGTCCTTTTCGATGGTTAAGGACAGTATAAGGGACGTTATCTGAAATATCTGTCAAAGGCGGACGAAAAGGCCAAAAAACTTTTCGCCCAGGTCCGTCCTCTTTCTTTGGAAAATACCTTCTTTCGACAACACCTTAGTTTTCCTCTTCTTCAAAAACGATCTCATTCTCCTTCACGAGACCTAAGCGCTCTCTGGCAGTCTGCTCCGCAAAGGCGTCCGTCTGCATATACTCCTTCAGACGGCTGATCTCCTCAGTGCGAGCCTTTTCATCCTCGATCTGCTGCATGAGGGATTCCGCCCTGGCATTGTAGATCCCCAGGGTAGCGCTCATGCTCCTGCTCTTTTGCATCAGCACGGCAAGCAGCAGCAGAACGATCAGGGAAATACACAGCATCCCCAGACGGTCATACCCTATTCTCTTTTTCCCTGCTTTTTTTCCTGTTTTCTTCAAGCCCCATGCCTCTTTTCAACTCTTTCTTCTCCTTTGAGGTCCTTGTTTTCCACAAAAGGAGGGAATCATCCATTGAAATTTTACATCGTAAGACAAGAAATAGCAACCTTTTTATGATTTTTTTTACAATTTCCACAGGAAA
>JAUNJL010000110.1:0-3469 GCA_030533315.1 Eubacteriales bacterium
CGTCTGTGGTGATCTCCACCTCATAGTCATTGATCTTCTTGATACCGGAGATGTTCGGAACCTCCTCGCCCTCGCCGGCAGCCGTCTTCTGCTCTACCAGATAAGCCTGTGCGATAGAAGCCGCATCCTCGTCAAACATTTCCTCATCGCCATAATTTGCAGCAAGGGTCCTGTAGTCTGTGCCGTACTGCTCAGCGATCTCGCTGACGATGGTCTCGGCATCTTTTCCATCAAACGCATATTCCTCATCCAGGCTGTAAAGAAGTGCGAAGAAATCTTCCCCGCTCTCTACCTGATAGCTGTCCTTGTAGGTCTCCCAGTCACTGGCTGCCCACTCAAACTCGGACTGCAGAAGAGGAAGGATCAGCTGGTCCTTCACCTGCTGTGCCACCTCATCCGGCATCTCCTCCAGGGTCGCCTGTACATCTTCATCCGTAATGGAATCTGCCGCCGTGGAGTTCAGACGGTAATTCTTCATGCCTTGGATATTGGTGGAATACAGGGTGGCATTTCCATCGTAGTCTGTGTCTGAGAATACGTAGTAAGAGAAAATAACATCATCTGCGGTCAACGGCTCTCCATCGGAAAATACGATGTCGTCCCGCAGCTTAAAATTATAAACGGTGGTATCCTCGTTCTCCGTAACGGTTACGTCGGATATTCCATAGTAAGTGTAATCTGTGCCGTTATATTCGTGCGTCTCTCCCTCGATACCATTATAGATGATGGCGCCAGTACGGTCCGTACCAAAAAGTGCCACGTTAGAGAGGTCAACAACCTGCTGATCCGGAACGGCCTCTGCAAAGAATACGCTGAATTTCTCGGAGAATCCGGTGCTTCCAACAACAAGCGGAGTGTCACCTTCCTCCCCCCCCTCCTCAGTTTCTGCCGCCTCTTCCGTATTTTCCTCCGTGTTCTCCTCTGCCAGGACGGGAACACATACGGAAGCAGTCGCCATAACGCCGGTCAATAACAGCGCCATCAGCCTTTTTTTGCTCATACTAATGTCCTCCTTTTTTTATTTAGCCAAAGCCTATCATCTATTTTACCATTTTTCTCGTATAGCACAATATGTTTTTCATATCTTTTGACTTTTTTTTGCTGGAAAAAGAGTTCTCTTATTCTTAATCCTGCAAGAATACACAAAAATTTTTCCTGATTTTGTCAGTTTTCCACAAAGTCCACAGAGAACAAAGAAAAATACCGAAGCACAGAAGCGCAAACAAAAGCTCCTGTTTCAGTGCCAGCTCTCCATGCCGGAAGATGATGAGACAAAGATCTCCTCCCAGGGATAACAAAGACAAAATAGTCAGGGCAAGGGCGCTCCGCCAGGGACGGCGCACCCCTTTTTCGTATTCTGCGCGGACCATTTCCCCCTCGTGTCCTTCTGGGACCACCACTCTGGTCCTCCCGTCGCTTCTTTGCAGACTTCCCTCCTCCTGCCGTTTACAGAACAGATAAAGGGAAAAGCTGCCCATCAGGCC
Source organism: Eubacteriales bacterium (assembly GCA_030533315.1). The sequence goes on from JAUNJL010000110.1 coordinate 1,485, forward strand.
ATAGGCGAGAGGAAAGATCATGGACACGAAGGGCAGGAGCACCCAGAAGACCCTCCCCGCCTCGTTCTCAAAGGACAGGGCGGCCACGAACGCAGCGCAGGCCAGGAGCAAGGGCGCAGCGGACGCAAGAGCCTGCCTCCTCACCTGATCCAGAGACCGACGGCTTTTGTACCACTCTCCTGTATATTCGTAACCCGAAGCGCCCCTCCGATAATCGTTTCCGTAGCGTTTCATCCAGGCATACCCGCTCCTTTCTCCTTAAACCTCCAGCTTTTTCCCCAGCTCCTTCACGAGCTCTTCCATACACCCCTCCTGGAAGGGCACCTTTAGGCCCACCGCCTCCAGGGTCTGAGGATAAAAACGGCTTGCAGAGAGGCGGCAGAGCTTCATGTAGCTTTCCCAGGCTCCCTTCCTGTCCCGGTCCATCCAGTTCTTATACTGGAAAGCGCAAAGCTGAGCCAGCACATAGTCGATGTAATAAAAGGGACTTTCGTAAATGTGATGCTGTCTCTGCCAGTAAGCGCCGGCCTCCATAAAGGCGCAGCCGGTCATATCCATATGAGGGCGGTATTCTCCTTCCAGTCGAAGCCAGGCCTGACGGCGCTGCGCCGGCGTCAGCTCCGGATTCTCATACACAATGTGCTGAAACTCGTCCACCATGGTGCCGTAAGGAACAAAGATCACCGCATCCTCCAGGTGCATCCTCAAATATTCCTCGCTCCGCTCCCCAAAGAATCCTTCCATCCAAGGCTCCGTGAAAAACTCCATGGACATGGAGTGGATCTCCGCCGTCTCCATGGTGAGAAAACGGTTGTGGTCACTGATGGGATCCTTCCCGGAGACAAACCCCTGGAAGGCATGTCCACATTCGTGGGTGATCACGTCGATGTCCCCGCTTGTACCGTTAAAGTTTGCAAAAATAAAAGGCACGTGGTAATCCGAAAGCTCCGTCATGTAGCCTCCAGCCGCCTTGTTTTTCCGGCCCAGAACGTCAAAAAGCTCCATCTCCATCATGGTGTCAAAGAAATCCTTGGTCTCCTGTGACATCTGGGCATACATTTTTTGACCTTGAGCCAGGATCTCCTCCGGAGTCCCCATCGGAGCGGGATCCCCCTGTGGATCATACACGCCGTCATCGTAATAGCACAGACTTTCCAAGCCAAGACGCTTCCTGCGGCGCTCGTGTACTCTCGTGGCAAAGGGAACATATACCTTTTTGACCTGCTCCCTGAGCCTTGCGATCTCCTCCTTCCCATAGGAATTTCGGTTCATCCGGCAGTAACCCATTTCCACGTAGTTTTCAAAGCCCAGCATCTGCGCCTGCCTTGTGCGGTTTTTTACCAGAAGGTCATAGATCTCGTCCAGCTCCTCCATGTTCTCCTCAAAGAATCGGGAAAATTTATCCCAAGCCTTTTTTCTGGTCTGCCTGTTCCGATCCCGCATGTGCTTCCTCATGAGAGAAAGATTCAGTTCCTCCCCCTCCCACTCTATCTTTGCAGAGGCAATCAGCTTCCGGTATCTCGTGCTAAGGGCGTTCTCCTCCTGCATCAGGGGGATCAGCTTCTCATCAAAGGCCTTCATGGCAAGCTCCATGGACCGAAAGGCCACCGCTCCGATCTTCTCCTCCATGTACTCCCGGTAAGGCGTCCTTGCCAACACCTTTTGGTATTCGTTGAGCACGGCCTCCAGCTCCGGCATTTTCTGGTCGTAGTATTCGTTTTCCGCCTCATAAAACTTGTTGGTCACGTCCCCATCCCTGCGTATCCTGGCTATGGTACACAGGGTGAAAACATGGTCAAAAAATCGGTTGCAGGACTGGTGATTCTCAAAAAACTCCTCCCCACTTTTTGCCTGAAGGGCTTTTTCCACGAATTTCTTCCCTTCCTCAATCGCCTCCGGGATATCCACCCGGCTGTAAGGCATCTCCGAAAATTTCATATCACATTTCCTCCTTATTGTCCAAGGTTTCTGGACATCATGGTACA
>JAUNJL010000110.1:3569-5812 GCA_030533315.1 Eubacteriales bacterium
AATTTCATATCACATTTCCTCCTTATTGTCCAAGGTTTCTGGACATCATGGTACACCTTTAGGTGTTTCCTCCTTACTGTCCAAGGTTTCTGGACATCATGGTACATCATATCATAGCATATTTCCAGTGCTAAGAAAAGTGGAGAGTTCCCGCACTTGAGCTACCCACCCCTCCATCTGGCGGCTGCGCCATTTTTTCCTGGAGGGGATACGCTTCTTGTGCCATTTACAAGCACGATAGCGGCCATATCCCATTTTATATGGTAAAATCCAACAATTTTTTGTTGTAAAAACGCCCTTCTTCATGGTAAACTAGACCTATCACATCCATCGGGCTGCCCCGCATCCTATGCTCCCGCAACCCCGGCACCGCAGACAACATTTCTAGAAAAAGAGGGAGGAAACTGCATTGAAACACAAAAGAGCCATTCACCACAAGCTTTACCAGGTCGTGGAATTTCTGGAGACCGTCATGGCATTTGTCATCATTCTCGTTATCTGCGCCCTGATCGTCCCGATGATCCACAATTTCATAAAAACCCCGGAGATGTTCCATCAAAGCAACGCTCTGAAGTCCTTCATTGAGATCGCCCTGAATATCGTTATCAGCATCGAGTTCGCCAAGATGCTGGTATGCCACAGCTCCATCAACATCATTGAAGTGCTTCTCTTCGCCCTTTCCCGGCATATCATCCTCGCACACGGGAACGCCCTGGATACCCTTCTGGGGATCATCGGCGTAGCGATCCTCTTTGCCATCCGGAAGTGCCTTCTGACCAGCGCCGACCAGGACGTGGACAATCCCTTATAGAGGCCGAAAGGAAACCCCACATACAAAAAAAGCGTAACACTCACCAATGGAGCTGTTACGCTTTTTCTTCTTTATTTATACCCGTCTCCAGGAGCGCTTGACGAGAAAGCTTAGGATCCATACCACACAGATCCCGGCGGCGATGGAGAGGGAGCTCTGAAGGGTCTGGGTCCCGTAAGCGGAGGCCTCCTTGGTATTTCCCGTCACCACCGCCTGCATCATGTAATAGAGGGAGCTTCCCGGGATCAGGGGAACCACCGAAGGAATGACAAAAAGCGTGGTGGGAGCCCTTTTCCAGGCAGCCAGGAGCTCGGCGTAAAGAGCTGCAAAAATGGCTGCGAGAAGGTTTGCCACAAATGTACGCCCGCTCAGCGTCATAACGAGGAGATAACACCCCCAGGAAAAACATCCGCCCAGGGAAGCCGTCAGCCAGAGAGAGCTTCTCAGCTGAAAGGATATGGCAAATCCCAGGGAACCAAAAAACGCCACAAAAAGCTGTATCATATTTTCTTTCATGATCCCACCATCCATATCGAGGCCATGAAGCCGCTGGCAAGGGCTCCGGCCCACAAAATACTTTCGATCAAGCGCATCGTCCCGGCCATGGTGTCCCCCATGAGCATGTCCCGGATGGCGTTTGTCACGGCGATCCCAGGGATCAGCAGCATGATGTCCCCGATCATCACCTTGTCCAGCTGAAGGCATGGAAAAATCCGGGCCGTCAGGCAGATCAGCAGGCCAGAGACGAAGGAGCAGGCCAGATTGAACATGATGTTGTTATAAAAAAGCTTTGTCGCCTTTTCCTGCAAAAAGCAGATAAACAGGGCAACAACTGACGCCGCAAGGCCATCGGCTGCGCTTCCCCCAAAAAACATGGCAAAGCTGCCTGCGCCTAAAGTTCCGCCCACATACAGGTTCCATCGAGATTTCTCCACCGGACAGTGCTTCAGCCTCTCCTCAAATTCCTCCAAAGGGAGGGGATCGGCGCAGCACCTTCGGCTCAATGCATTCAGCTGCTCCAGCGCAGTGAAATTGGTGGTTCCCTCAAAGCGAACCCGGCGGGTATGGGTCAAAAGGGTTCCATCCCTCTTTTCCATGGTGATCATGATACTGGAGGTGATCACAAACACATTCATCCTTGCCCCGCCATAGGCCCGCCCCAGCCTGGCCAGGGTATCCTCCACCCGGTTCACCTCCGCCCCGGATGCGAGAAGCCGCTCTCCCATCTCCAGCAGAACCTGGAGCAGCTTATTTTCATCCATATTCTCTATTCCTTCCTACACGCCTTACTTCCAAAAGGCCTTCATCGCCTCAAACCATTTCCATATCCAGGTCCCCTCGAACACATCTACGGATCCTGCACCTATTATACCCTATTTGGGATCGTTTTCCAAAGGTTTCTTTCCAAAAACGCCGCACAAAAATTCACAGG
>JAUNJL010000111.1 GCA_030533315.1 Eubacteriales bacterium
CACTTGGGGGTCCGGGCAGTTTTGGGGCAGCCCGGGGCGGAGTGTGCCGGGGCCTGCAGGCCGGCGGTGGGAGGATCAAAGGAGCTTGCGCCCTTTCACGTATTTGCCTGCAAGATTTCGGTCATCGGACAGATAGACCAGCCGTTCCAGCCGCTCCTTTGGGGTGAGGGGCTGGGGATGGGGAAGGTTTTCATCGGTGAGGACCAGTGCGTCGAAATCATAGCCCTCCTGGAAAGAGCCCACCTTGCCGAAAAAGGCGCCGCCTCCAAGGGTGGCCATGAAAAAGGCTTCCTCCAGGGTCAGGGGCTTTTGGGAGGCGTCCACCAGGCGCCACCGGAGCTTGGAGACCTGGATGGCGTCCGCCATGGCCCGGAAGAGGGAAAGGGAGCAGCCCCCTGCGACATCGCTTCCAAGGCCGATGCGGAGCCCTTCTTCCAGATAGCGGCGCACCGGGGCGATACCGGAGGCAATGTTGGTGTTGGACTGGGGACAGTGGGCCACGAAGACGCCCCGATCCTTTATGAGGGCGATCTCCTCCTCGCTGGAGTACACACAGTGGGCCATGACCGTGGGGCAGTCCTCTCCGCCAAAAAGCCCGAACTGGCGGTAGGCGTCCCCGTAAAAACGGCTGGAGGGACAAAGCTGCTTCACCCAGGCGATCTCGTCCTTGTTCTCGGACAGATGGGACTGCACCGGCAGGCCATACTGCCTTTGGATGGCGGAAAGCTCCCTCATCAGCTCATCGCTGCAGGAGGGGATGAACCGGGGAGTTAGGATGGGGCGGGTGTTTTCGCAGCTCCCCAATACCTGGCCGAGCCACCGTCTCGTGTCGTCGGCGGAGGCCCTGGCACTTTCCTCCTGCAGGAGAGGCGAGCCATTTCGGTCCATGTTTACCTTTCCCACCAGGGTCACCAGTCCGGTTTCCTCCAGAAGCTTCATGAGAAGTACCGTGGCCTCGGAATGGAGAGTGGCGAACACGCAGGCCCTGGTGGTAGGGCTGCGCTTCAGATCTTGGGCAAAGATGGAATAGGCCTTTTGGGCGTAATCCAGATCCCGATACCTGGCCTCCTGGGGAAAGGTCACGGTGTTCAGCCACTCCAGAAGCTCCATGTCCATGGAGGTGCCCCGATAGCTGTACTGGGGAGCGTGGACGTGCAGGTCTGTAAAGCCGGGAACGATCAGGTTCTCGCCCTGATCGTAGACGGGAACTCCCTTATATTTTTCCGGAAGGACAGGGAAGACGCCTGCGGAGACTCCGTTTTCACAAAGGACGCAGCCCTTCTCCGTGATGGATAAATGCCTGGCGTCCAGGGAATAAAGGATGGTGCCCTTTAGGGCGAATGTGGTGCTGGTCATGATAGACTCCTCCTTTTTTGAAAGGCTGAAAAAACAAGGGGCAGCAGTCCGGCTGGCGGAAAAACCTCTTAGGACTGTTCCGGCGAAGCGGCGCCGGCCGGCCCGTGCCGCTTCGTCCTGGACTTCCTGGAGCCGATGGACGGCGGGCTGTACTGAGGGAAGTATAACATATTTTTCCCTCATAAGACAAGCGGCACACAGAGGTTGAATCAGACGAGACCGGGGTGCAGGAGGGAAGAGAAAACCCTTCTATGCAAAAAAGGGGTTTCGTGGTATAATGGGCCGGACAGTGTATACATATCGGGAGGTGTGATATGGATTTTAATAAAGAAAATATGAGAAAGATGACCTGGCTGATCACCTTTGCGGTGGTGCTTTACGTGGGGGTGCGGAATCTGGACGTGGTCCTGGGTTTTTTGGGGAGTCTTTGGGGGCTGATCTTTCCTTTTGTCATCGGATGTGCCATCGCTTTTGTCCTGAACGTTCCCATGGCCTTTGTGGAGCGTAATCTTTTTGGAGGGGCAAAGGACAAGAGGAACAGGAAGGCGGCAAAAATAGCGCGTCCCGTCAGCCTTTGTCTGTCGGTGCTGTTCGTGGCTCTGTTGATCGTGGTGGTTTTTCAGGTGGTGGTTCCGGAGCTGGCATCCACCTTTGTCAGCGTGGTCAAGGCCGTGGAAAACAGCATCCCGAAGCTGCAGAGCTGGGCGGAGGAGACCTTCCATAAGGATTCCCTCATCGTGAGCTGGCTGGACTCCCTGGATTTCCAGCCGGAAAAGATGCTGGACTCTGCGGCCGGTATGCTGAAAAACGGAGTCAACAACATCCTTTCCTCCACCATCAGCGTGACGAAAGGGATTGTCAACGTGTTTGTGAATTTTGGTATAGGCTTCGTCTTTGCCTGCTACATCCTTCTCCAAAAGGAGAAGCTGACGCTTCAGGTGAAAAAAGCGGCCTACGCCATTTTGCCGGAAAGGGCTGTCAAATACATTTTGCACGTGTGTGAGATCGCCTACCGCATTTTCGCCAGCTTTATCACCGGCCAGTGCATCGAGGCGGTGATCCTCGGCTTCATGTTTTTCGTGGTCCTGTCGGTGGGAAGATTCCCCTACGCCATGCTCATCGGAGTGCTCATCAGCTTTACGGCCCTGATCCCGGTTTTCGGCGCCTTTATCGGCTGTGCGGTGGGCTGCCTTTTGATCCTGATGGAAAGCCCCATGAAGGCCGTCGTGTTCCTGGGCATTTTCCTGCTTCTGCAGCAGATCGAGGGAAACCTGATCTACCCCCATGTGGTGGGAGGATCCGTGGGGCTTCCGGCTATCTGGGTGCTGGTGGCGGTGACTCTGGGCGGCAGCCTGATGGGTGTGGCCGGGATGCTGATCTTCATCCCGGCGGTGTCGGTCTGCTACACCCTGTTTCGGGAGTGGGTGTACGGCCGCCTAAAAGAAAAAAAGATCAAGGTATCCTGACCGGCCTTCAAGGAGGCAATGGAAAAAGTCAAAAGCGCTCCTTTTCCCTGTCACAAGGGAAAAGGGGCGCTTTTTGGCTATGCGTCTTTTGAGACAGACAAGGCATTTTTAAGTCCGCCTGATTTATTTTAGCTTTTCATTTTCCGCCATCTTCATAGCCCGCACTTTCAGGGGCAGACCGAAAAGAGTGATGAACCCGTCGGCGTCGTGGTGGTTGTAAAGATCGCCGGTGGTGAAGGAGGCCAGGGACTCGTTGTACAGGCTGTAGGGGGAGGTGGTTCCGGCTTTGATGATGTTGCCCTTGTAAAGCTTCAGCTTCACTTCCCCGGTCACGTACTTCTGGGTGGACTCCACGAAGGCCTGGATGGCCTCCCGAAGGGGAGTGAACCATTTTCCCTCGTAAACCACCTGGGCAAACTGGCTGCCCAGCTTTTTCTTGGCTTCCATGGTTTCCCGGTCAAGGGTCAGCTCCTCCAGCTGCTGGTGGGCTTCGGTGAGGATGGTTCCTCCCGGAGTCTCGTAAATGCCGCGGGACTTCATACCTACCACCCGGTTTTCCACGATGTCCACGATACCGATCCCGTTTTCTCCGCCCAGACGGTTCAGCTCCGTGATGATCTGGGAGACCTTCATGGCCTTTCCGTTCAAGGTCTTGGGAACGCCGGCCTCAAAGGTGAGGGAAACTTCCGTCTCTCGGTCAGGAGCGTTCTGGGGAGTCACGCTGAGCACCAGCATATCGTCAAAGTTGGGCGCATGAGAGGGATCCTCCAGCTCCAGGCCCTCGTGGCTGATGTGCCAGAGATTGCGGTCCCGGCTGTAGCTGTGGCTGGTGTCAAAGGGAAGGTTGATGCCGTGAGCCTGACAGAAGGCAATCTCGTCCTCCCGGGATTTCATGGTCCAAACATCGGTCATACGCCACGGTGCGATGATCTTCACGTCGGGAGCCAGGGCCTTGATGCTGAGCTCAAAGCGGATCTGGTCATTTCCTTTTCCGGTAGCGCCGTGACAGATGGCCACAGCACCCTCCTTGCGGGCAATCTCCACCAGCTTACGGGCGATGGCGGGACGGGCCATGGAGGTGCCCAGCAGGTATTTGTGCTCATAGACGGCGCCGGCCTGCACGCAGGGGGTGATGAACTCCTCGCAGAACTCATCCACGATGTCTTCAATATACAGCTTGGAAGCCCCGGACATCTTTGCCCTCTCCTGAAGGCCGTCCAGCTCGCTTCCCTGGCCGCAGTTCACGCAGCAGCAGATTACCTCATAATCAAAGTTTTCCTTCAGCCATGGGATCAGGGCGGTGGTATCCAGGCCGCCGGAATAGGCCAATACGACTTTTTCTTTCATAATAAACAATCCTCCTGTGATGGTATGGTATAATATCTATGCAAATAACCCTGGCGTGTTTTGTATAAATATACATTCTCCGAAGAGGGCCGTCCAACAGCCTGCCCCCGGATAATTGTTTGACAAGGGTTAATATACAACAGTTTTCATAAATATGCAAGAGAAAAATAAAAAAAGAAGAAAATCAAAAAAAGGATGGCGGGCAGGGGCCCGGAAGCCTGTGGATTTTTGAACTTTCCATTTTTCTCCGCAGCATCGCCGCCTGCCTGGATGATTTTTGTCCGGGTTTTGGGGAAGATGAAAATAAAGAAAAACACTATTGCATATTATGCAGAAGAGCTGTATAATAACCCCAATGACATGAGGCCGGACCAACGGGTGACCGAAACAGGTGCAGATTCCAGTGTTTTTTTATTTCAGAACGCCCGTTTTCGGCTGCTTTTTGTCTGGGCGAATACAAAAGGAGGCAAAGGAAAAAAATGATCAAGGCTGGCATTATCGGAGCGACCGGATATGCGGGAAACGAGATCGTAAGGCTGCTTTTGGGCCATCAGGAGGCGCAGGTGGTCTGGTATGGCTCCAGAAGCTATATTGATAAAAAATACGCATCGATTTATCAGAACTTTTTTCAGCTGGTGGATGCGGACTGTATGGATGACAACATGGCTCAGCTTGCAGATCAGGTGGACGTGATCTTTACGGCCACGCCCCAGGGGCTGTGCGCTTCTTTGATCAATGAGGAGATCCTGTCCAAGACCAAGGTCGTGGACCTGAGCGCTGATTTTCGGATCAAGGACGTGGCGAAATACGAGAAGTGGTACGGGATTTGTCACAAAGCGCCCCAGTTCGTGGAGGAGGCCGTGTACGGGCTATGTGAGGTGAACCGCCAGGACATCCAAGGGGCCCGTCTGGTGGCAAATCCCGGGTGCTATCCTACCTGCTCCACCCTTTCCATCTACCCTCTTTTAAAGGAGGGCCTCATCGACCCTGCGACCATCATCATCGATGCGAAATCCGGGACCACGGGGGCGGGAAGAGGAGCGAAGGTTGACAATCTGTACTGTGAGGTCAACGAGAACATCAAGGCCTACGGGGTGGCCTGCCACAGGCACACGCCGGAGATCGAGGATCAGCTGGGATATGCCTGCGGGCAGGAGGTGACCATCAGCTTTACCCCTCACCTGGTTCCCATGAACAGAGGGATCCTGGTGACGGCTTATGCCTCCCTGGCAAGGGAGACCACCTACCAGGAGGTGCGGGCCGCCTATGACAAGTATTATGAGAAGGAAACCTTTGTCCGGGTGCTGGAGCCGGAGGTGTGCCCCCAGACGAAATGGGTGGAGGGCAGCAACTATGTGGATGTGAATTTCAAGCTGGATCAAAGGACAAACCGCATTGTGATCATGGGCGCCATCGATAACCTGGTCAAGGGGGCGGCGGGACAGGCCGTCCAGAATATGAACCTGATGTTCGGTCTGAAGGAAAGCGAGGGCCTGATGCAGGTGCCGATGTACCCGTAAAGGGGAGAGCCTGCGGCGGCAGGAAAGGGGAAACACCTAAGGGGTGTACCAGGATGCCCAAGAACAGTGGG
>JAUNJL010000002.1:0-44363 GCA_030533315.1 Eubacteriales bacterium
GGCCCGTAGGACCTGCTGCCCCTTCCGGGCCGGTGGCCCCCGTAGGGCCGGTCAGCCCGACCTCACCGACAGGACCCGCCTCTCCGGTGGCTCCCGTGGCTCCTGTGGGACCCGTCACCCCCGTGGGGCCAGTCAACCCGATCTCACCGATAGGACCTGCCTCCCCGGTGGGACCCGTCGCTCCGGTGGGGCCCGTGGGGCCGGTAGCTCCCGTAGGGCCCGTCACACCTGTTGGTCCCGTCACCCCCGCAGGGCCGGTCACCCCCGTGGGGCCCGTAGGACCTGCTGCCCCTTCCGGGCCGGTGGCCCCCGTAGGGCCGGTCAGTCCGATCTCACCGGCAGGCCCTGCCTCTCCGGTGGGCCCCGTGGGCCCTGTCACTCCCGTAGAACCTGTCGCTCCCGTAGGACCCGTGCCTCCCGAGGGGCCTGTCGCTCCTGTGGGACCGGTGGGCCCCGTCACGCCTCCTGCTCTCCCGCCAGGACCCGAAGGGCCGGTGGCCCCCGTAGGACCTGTTGCTCCCGTGGGACCCGTGGCCCCGGTTGGGCCCGTAGGACCGGTGGGGCCGGTCACACCGGTGGAACCAGTAGAACCGGTGGGAGGGCAAGGGGGAGGGCAGGGCGGGGGGCAGGGACAAGGACAGCGCCTACAGCCTGCCTGTCCCGAGACCTCTCCTCCCTCCCAGCAGCCAGACTGCTCCCTCATCTCCCCTTCTTCCGTTTCCTTTCTCCTTTTCAACCATAACATATGAGCGATCCTCATTTCCTATGTTTTCACTAATTACTATATGACTCCCCCTGCCCTTTTGTCTCATTTTTCCCCCGTTCTCTGAAATACTCACGGTTCTGGATACAGCAGGCTGCCCCCGGCTTATACTGGAGGGCCATCTCATTGTACCGCTCTCCCTTTTTCCAATCCCCCATTCTGTCGTGGCAGATGCAGAGATAAACAGCCGGCAAAAAACCATAGCACTCCTCCTGGACAAATCCCCCGGACTCCGGCTTTTTCCCGGCCTTCAGTGCCTGCTCAAACCAATACACCGCCTGAGAATATCTCCCCCGGTCAAAAAAATGCTTTCCCAGATCACAGCACAGCTCTCCCCTGGGCACATCGTAGGAAAGCCCCCAAAGGAGCGCCCCCAGGGCGCCCTTTTCATCCCCCAGCCCGTACCGGCAGGCCGCCAGCTGGCGGCACCCGTCAATCTTGTTTTCCACCCAGCCGTCCTCCCGTTCCAAAAAATCCTCCAGGACGGCCTCCCCCCTCTTGAATTGTCCGTGGGATAAAAGCTCCCTCCCATAGTAATAAAGCTCCCGGGGGCCAAAGGATATCCCCTCTCTCTCCATCCCTTCATAAATCCTCAGATTCCGGCCGCCGTCCCCTTCCTTCACCTTGTGATGCTCTACCGGGATATCCTCATACCGGATCACGCCGGAGGGCGTGATCGCCTCGTGCACCCTTCCATGAAAGCAGAAGCCTCTGTGATTTTTCACCAGCCGTTCCCGATAATATGAGAAGGTACAGCGCCCCTCCTCATCAAAGCCAGTCTTATAGGGGAGCATCACCACGTCCGTTTTTTCTGGAAGAGACTCCTTCAGCCGCCTTAGCTCTTCCCGGCTCTTCACCGGCAGCACATCATCCGCATCCAGCCACATGAGGTAGTCCATTTTTCCCTTGGAAAAGGCAAAATTCCTGGCAGCGGAAAAATCCTCCTGCCAGGAATATTCATAAATCTGATCTGTATACTGTTTTGCCTTTTCCAAGGTCCTGTCCCTTGACCCGGTATCCACGATCACGATCTCGTCCGCCACGCCCTTCACACTGTCCAGGCATCTGCCGAGGACCGCCTCCTCATCCTTCACGATCATACATAGGCTAATGGTGATCATCCAGCCGCTCCTTCATTATCCTGTATTCATGATTATTGTATGATATCTGGCTCCAAAAGAAGACTGCCAGTGATCTCAGTGATCTCCGCAAAAGAGGATCGGACGCCCCCTAAAGGAGGCGGGGCCCCTTACAGCCAGAGTCCGATCTCCATCGCCTCCGCCAGGACACAGGATTTCATAAGCACATCTAAGGCAGAATGTTTATTTCTTCTCGCCCTTGTTTTCATACCAGGCAACCCAGACTCCGGCTGCCACGGCCCCTGCGATCAAAACAACAATAAAAACGTCCAGCATTCTTTCAAACCTCCTGATCTGTTTTGTACGCTCCTTCAAGCGTACCACAAAAAGACCCCTGCACCATTGCACGGGCTGTTTCTATTGTACTTGTGCAGATCGCAGTCAGCCTTTTCTCCCATCCTGACTGTGTATGTAACGGACGATCACAAGCCTGCCATATGGGCTCTTGCGCCTGTCCGGTATCTGAAATCCTGTGAAAAAATGAAAATCCGCCAGAAGATAGATCAACAAGATCAGGACGGCCCCTGCCTTTACACAGCTTCGCACAAGGATCTGCCGTGTCCGCAGCAGGGCCGAAGAGACCGTCCGAAGACCGGAGGCCTCCTCTGCGCTGATACTGGCGCTGCGGGTGAAATCCCCAGAAACCACAAGACTGGTCCGGGAGCTGGTTCTATGGCACTCCAAAAGGGAATCCGCCTGCACACCTGCAAAGCACATCCCGGAAACCGCCAAGATCACGACTGCCGCCAGGCACAGCATCCTGAGCCTGTCTTTTGCCCTGTTCATAAAACCACCTCACCATCCAGTCTCATCTGCGACGCCTAAAGGCGTCTCTCACTCATGCCACTTTGCCCCGTACTTCTCCTCAATATCAGAGATCAGCTGCACCCGGACCGCATGACGTCCCCCCTGGAAAGACGCCCCGAAGAACTCGTCCACGATCATCTTGGCCATCTCGGAGCCCACCACACGGGCGCCCATGGCAATGATGTTCGCATCGTTGTGCTGAGCCGTCAGCCTTGCAGAATAGGGCTCACTGCAGACAGCCGCCCGGATGCCGGGAACCTTGTTTGCCGCAAGGGAGATCCCGATGCCGGTGCCGCAGATCAGCACCCCTTTCTCCACCTCGCCCCTCATGATGGCCTCCGCAACCTTCAGGCCCTGATCCGGATAATTCACCTTGACCTCCGGGTCGTAAGCGCCATAGTCCACGCACTCATAGCCCTTCTCCTTCAAATGCTCCATAAGGATATTTTTCAGCTCGACCGCCGTGTGGTCACATCCAAACCCTACCTTCATCTCTTCCTCCCTTTCCTTCCGGTCCTTCCCAGAAAGCTCTGTCATTTTGTGTTGTATTGATTATACTACGTTTCCCCAAAATGTACATCCTTTTTTCACCAAACAGAATCTCCCGTTCAGTCATCTGGACTGCTCCCGCAAAATCCTAAGAAAAAGAGGGCCTTCCTCCAAAAAGCCCTCTTTTTTCCGATCCCGACGGATCCTTCTTTTATTTTTTAACCGATCACTGATCAGCTTCCTCCCCGGCCTCTTCCTCGAAGGGGATCACGGCTCCGTCGTAGGTGTCGTTGATGTAGGAAGCGATCTCCTCGGACTTCAGCACCTCCACCAGGGCCTGGATCTTCTCGCTCTCCTCATTGCCCTCCTTCACGGCGATCACGTTCACGTAGGTCTTTGCAGCCTCAGAATCCGAGGTCTCATAGGCAAGGGAGTCCTTTGCCACAGAATAGCCTGCCTGAAGGGCATAGTTGCCGTTCAGCACCACATACGCAGTCTCTCCCACCACGCGGGCAACCTGCGCTGCCTCCAGCTCCACGATCTCCACATTGTAAGGATTCTCGGCAATGTCGTTGACCGTTGCGTCAAGGCCGACGCCCTCGTTCAGGGTGATGATGCCGTTGTCCTGAAGAAGGAGAAGCGCCCTCGCCTCGTTGGTGGTGTCGTTCGGAACGGCGATGGTATCCCCATCCTCAATATCGTCCAGGCTTTCCTTCGTGCCCGGGTAAATGCCAAAGGGCTCGTAATGGATGCCGCCGGCATTTACCAAATGGGTGCCCCGCTCCTCGTTAAAGCTGTCCAGATAAGGGATATGCTGGAAATAGTTGGCGTCAAAATCGCCGCTTTCCACAACCTTGTTGGGCTGTACATAATCGTCAAAAACCGTGACCTCCAGCTCATATCCCTGCTCCTCCAAAATGGGAGCCGCCTGCTCCAGAATCTCCGCATGAGGTGTTGCGGATGCCGCCACGGTGATGGTCTTGTCATCCTCTGCAAATACCCACGTGCTTCCCACGGTGCCAAGTACAAGTGCTCCCGTAAGAGCCGCTGCCACTAACTTTTTCATAATATCTTTCCTCCATTTTCTTAAGTTTTTCTTTTTGTTGATAAATGATTGTCTATAGAGAACAGACCAGGAGGTGCCTCCCGCCATGTTCCTTCCAAAATGTTTCATATGCCGCCGCACGCCTTCCAGGGTTTATCGCAGGCCTCATACCCTCCGCTTGTCCAGACGGTTTGCGATCATCATGCCGATGGACTGGAAGATCTGAGTCAGCCCCACCAGAAGGAAGACCGTGACGAACATAATGCCAAACTGCCAGCGGTAATAGCCATACCGGATGGCGATATCTCCCAGACCGCCGCCGCCCACACAGCCGGACATGGCAGAATATCCCAGGATGGTGCCGATGGCGATGGTGGCGCCGGAGATCAGGGAAGTCCTGGCCTCCACCAGCATGACGCGAAGGACGATCTGAAGGTTGCTGGCCCCCATGGAGCGGGCCGCCTCGATCACCCCTGCGTCCACCTCGTTCAGAGAGGACTCCACCATACGGGCAATAAAGGGAATGGCCGCCAGAGTCAGAGGGACGATGGTCGCTGTGGTCCCATAGGTCTTTCCCACGATAAAGGCGGTCAGGGGCATCACCAGAATCAGCAGGATGATGAAGGGGATGCTCCGGAAAATGTTTGCCAGCACATCCAGGATCTTGTAAAGAACAGGATTTGGCCTCAATCCCTCTTTGTCGGAAATCTTCAGGATCACCCCGTAGGGAAGCCCGAAGACATATCCCAGGATGGTAGATACCAGGGTCATGTACAAGGTCTCTCCCACGCCCTTTACGATCATATCCACAACTGCTTTTGTCCACATATCAATCCACCTCCCCTACAGACAGGCCATGCTGGATCAGATAGCTCTTCATCTCCTCCACATTGGCGCTGTCCTTCATAAACTGCAGGATCATCTCTCCCTTGGCCACGCCTCCCACGTTTTTGGTGTCGGCCTTCAGGATGTTCACCGGCTCATGGAAGGTGAGCACCAGGTTCGCCACCACCGGTTCAAAGGCGGAGTTCTCGGAGAACACGATGCGGACCTTCTCGCCGCTCTGGATCTCCGGCTGGACAGAAGTCTTCACCGGCTCCACGTCGGAGCCCGTGTCCTTGCTGATCAGCTCCTTCGCCACCTGGGATTTTGGATTGACAAAGATATCGGCCACCGTACCCTGCTCCTTCACCTCGCCGTCCTTCATGATGGCGACGTGGGTGCAGATCTCCCGCACCACGGACATCTGGTGGGTGATGATCACAATGGTAATGCCAAACTGCTCGTTGATGCTTTTCAGAAGCGACAAAATAGAGGACGTGGTCTGAGGATCCAGGGCGCTGGTCGCCTCGTCGCAAAGCAGGATCTTCGGATCGGAGGCCAGGGCTCTCGCAATGGCCACCCTCTGCTTCTGGCCGCCGGACAGCTGGGCCGGATAAGCCTTCTCCTTGTCGCTCAGCCCCACGATCTCCAGAAGCTCGGCGGCCCGCCTTCTTGCGTCCACCTTCTTCTTTCCCTGGATATATAGGGGAAAGCACACGTTCTCCAACACGTTCTTCTGCATCAGAAGATTAAAGTGCTGGAAGATCATTCCAATCTTCTCTCTCTCCTTTCGGAGCTGAGCCTGGGAAAAGTCCCCCAGGGCCTTTCCGTCAATACGGACCTGTCCCTCCGTGGGGATCTCCAGAAAATTCATACACCGGACCAGGGTACTCTTTCCCGCCCCGGACATTCCAATGATCCCGTATATGTCACCGGATTCTATGGATAAATTCACATGCTTCAGTGCTTCCACGCTTCCATCCTTTGTGAGGAAGGTCTTGCACACGTTTTCGATCAGGATACCAGACATGTCTCTTTCCTTTCTTCTCTATTCAGACTGAAACGGCGCTCTTTCCACCAAGCGCGTCCCTTCTGACCCGGGCTCTGCAGACGCCCCTCAGCAATGCTTTTTTCTGGCAGCCCAGCCTGCTGGACCACCGCCCGCATCACTGTTTACAGGTCATACTATAGCACTTCTTTGACGAAAGCGCAAATTCATAAATGCTAGTGCTGATTATAGGATGCGCCTATAACCAGCACGGACGTACAAGTGTTTTCCCGGCAAAAACATTTCCCGGCGCATCTGCCCACACAGGCCCCGGACAAAAGGGCCCTCCCCGGCAGGTGCGCCCCTTCGCCTGGAAAGCCTTATTCCAGCACCTTGTCCTGGAACTTTGTCAGCTCCTCCAGATATTTTTTCCCCAGGGGACTGATGGTGACTCCCTTCCGCACCAGGTAGCCGATGGTCATGACCTCCTGGGAATCCAGCTTGACGGCACAGTAATCGGAGCCATTCAGCTCCTCACAGATGATCCCGGAGCAAAGGGTGTAGGCGTTTAAGCCTACCATCAGATTCAGCAGGGTGGCCCTGTCGTTGGCCTTGATCAGCCTCTTGTATTCGTAGGTGCTCAAAACCTCCTCCGCAAAATAAAAGGAATTGTAATTTCCCTGCTCAAAGGACAGACAGGGGTATTCCCGCAGATCCTCCAGCGTGACCAGATCCCTTTTTGCCAGCGGATGTCCCTTCCACATATAGACGTAGATGCTGCACTCCAAAATGGGGTGAAATTCCAGATTTGACTGGTGGAAAAGCTTGGTGAGCACGTTTTTGTTAAATTCGTTGATGTATAAAACGCCGATCTCACTTTTAAAGTTTTTCACGTCCATAATGACCTCGTAGGTCTTTGTCTCGTGGACGGCAAACTCATATTCGTCCATGCCGAACTGCTTTACCATCTGGACAAAGGCGCTCACCGCAAAGGTGTAGTGCTGCATGGAAACACTGAATTTCTTTTTGGTCTGCTCCTTGGAGATGTATTTTGATTCCATGAGGGCGTACTGCTCCACCACCTGGCGGGCGTATCCCAAAAACTCCTCTCCCTCCGGCGTCACCGAGATCCCCCGGTTGCTTCTTCGGAAGAGCTCCGTGCCAATCTCCTCCTCCAGCTCCTTGATGGCCTGGGAAAGACTTGGCTGGGAGATGAAGAGGCTTCTCGCCGCCTCATTCATGGATCTGGAGCTTGCCACCGTAATGGCATAATTCAGCTGTGTCAGTGTCACGATCCTGCGCCCCCTTTCCTCTGATCGAGATCATGAATGTATAGAATTTTCCTCCAAAATGAAAAAGAACACTTGCAAAGATTATAAAATTTTTAGAATTAGGTCACTCTTTTTTTAATTCTTACACACAATTCCATCACAATTCTGCGGTATAGTATTCTCATACAAGGAACAACACAGGAGCAAACAAAGCGAAAGCTTTTTTACATAGATTACATCATTTTGCTGACTTGGCATTTTGCCGTGTGGGGGAATGCCGGGGATAGGCAGCAATCAACTTTTTCTTTTTCATACCAGCCGGACCATATGGTCCGGCCCTCCTTCTTTTCGGGGAAATTTTTCCCATCAGCTTTTTCTCTTTTCTGTCAGAATCTGGATAAAAGTCCCAGTGCCAGCAAGTGAGCCGGATAATATACATAAAAGAACCATTTGGAGAAGCGCCCTCCCCGGGGAGCTTTTTTCTGGTCATACAGGAAGAGAACCACGACCCCTGCCAAAAACGGACCTGCACCGGAGAAAAGTCCGTACAGCAGCGACCGGAAAAGTCCCGCTCCCGCCTCCAGCCCCAAGGCGACCTCGTTTACCGCCGCAAAGGCGGATACTGCCCCAAATACCACTCCCGTCTTTTTTTGATCCCCCCTTGCCCCCTGAAATTCGTAAACCATCAGAGGCGCCACGATGCCCCAGTCCCCCATAGCGGTGAGGGCCGTCAGCCCCAGGATGACCGGCAGGCGCAGCAGGCTTCCCTCCAGCCTCTCCATGGCCATCAGAAGGCACAGGCACAAAAACAGGGTAAAGATCATGTTGAGGGTTCCCGTCTCACCGGGAAATGCCAGGGCAAAGGGGTATTGGGAGATCAGGGCAAATGCCAGGAGGCGCAGGGCATATTTCTTCCTGGAGCGGGTGTGGGCAAAGCCCTCCGTGAGAAAGCAGCACATGACCGGAGCCGTAAAGTATCCCAGGCCCACAAGGAGCTGGTACCAAAACGTGCCCTGCTGCAAAAAGCAGTGGGCAGCGTGGTTCAAGGTCATGGTAAAAATCGCTATGTATTTGACAGCCTCCCGAGACAGGAAGGGCCCATGGCCCCTCTCCTCCAGTCTCCCACCCAGCACACTTTTCATAGGTATTTAAACTTTCCTCCTTTTTGGCGCATTTACTGCGCCGATCATGGTAGATTCGGAAGCCTGCTTCCGAACTTTCCCCTTTCCTGGCGCATTCACTGCGCCGATCATGGTAGATTCGGAAGCCCGCTTCCGAACTTTCCTCCTTTTTGGCGCACTTACTGCGCCGATCATGGTAGATTCGGAAGCCTGCTTCCGAACTTTCCCCTTTCCTAGCGCATTCACCGTATTTTCAGATCACATAATCATCCGCCCTGGCGTTCTGCCATTTCAGCATATCCTCCAGGGTGATATGGTCCACGACGCCGCTGACGGCATCATCCAGCTTTTTCCAGAGAAGCCTGGCCGCACAGCCATTCTCCCTGTGGCAGGGCCCGCTCCCGTCCTTGCAGTCCACGGCAGTCAGACTCCCCTCTGTAAGGCGCAGGATCATCCCCACCGTATATTCCTCCGGGGGCATCCGCAAGAGATAGCCTCCCTGGGGGCCTCGGACGCTCTGGACATATCCCGCCTTGTTCAGAACGGAGATGATCTGCTCCAGATATTTTTCCGAAATCTCCTGTCTTTTCGCCACGTCCTTCAAACGGATGGGTGCGCCTGTATCATTCTCCGCCAGATCCAGCATCAAACGGACTGCGTATCTTCCTTTGGTGGAAATTTTCATAATTATCCTCCCGAGTTCACGGAAAGAAGCCCCGTTTTCTGGGGCTCCTTTCGTATTTGTCTGTATTCTTCGATTATATTCTATTCCGCTTCTAATGTAAAGCTGTAAAGCGGACATTCATATTCGTTGCTTTCGCTCTTTTTTATTTTCCTTTTGCTTTCGGATGCTCGCCGCAGGAAGATGCGAGGGGGAAGGCTCTCGCAGTGGCGAAGCCCGTTTTCCCCCTTGCGCTCCCCCTTCTGGGCACGCCTTTTTTGTGCGGGGCCAGACCCTTTTGCTTTTGGTTGCTCTGTCAGTTTTTTATGAGGCGAGGCTGCCGTCCTTCACTGCTTCAAAGGCTTCTTGAAGATCTTCCAAAATGTCGGCAATGTTTTCTGTTCCGATGGAGAGACGGATGGTGTTTGGCAGGATCCCCTGCTCCTTCAATTCCTCCTTGGTGCACTGGCTATGGGTGGTGGTGGCCGGATGGATAACCAAAGATTTCACGTCCGCCACATTTGCCAGGAGAGAAAACAGCTCCAGATTGTCAATAAAATCCCGGGCAGTCTTATCATCTCCTTTGATCTCAAAGGTGAAAATAGAACCGCCTCCCTTTGGAAAATACTTTTCATAGAGCTGCTTCTGCTCCGGGTCCTGAGAAAGGGCCGGGTGATGCACCCTCTCCACCTGCGGATGGCGGCTCAGGTAATCCACCACCTTCAGGGCATTCTCCACATGACGCTCCACCCGCAGAGACAACGTCTCCAATCCCTGAAGGAACAAGAAGGAGTGGAAGGGAGAAATAGTGGCCCCCGTATCCCGCAGAAGAATGGCCCGGATCTTGGTCACGAATGCCGCCCTTCCCGCCGCCTCCGTAAAGCAGATGCCATGATAGCTGGGGTTCGGCTCCGTAAGGGAAGGGAACCGCCCGGAGGCTTCCCAGTCAAAGTTCCCGCCGTCCACGATCACGCCGCCGATGGCCGTCCCATGGCCGCCGATGAACTTCGTGGCGGAGTGGACCACAATATCCGCTCCATAGGAGATGGGCCGTACCAGGTAAGGTGTGGCAAAGGTGTTGTCCACCACCAGGGGAACGCCCTGACTATGGGCCAAATTTGCCAGCGTCTCAATGTCCGCCACCTCTGAGTTGGGATTGCCCAGCGTCTCAATGAAAAGAGCCTTCGTGTTATCTTGAATGGCCTCCTCCACAGCCTTGCTGTCAAAAATATCCACAAAGGTGGTGGTGATGCCAAACTGAGGGAAGGTATGGGCCAACAGATTGTAGGTACCCCCATAAATGTTCTTGGCCGCCACGATATGATCCCCTGCCTGAGCCAGGTTTTCCAGGGTGTAAGAGATCGCCGCCGCCCCAGACGCCACCGCCAGCGCCGCTGCGCCTCCCTCCAGGGCTGCAATCCTCTGTTCAAAAACATCCTGGGTAGGGTTGGTAAGACGTCCATAGATATTTCCCGCATCTGATAGGCCAAACCTGGCGGCCGCATGATCCGAATCCCGGAAAACATAGGAGGACGTCTGGTAAATAGGCACCGTCCTCGCCCCAGTAGCCGGATCAGGGCTTTCCTGTCCCACGTGAAGCTGTAAGGTTTCAAACTGAAGGTTTCTTTCTTCTCTTGCTTTTCTGCTCATATTTTTATTTTCTCCTTTTCACGATTCATTCTCTGTGTCATCAATATCCCATCTGGAAATCTACAATTGAACGACGTTTCGTCATTCATATATTTCCTATCTGTTTACAAGGTTATTCTATCTCATCCCCCTCATCCTGTCCAATATGGAAAAAGCAGCGCCAGTAATAGGGAGAACCTATCGTGAAAAGTACAAAAAATAACGGCCCAGATATCTGAACCGTTATCCGCCAAACTCTCCAAAGGCCGCCTGGCCCTTGAGCACTTTGCATATTTCCGCCATTTTGAGAAAGCAAAAAGCCTCGCCTTTTCACTCCCCCATGCCCCGCCCCCGTTTCCGACAGTCTTTTTGCTGCGGGACTTATTTTCTGATGATACACGCCTCAAAGGGACGCAGGATCCCTTCCAGAGCTGGTTTTTTGTAGTTGCAGAGAAGATCTCTCCCATGAGTGCGCAGACCGCAGGGAACGTTTTCCCCCTTGAAATTACACAGGATCAAGATACACTCTTCCCCCAGGGTCCTTGTGTAGGCCGCAACATGGGGATCCTCCGGCAAAAGAAGCTCAAAGGATCCGTCCACGAAAATCGGCATATCCTTTCTCATGCGGATCAGGCTTTTGTAATAATAAAAGATGGAATCCTCATCCTCCAGCGCCTGTTTGACATTGATCTCCCGATAGTTGGGATTCACCGGAATCCAGGGCGTCCCCTGGGAAAAGCCTCCGCAAGGAGTGTCGTCCCACTGCATGGGGGTGCGGGCATTGTCTCGGCCCCGGCGGTGAATCTTCTCCATGATCTCCTTGGGATCATCTCCCCTTGCCGTCCGCTCCCGGTACATGTTCAGGATCTCAATGTCCCGGTAATCCCCGATCTCCATCCGTGCATTGGTCATACCAATCTCCTGGCCCTGGTAAATATAAGGCGTTCCCTGCATCCCGTGAAGGAAGGTGGCCAGCATTTTTGCAGACTCCACCCGGTACCTCCCCTCATCCCCATAGCAGGACACAGACCGGGGAAGATCATGGTTCTCCAGGAAAAGACTGTTCCAGCCCCTTCCCTCCAGGGCCTTCTGCCATTTTTGAAAAACCCCCTTCAGCTCCGGCAGGGACAGGGGCTTTCGCTCCCACTTCTCCTTCTTCTCCTGTCCATGGATCACATGCTCAAACTGGAACACCATGGAAAGCTCCGACTCATCAGGATTGCTGTAGAGAAGCGCCCCCTCCGGCGTAGCGCTCCAGGCCTCTCCCACCGTCACCAGGTCTCTTCCCTGAAAAGCCGCCAGGCTCATCTCCCGGATGCGTTGGTGAAGGGTGGGGCCGTCCACCATCACCACGTTGTCGATATCCTTCCCAATGGTGTCGATCACGTCCAGGCGAAAGCCGCCCACTCCCCGGCGGGCCCACCAGCGGATCATGTCGTACAGACGATTCCTCAAAGCAACGTTGTCCCAGTTCAGATCCGGCTGCTTTACGGAAAACTGGTGAAGATAATACTGGCCGCACTCCGGCACCCACTCCCAGGCAGAGCCCCCGAAATTGGACTTTAGATCGTTGGGCGGACAGCCCTCCTTCCCGTCCCTCCATACATAATAATCGTGAAACAGGTTGTCCCTGCTCTTTTTCGCCTCCAAAAACCAGGGATGCTCATCGGAGGAATGGTTCAGCACCAAATCCATAATGATCCGGATGCCCCTCTTCTTGGCTTCATAGATCAGATCATCCATGTCGCTCAGGGAGCCGAAAATAGGGTCAATGTCCCGATAATCGGATATGTCATATCCATTATCATCCTGGGGAGAACGGTAAACCGGGGACAGCCAGATGGCGTCCACCCCCAGCTCTTCCAGATAATCCAGGCGGCTGATGATCCCCTGCAGGTCGCCGATCCCGTCCCCATTGCTGTCACAAAAGCTTCTCGGATAAATCTGGTAGATTACCGCATCCTTCCACCATTTCTTCATATTCCTATTTTCCGCCTTTCTTCTTTTTCAGCCAATAGAAGCTATTTCCCGGCACCCAGACCCCGGAGGCCTTCATCTCCTTGCCCGTAACCAGATCCCGGTACATTCCGTCCTGCTGGTCGATCCAGGCGGTCTTGTCAAACTCACTGAAATTAAACAGACCGATCAGCTTGTCCCCTCCATACTCCCGGACAATACAGATCACCGAGGGCTCGTAGGTTTCCAGGGTGTAAAAGCCTGCCGTGGACACGAAGACCGGCTCCTCCGCCCGGATCCCTTCCAGCCTGCGAAGACCGTGGAAGATCCGATCCTGTACGCTTCCCTCCTTGTCGATCATCTCCGTCAGCGTCCAGTGGAAAATGCCCCGATGGATGTACCTGGAATCCGGCGCCTTTTCCGGCACCTCCTTGTAGGAGTAATCGTTGGTCTGACCCACCTCATCCCCACTGTAGAGCATGGGGATCCCCGATTGGGTAAACATAAAGGCATGAAGAGTCAGCAGCCGGTCGATGGCGTAGGCCATCTGGGCGGGATCGTGCTCAAAGCCCGCCTTCTCCACGCCGCACATGGAGGCCGCCGTGCCGCAGAAACGGGCGTCCCCCGTCACCGGGTCCGCATTGTAAAGCTCTCCCCGGCTGTAGCTGTCCCGTATCCTTCCCGTGAAAAAGTCATTGATGTACTGCTTGTGAGGCCGCTCCATCATCCCCCAGCCCTCCAGGGAAGGATAATCCAGCCCCCAGCCAATGTCATCGTGACACCTGAGATAATTCAAAAACACATATTCCTTCGGAAGGGATGCCAGGATATCCACCTGCTTTTTCAAAAGCCTGGTATCCCTTGTCGCCAGAGAATGCCAGGTGGTGGCCATGGTGGTCACGTTGTAAAGCATGTGGCACTCCGGCTTTTCCAGGGTTCCAAAATAGGGGGCCACCTTGGAGGGCTCCATGACCACCTCCCCCAGAAGCAGGATGCCCGGGCAGACGATCTCCCCGATCATGCGCATCATGCGGACGATGGTGTGCACCTGGGGAAGGTTCCGGCAATCCGTTCCCAGCTCCTTCCAAATATAGGGAACTGCGTCAATTCGGATCACGTCGATCCCCACATTGGCAAAGAACAGGAAATTGTACATCATCTCGTTAAAGACCCTGGGATTTTTGTAATTCAGATCCCACTGATAAGGATAAAAGCTGGTCATCACATGATGCCCGATCTCCGGCAGATAGGTAAAATTGCCGGGAGCCGTGGTGGGGAAAACCTGGGGCACGGTCTCCTCATACCTGGCAGGAATCTCATAATTGTCATAGAAGAAGTACCGGCTCATGTACTCCCCTTCCCCCCTGCGGGCCCGAATGGCCCACTCATGATCCTCGGAGGTATGGTTCATGACAAAATCCATGCAAAGACTGATTCCCCTCCCGTGGCAGTCCTTGGCCAGATCCTCCAGATCCTCCATGGTGCCCAGCTCCGGCTGAACCTTGCGGAAGTCCGCCACCGCATAGCCTCCGTCCGACCTGCCCTTGGGCGACTCCAAAAGGGGCATGAGATGGACGTAATTGACGCCGCATTTTTCGATGTAGTCCAGCTTTTCCTGAACTCCCTTTAAATTTCCCGCGAAATTATCCACATAGAGCATCATTCCCAAAATGTCATTCTTCCGAAACCAGCCTGTATCCTTCTCCCTTCTACGGTCCAGCCCCTTCAGTGCCTCCCGGCGCTCCTGGTAGAACCGCCTCATGTTCTGAGTCAGCTCATCCAGCATCTCCTCATTTTGGTAAAGCTCCATATACAGCCACTTCAGCTCGTCAAAATGGCGCTGAAACCTCTTATCATATTCTTCTGCCTGCGAGCCGCCCCTTTTCATTGCCACCGGGCTGCTCTCTGCCGCTTTCCTTCTCATATATATTCCGCTCCTCACTGCCGTTCTCCCGTCCAAAGAAAGATCCGTCCCTGGCCACCGGGGCCTGCCGCCTGGATCCTTCCCTTCAGAAGGGGAGATTCCGTCTCATAAAAGGCATTGAAGGTTCCCCTATTGCCGTGAACCTCCACAACATACCTGTCCACGATCACATGAAGCTCCGTCAGAGCCTCCGAAAGAGGCGTCCGTTCCTTCCCAAACACCAGGCTTCCCTGGTCAACGGACAGCTCCTGTCCAAAAAATCGTACATCCACCTTCCCAGGCCCATCCAGCGCCAGGCAGATCTCCGTCACGCCCTCCTGCCCGCTTTCCATGGAGAACTCCTCCTCCAGAGAAAAGGCGGCAATCTCCTGCTTGCCTCTCTCATACTCCCGCACCGGCAAAAGGGAAAGACAGGGTTCTCCTTCCTTCTCCACCAGGGTAAGCTCCCTTGGGATCCCCATCATCCCCGTATAAAGATGTCCCGGGTTCTTCGTTCTCAGCCAAAAAACGCTTACCACCCGATCGCAAAGCCCGCTACAGGTCTGAGCCGCATAGGGAAGGCTGGTCTGATAGGCCATCCGGCGCACCCCGTCCGTCTGGAAGGTGAAGCCGTCAAAATCTCCCAGATAATAAAAACCGTCCGCACTGGTGAACACCCACACCTGCCGCCCTTCATATTCCAGGCAGAAAAGGTCGGGGCATTCCCAGGCCTCCTCCAGGACGATGCGATCCGTCTCCTCCCAGTCCCTCAGATCCTTTGACCGGAAAAAGCCAAATTCATTTCCCTGGATCCAGAGCACCATGACATAGGCCTCCGTCTCTTCATGCCAGAAGATCTTTGGGTCCCTGGTATCCTTTTCCAGCTCTCCGATGGCGGCCCCCGGAAGCTTTTCCAGGGTATCACCTCCATCCTGGCTCACCGCAATCCTCTGGGTAAACAGCCTCCCCTGGCTCCAGGGACTTTCCCCGCCTGCGGCGGAGTAATAAAAGAGAAGGGTATCCTTGGGAAGCCCCAGCAGCCCCCTCTCATTCACAAGGCCGCAGCCGGAAAAGGCCGGACCGGTCTCATCGGGAAACAGCACGTTGTCCCCCTGGGTAAAGGTGAGAAGATCACGGCTTTTTGCGTGCCCCCAGGACATGTTCTGCCACTGGGTGTTCATGGGGTTGTGCTGAAAATACAGATGGTACCACCCCTGGCGGAACACGAAGCCATTGGGATCATTGATCCACCCTCTCTGGGCGGTAAAGTGGATCAGCGGACGGGAAAGGGGCTCGTACTGGTAAGCATCCTGCTGACGAAAAGATTCCAAAACCTTTATATCAAAATCCCCCCTGAACGTCAACGTCTTCCCCCGATATTTTTCCACATTCAGATAGCTGATATAATCCCAGGATTCCTTATCCACGTCCACACACGCCGGTATCTGAAACTCAAAGATCTTTTCCTCCCCGCAAAAGACCTCCAGCAGCTTTTCCGGCCGCTCTGCATAAACAGGAATCCCCAGGTACTTCTTTTCTATTTTTATGGTTTGATCCATAATCCTTCCTCCTGATCATGATGGATAGATGATCCGGCCCCTCCTCCTTTTCACAGACAGGACTTCGCCAAAGCCCTCCCCGTCCTCCTGCGCCCGCCCATATCCCAGGCGGCGGGGCCCATGCACAGAAAAAAGGGCGCAGAGAGAATACCGGCTGTATTCCCCGCTGCGTCCTTTCTATATCATCCTTTCACGGCACCGGATGTTACGCCCTCTACAATATATCTTTGCAGGAACAGGTACAGGATCAGGATGGGCAGCATTGCCAAAAGCAGTGCGGCCATGACAAGTCCCATATCCGTGGAATAGGTTCCGTAAAACGCCTGTGTGGCGATGGGAATGGTGTACAGCTCCTTGCGGCCCAGCACCAGGCTTGGCAGAAGGTAGTCATTCCAAAAGGCCATGGCGTCAATGATGGCAACCGTTGCGATGGTCGGCTTCAGAAGAGGAAACACGATCTTCCAGAAGGTCTGCCATCTGGTACAGCCATCGATCAGCGCCGCTTCCTCCAGCTCCAGAGGGATGTTGGTACGGATCGCTCCATGGAACATGAAGGTGGCCATGGACACCGAGAACCCCACGTGCATCAAAACCAGGGTCAAACGGCTGTTCAGAACTCCGAAAATACCGCCGTAAAGAGACACCAGCGGAACCATCAGCACCTGGAAAGGAATCACCATGGAAGCGATCATCCCTCCAAAGAGGATGCCGCAGGCCTTCCATTTGTTTCGCACGATCACGAAGGCCGCCATGGAGGATGCCAGAAGGGTCAGCACCGTTGCAGATGTGGTGATCACAAGAGAGTTTCTAAACACCACAAGGAAATCCATCTTTTTCATGGCATCCGGGAAGTTGCTCAGGATGAAGCCATGCTCTCCCACCAGAGCCAGGGGATTGGATGTAATGTCTCCCTTCGTCTTAAACACGTTCACAATGACAAGAAGGAAGGGGAACACAAAGAGGAGCAACAGTATGGCAAGTACCACGAGCATGATCACGTGGGATACTGTTTTTTTGCGGGCAGCTTTTTTATTATCGTCCATTATGCTTCCACCTCTCCTTTCTTGCCAACGTATACCTGCGTCACGCCTACGACTGCGCAGACGACGAACAGGATCAAAGCTTCTGCCTGGCCAATGCCATATTTCTTATAGGTGAAGGCCTGATTGTAAACATGCATGGCGGCCATGACAGACGTGTTAAAGGGCTCGCCTTTCGTCAAGGAAAGGTTTACGTCGTATACCATGAAGCATCTCGTGATGGTCAGGAAGAGACACTGTACAAAGGATGCCCGCATCAGAGGAATGATCACGTGCATCGTAGCCTGGGACTGGGTACACCCGTCGATCTGGGCGGCCTCCATCAGGCTCTTCGGCACGCTCATGAAGCCGGCAACGTAGATCAGCATCATGTAGCCTGCGTACTGCCAAACAGAAACAATGATCAGACAGAGCATGGCCCCGTTGGTGGTGGCCAGCCAGGAGGTGGAAAGCGCTCCGATGGACAGCGCCTGCCCCAATGACACAAAGGCACGGTTGAACACGAACTTCCACACGTAACCAAGGACGATACCGCCGATCAGGTTCGGGATAAAGAAGCCTGCCCGGAAGAAATTCTGTCCTTTCACGCCGCTGGTCACAAGATAAGCCAGCACGAAGGCCACGATGTTGACAAACACAACCGCGATCACAGAGTAAATGAAGGTCCTCCCCAGAGACTGCCAAAAGGCAGCGTCCTGAAATGCCGACATGTAATTGGCAAAACCCACAAAGGGCTTTGATTTGGAGACGCCGTCCCAGTTGGTAAAGGTGAGATACAAACCGTAGATAAACGGCAGGATCACCACGCCAATGAACAACAGCGCCGCCGGTCCGGCAAACATGAGATACTGACCCACCTTATATGACATGGTATTCTTTTTCATGTCCTCTTTCCCTCCTATAGGTAACATTCACGGTCCGCCGCTCTTTCTGTCTCGCCGCACAAGCCGCTCTGAAGCCGACAGACCTTTCAGGGTCTTTAGAAAGGAGAAGCCGGCGCCTGGCCGGCTCTTCTCCTATATGTTTCGTTTTTGATATAGATTATTCTATAAATATAGATTATTCTATCAATTCTCTTTTTCTATACGCGCTTTTTTGCTGCTCAATGCTCTACAGGAGCCGTGGAGGTCCAGTAGCTCTCGATCTCGGAAGCAAAGCCCTCCCGGTCGCTCTGGCCGGCAAGATACTTCTGGAATGCCGCTCCGCAAAGTGAGTAGTGGTCATCCGGCAGATAGTTGTAGTTGTCGATCAGGGAGCCTGCGTCTGCAAATGCCTTTACGGAAATTCCAAGAGGATCGGTCACCTCAAGCTCAATGTTTCCAAATGCGGGAACCAGGGAGCAGTCATTTACCAGTAAGGACTGTCCATCCTCCTCGTATACCAGCCAGTTGAGGAAGTCCTTGGCTGCCTGACGCTGCTCGTCCGATACGTCCTCAGAGGAATCGATGTAGAAGAACTTGGAACCGCCGCCTACCAGCTTCTCATTGGAGCCGTCCTCCGTGTTCTGGGGAACTGGCATCATACCCATCTTCTCAGAGTAATCGTAAGCGTTGATCACGGACCAATCCCAGTTTCCGCCGAACATGAAAGCGATCTCACCCTCTGCCAGCTTCTGCTCGGTCACCTCACGCTCTGCGGCGATGGCGGTATCCTTTGCGTAATTGTACTCCATCAATGTATCAAAGGTGTCCATCAATGCATTGAACTTCTCATTGTTGATCAGGTCTGCCGTTCCCTCGTGAAGGGAAGTGATGAACGCTTCCACGTCCTCCTGCTCCTCATATACCTGTGCCAGGTAGTGAGCGCCCAGGGACCAGTCCTCCTTCATGATACCAACAGGGGTCTCCATACCGCCCTCAGCCAGCGTAGCAAGGAGCTCCTTGAAGGAATCCAGGGTGGCATAATCTGTGGGAACGAACTCCTCACCGGTGATGGCCTCGATGGCCTCCGCATTGTAGATCAGGCCTCTGGCCTCGATGGTAACCGGGAAGCCCTTCACCTCTCCGTCTACATCGATGGCATATACCGTATCCTTTACCCAATCCTGATCACTCAGGTCAATGGCGTGCTCCTTTCCCAAGGAGTAAACGTCCTTTGCATCAACCATGGACATGGTGTAGGGATCCTCGGATGCGTATTTTGCAGCCATATGGGCGGCAACCGTTTCGCTGGAGTAGTAAACCTCTACATCCACGCCCTTTTCCTCGCTGTACTCGGCCGCCTTCTCCTCCAGCTGGCTCTGGATCTCCATCTTGGAATTAAAGATGGTGATGGAAACGTCCTCTGCCATAACCGGAACTGCCATCGAAGCTGCCATAACTGCCGCGAGAGCTGCTGCAAATGCTTTTTTCTTCATGTTGTCTCTCCTCCTGTTGTTCTGTTTTTTCAATGATGTTTATCAGGTGACTGTATCGTACCATACCCGTTTATATATGTCAATCGGTAAACATATATTTCCATGGCACAAATTGTAAGTTTAGTATATATATACGAATTTTATATGGATATTTTGTGCATGATTCCCGTATATTTTGTATTGACACATCATTTGTCCATCGTCTTATGTCGATTTTTGTAGCTACCGTTTGATATATGAGATGGATTTCATAAAAAAATCCTTCTCAGGCTCCCAGCACCCTCCCTTAACCCCAAAAAACAGGACGGGCTCCCCACCTCTCCGCCGCCCAAAAAATGACAGAAAAAAAGTGTGCAGTCCCCTCATTTTTCTCTCAAATGACCGATCTGCACACTTTCCTTAAACACAGCCCTTCAGGGCGCCCCTGAGCCTTCCCTGTCCTTCTTTTTTCACTCTTCTTTTTTGTACTCTTCTCGCAGCCTCTCTTTCTCTTTTCCGTATGTACCTTTCCCTATATACCTTTTCCTTCTGCGCTTTTCCTTTTCAGTCTTTTCTCAGCTTTTCGTCACGTACCCCGTTCTCTCCCTGCGCACCCTGTCATGCTATGGTCACGTGCTTTCTCTCTGGACCAAGGTCACGGGAAACACGCTCCGCACGGGGACCGCTTCCCCCTCCTCGATCCGCACCACCGCCGAGATCGCCGCCTGGGCCATCTCCTTGACCGGCTGATGGATGGTGGTGATGGTGGGCGTCGTCAGCGCC
Organism: Eubacteriales bacterium; assembly: GCA_030533315.1. The sequence continues at coordinate 20,312 of JAUNJL010000002.1, forward strand.
GCCACGTTCACATCGTCAAAGCCCACCACCTTTACCTGAGAGGGCACCTCCACCCCCTTCTCCCTGCATACCTGGAGCACCTGGGCGGCGATCAGGTCCGAGCTGGCGAACACGCCGTCGATCTGGGGATGCTCCCTTAGGATCCTGCGGATCAGCTGGTAGTAATCCAGATCGTCGTACAAGGCCTTCTCCAGATTGGTAGAGTAAAATTCCACCCCGTTTTTCCTGCAGACCTCCTCAAAGGCCAGGTTCCGCTGATCCGCAGGCATCTCATTCTGAGCCACGCCCCCAATGTGAAGAAGGCATTTGCAGCCCCTCTCGATCAGATGCTCCGTGGCAAGGATCCCGCCCCGGTAATTGTCGCACTCGATACCCGCAGCCGCCTCGTCGATGGACCTCTCCAGGGTGACCACCGGAAATCCCAGGTTCCGGAACTTTTCCGTATGGAAGGTGCTGCTGCAAAGCACCACCCCAGCCACCCGGTTGCTCCTGCACATCTCGATGTACTCTTCCTCCCTGTCCTCCTTGCCCTTGGAGTTAAACAAAAGAAGCTTATACTTGTGCTCATAAGCCGCCGTTTCCAGGCTGCTGATCACCTTCGCAAAGTAAGGATGGACGATGTGGGGCACGATCACCCCAATGGTGTTGTTCTTCTGCTTAGAAAGGGAACGGGCCATCTCATTTGGCCGATAATTCAGATCCTTCATGGCCTGATAAACTTTTTTCCTGGTTTTCTCACTGATATATCCCCGGTTATTCAGCACCCTCGACACAGTTCCCACTGTCAGCCCGGTCACGCGGGCAACGTCCTTTAAAGTAGCCAACTTTTTCACCCCCGCTGTATACCGGCCAGCGTACCATCCTGTCCATATTTAGAAATCACACAAAACAACCCGTCCAGCCCTGCGGCGAAGGAACTCAAAAGCAGATCCGTCCATTGGCCGCAGCGCCCCCGGATCACATCCGGGCAGGTTATTTTGCAAAACAGAAACCCATCCGTACACTGGCCACGATTCCTTTTTCAGATATAAGTACATAAAATATACCATTTTTCAGCCGCACATGTCAATCGGTAGTCACAAAAAAGAATCCCAAGAAAAAAACTCTCATCCCCTCTCATGGCATCTCATCCCAGACGGGCGCAGCAGCCCTATCCCCCGTTGTTCATCAGCATCCGGCGGTATTCTGTCTCCGAAACCGGCCTGGAATAATAGAAGCCCTGAACAAAATAGCATCCGCACTTTTTCAGCCACTCCACCTGATCCTCCTTCTCGACACCCTCCGCCAAAAGAGTCATGCCCAGCTCCTCGGACAGACGGATGGTGGAATGGATCACAGACTGCATCTTGCCATTCCCGATCTTGTCAATGAAGGATTTGTCCATCTTTACCACGTCAAACTCGATATCCGCCAGGGAGCTGGGCCCGGAAACGCCGGTGCCGTAATCGTCCATATTTACCCGACACCCCATGCCGTGAAGCTCCGACACAATGTCCCTGAGCGGGATCTTCTCCTCATACATGGCGCTCTCCGTGATCTCGAAGGCCAGCTTGGAGGCATCGATCCCCATGGACCTTATGATCTGGGAGATCTTCTCCGTGATGCCGGGATATTTCAGATGCACCCTGGACAGGTTCACCGAAACCTCCTGCACCTGGATCCCGTCCCTCTCCATCTCCTTCATCTGGCGGCACACGATCTCCAGGATGATCTCATCCAAAAGCACGATCTGACCGTTGGCCTCAAAGCACGGGATAAAGGCGGCGGGGGCGATCACGCTGCCGTCAGGCCGCATCCACCTGGCCAGCGCCTCCGAGCCGATGATCCTTCCTGTCCGGATATCAAACTTCGGCTGGTAATAAACCTGAAATTCCCCGTTGCGCAGCGCATCCTGAAAGGCGGACTCCATGGCCATAAACTCCAGCCTTTCCCTTCTCATCCGCTCATCATAAAAGGCATACTTCTGCACATGGCTCCCCTTCACCGTGTTCTTTGCGATCAGGGCGTCGCTGTGGAGCACCTGAAGGCTTTCGTAATCCTTCAGATGGCACAGCCCCACCGAAACCTCAAAGGGCTGGATCTCCTTTTTCTCGATATCCCGCCCAAACCGGGCAAGGATCTTTTCGATCTTTTCCCCGGCCTCCCTTTCATCCTGGCAGGAGAGAAGCCCCGTGAACTGGTCCGCCACGTAGCGGTACAGGCGATCCTTTGGCAGCTCCTCCCGGAAAACTCCATCGATGTATTTCAGGAGGCGGTCTCCCGCCTTCCCTCCGTAAATCAGGTTAAACTCCTTGAACTTGTCCACATCCAGGGCAAAAAACACGCTCTTTTCCCGTTCCTCCTCCAGGATCCTGGGAAACAGGACCCTCAGATAATCAAAGTTCTTCTCCTGGAGAAGACGGTCTTCAAAGACGATCCTCTGTATGCCCCTTTGGTAGCGGAAATAGGAATAGATGATGAAGCCAACGGAAAGGCAGATCACGATCCAGAGAAAGCCCATTCCCCTTAATACCCGAACGTTGATGTTGCGGGCCCCTGCAAACACATCGGAGGCCTTCGCACAGGTCATCAGGTACCAGTCATTGATCCCCAATGCCGCAAAGTGAGAAAAATACTGCTCCCCCTCGTACCAGAAGCAGCTGTGATTCCCGGCATTGTTCCGGGGAGAAAGCTCGTCCAAGCCGTCCACATACCCGAGAAGCTCCAGATAATCGCTCTCCGACCCGTACCTGGGATAGATCACGCCCTTCCCCTGGGAGTCCACGATGAAGCTAAAGCCCTTGTCCCCGATGGCGCTGATGTTCAGGTTCGACGCCAGCTCACTGGACAGATAGGCCGCCGCCAGCACAAAGGCCAGCTCCGTCCCCTCATACACCGGCTCTGACAGGATGTTCACCTTTCTCTCCCCGCCGTCCGCCGCCGTCACGCTCCTGGATATGAGCCTCCTCCCCTCCAGAGCCTCGCTGTAGGGGCTCACCCCCGCCAGGGGGATGTCGTTCCCCGTGGTGGTGTGGAGCACGCCGTCCCGGGTCAGGACGCCCATGTTATAAAACTCGTAGTTTTGGGAGTAAAACTTCATTTTTGCCAACAATCTTCCATAGTCCTGAAGCTCCTCCTTCGAGATGCTGTCGGCGATGGATTTCAGGAGCCTCTGACGGCTCATCAGATCCTTGTAAACCGCATCTGCATTCAATGAGCTGATGTTCTCGATGTCCTTTTCCGACTCCTCCATAATGACCGACCTGATATTCTTCTGAAGGCTCTCGAACACAATGACCGACAAAAATAAAAAAACGGCTATGGCGGTAAAAATCCCTATCCTGGTTTTTTTGCTCATCCCAAATTCCGTCTTCAGTTCTCTCCCCATATGGCACCTTCTCTTTTCTACACTGATTATATCTAGTTTTATATTATATATTTTTTGCCGGAACTTTCAACTGATTTTTTTATTTTGGAAACATTTTTTGTCAAAAAATATGACAGTCCAGACAACTGGACTGTCACGCTTTTTATATCAGTTCCGGGAGCAGGGAGACGCCGATGGTCCCCTCCGGCATTTCCAGGCCGAAGTTTTCCGCAATGGTGGCGCCGATGACGGCGAAGGTGTCCTGATCCGCCATTTTTCCCCCGCTCTTCATGGCTTTTGAGTAGGCGATAAAGGGCGTGTACTCCCTGGTGTGATCCGTTCCCGTGTAGGTGGGGTCGTTGCCATGATCCGCCGTAAGGATCAGCAGATCATCCTCCCGCAGCTCCTCCAAAAGCCGCCCCAGCCCCACGTCAAACCTCTCTATCTCCCGGGCGTACCCCTCCGGATCCCTCCGATGTCCCCAAAGGGCGTCAAAATCCACCAGGTTGGTAAAGCACAGGCCGCAAAAATCTTCCCGGCAGATCTCCACCGTCTGCTCCATCCCATGGACGGAGCTGTTGGAACGGCAGGCCCTGGTGATCCCCTCCCCTGCAAAAATGTCGTTGATCTTTCCCACGGAGATCACGTCCAGCCCCGCATCCTTCAGAACGTTCAGCACCGTCCTTCCGTAGGGCTTCAGAGCATAGTCATGACGGTTGCTGGTCCTCTTGAACTCACCCTTTTTCTTCCCCACGTAGGGCCTTGCGATGACACGTCCCACCTTCCACTCGTCCCTCATGGTCAGCTCCCTTGCGATCTCACAGCAGCGGTAAAGATTCTGGAGATCAAAGGTTTCCTCATTTCCGCAGATCTGCAGCACAGAATCTGCGGAGGTGTAAACGATCATGGCGCCGGTCTGGATCTCCTCCTCGGCCAGCTCCTCCAGGATCTCCGTCCCGCTGGCACTTTTATTCCCGATGACCCGCTTTCCGCAGCGCTTCTCCAGCTCCGCGATCAGCTCCGGCGGAAACCCGGTGTCGGTGAAGGTCTGAAAGGGCTTCTCCACCTTCAGTCCCATCATCTCCCAGTGCCCGGTCATGGTGTCCTTGCCGTTGCTGGCCTCTCCCATCTTCATATAGCGGCCCTTCGGCTCCTTCGCCCCTTCCATCTCCCTGACTGGATGAAGGTTCAACAGCCCCAGGCTGGTCAGATTGGGGATCGCCAGGCTGCCCACCCTCTCCACGATATGGCCGAAGGTATCCACCCCCCGATCTCCAAAATCCGGGGAATCCGGCATCGCCCCCATCCCCAGGGAATCCAGCACCACCACAAACACTCTTCCATATTTTCTCATGTCCACTTTCCTCCTCCAGACGGCACATGCCCTTTATCCATCCCAGCGGCCGGCCCATGCCCATCCATGACCACAGGCCCATACCGCAGAGTTCCTTTTATTATAAACATCTTCCCCCGAAAAAACAAGGGCGGGAGTGGACCATACGGCCACTCCCGCCCCATTTCAGCAGCAATCAGGCCCCTGCACCGTCAGAGGGGCTCCGCCCCAAATGCTCCTTCGGGCTTATTTCACCTTGACTGCCTTCGGCTTTGTATAGCTGCTGTAAATCTTTCCATTCTTTGTCTTCACAAAGGTCCGAAGCTTCACGTAGTACTTCTTTCCGCTCTTAAGCTTCTTTAACACCGCCGAGGTCTTTCCTGCCTTGCCGACCACGGCCGCTCTCTTATAGCCCTTCGTCTTCTTCATGGAAACATAGATTTCATAGCCGTTTGCCTTGGCGGATTTTTTGTATTTCACGGTGATCGTCTTCTTGCCGGCTTTCAGCGACCGGATGGCCGTTCCTGCCGGAGCCAGCGCGCTCTCCAGATAAGCCTCCGGGCCTGTGACTGTGGCGCTTCCGGCCTTAAAGAAGGGAACCACCTTATATTTGTACTTCAGTCCCCGCTTCAAGGACCTGCTCTTATCCGTGTAGGAAACCCTCTTGTTTCCACTCAAGGTTTTCAGCAGCGTATAAGACTTCTTCTTGCTGTCGTAGCGGTATACCTGATATCCAGAGGCCATGGAAACTGCCTTCCAGGAAATCTTGATGGATTTCGCACCGGCGGACGCAGTCTTAAGTCCCTGCGGCATTTCAAGACTGGGCGCCACGATGTGGAAGACCGTCCTCAAAGTACCTGTAAAGGCACCCATACCTGTGATGGTGACCTCAGCCTGGCCAATGTTCACATTGTTGCCAAACGCCACAGAATAATCTGTCCCGGCACTGAGGATCCTTCCCCCGTAGCTCACGGTCACCGCCGGCTCTATGGCGCTTCCCGTAAAGAACTGGTTGGCGATGGGACTTACCACGGCCTGGCTCATGTCATAAAGCCCCACCGCACTGGTCACCTTAAATCCATAGGCCGTGCCGCTGGCGTTCGTCTTCAGGTTCAAAAGAGCCACGCTTCCCGGAATCGTTACGGTCTGCCCGCTCAGGCTGCTTCCGGTGTAGGACCCTATCAGTTTTTTATTGCCGTCATAAACGTACAGATAATCCGCATTTTCCTCAAACATGGTCTGTCCGTCAAAGGTCAGCGTTATGGATATGGCCCCCGGCAGGTTGTAAGACCACCACTGGCTCATCCTGTCGGTATACGGATGGGGAGACTGAAGATCCTCCAGCGACGTGACGATCCTAGCGCTGTTCTCTTTTACTGTCACGGTACAAGCAGCCGTCACTCCGCTCTCCGCAGTCGCCACGATCTGAGTCACGCCTGGCATCACGCCATACACCACTCCATTTTCGTCCACAGCTGCGATCTCGGCATTGCCGCTTGCAAAGGTCACTCTGTCTGTAGAAGTACTGGGCTGCAAGGAATAGCCGATGGTCCTGCTCTCCCCCTGCCCAAGCTCCAGGGCGCTGGCGGTAAGGATCACGCCGGCAGCCGGCTGAGTGATCGTCACGTTGCAATACTGCACATAGCTGCCCGCTCTCGCCTCAACAAGGGTGGTTCCGGCGCTCAAGCCCTTCAAAACAGCCTTGGCGCTGTTTTCGCCCAGCGGCTCCAGGGAAAGGATATTGGGATTGTAAACCGTCCAATCGATCACCGGGCTGTCCGTGGTATCTGCAGGCTCCAGCAAAACGGAAAGCTCCGCGGTTTTCCCCACGCCAATGGTGGTTCTGCCCTCAGACAGGCGGATCCCTGTGAGAGGCTTCTTCACTTCCACCACACACTGGGCGGTAACATCAGAATCCACGGCCCGGACCGTCACAACCGCCTGGCCCACGGCCTTGGCCGTCACCATTCCGGTCTCCTTATCCACCTCTATGATACCGGTATCCTGGGTCGTGTATTCCAGAGCCTCCGAGGCGTCTGCCGGTGTCAAAAGGGTTTCCACATAGTCCGTCGTTCCAATGCCGTTGAGCTCCAGAGTCGGGTAGATCACGCGGATCGCCGTAACAGGAATGTCCTCCACGGTAACCTCGCACTCCGCTTCAAACCCATTGCAGGTCACCTTGATCACGGCGCTGCCTTTCTTGTTACCGATCACCACGCCGTCCTTGTCCACGGAGGCGATGGAGTCATCGCTGCTCTCATAAGTACACTTATCGCTGGCATCCGCCGGCGTCACCTCTGCGACCAGAGGCTTTTCCTCTCCCACAAGGAGCGTCACAGTCTCCTGGGCAAACGTCACTCCCGCTGCCTTTACTTCCTTCTTAAACAGCGCCGTTACCTGTACGCTGTTCTCAGGCATCACAAAGGTGGTCTCCTGGGCATCCTCATTTTCAAAGCTTCCTGATGCAGAGCCCTCTTCTCCCTCGGATACCCATTTGTCAAACACATATCCTTCCTCAGGCTCTGCCTTTACGGAAATCCAGGTGTCTGAATCGTACTGCTCTTTGTATTCTCCGGCTACCTGACCTCCCTCTCCTGCCCCTATGGCAAAGCCGCTGGTCACAACGTACCGGATTCCCTCGTTGGAGTTCCCCATCAGAACGTATGCGCTCTGGCTTTCCCTGATCGGGGATGAGGTGCTGATGTAAGCATAAGCCACCTTACATTCTGCCATGGTCTTCCTTGGGAAGTATACGATCTTGCTGTCGTGAGCCTTCAGCTCGCCCCAGTTTTCCGTATGAAGCACACTTCCATCCTTGGCGTCCGCCAGGATCCGGAAGCCCACGTCCCTTGCGTCAATTCCGCTGTCATTGGTCACCAGAAGCTTCAAATACTCCTCATTGTTCATCATAACGTCCTTCTGGCGTTCAACAAAGAGTACCGTATATCCGAAGGTCACCAGAGTGGTGTTGTTGAGTGTATCCCCGTCTTCATCACAGGAGACAAGCACCTCCAAATCCCAGAGACCTTCCATATCCTGGGGCACCACATACCCCTCATAGGAAATTTCTTCTTCCTCTCCCGGCTTCAATGTGATTTCATATTCCTTCTCGTAGGCCTCGTAACCATCCGCCGCCCTTACTGTTACAGAGCTGATAGCCTGATTCCCCAGGTTTTTCACCTTGAGGATCATGGGAAGCTTTTCTCCCAGCTCCACGTCACAGTCATCATATGTCACATCCAGGAGAGCCAGGTCCGTATACGCATCCACGGTCTTCTCCACCAGTTCTGAGGATAACAGGCTGCCATCCTCACCGTAGGCGGCAAGACAGTAGGATACCGTCAGTGTATCGTTCTCCACAAAGCCTGTCAGGCCCGTCACGTTCCCTTCGCCAAGAGATGCCATCCTGTGAGCATCCCCAAATCCATCTCCTTCCCAGATGCTTCCGTAAAGGATACGCTCATTTTCGCTGTCCTGCTGGGTGCCCACCCACAAAACGTAAGTCTTGGAAGGGGCGCTGACAACCACAAAATCCTGAGACAGGGTTTCCGGCGTCTCTCCGGGGGCAAATACATAGGCAGCCTCCTGATTCGCCGAGTTCCTGTAGGCAATGTTTCCGTTCTGGTACCAGAAAAGATATTCCTGGTCTCCAAGCCGTCCCGTCGCCATGGAACCGTTGGTATCCTCCTCGCCTCCAAGGAATGCAGGCGTCTCGTCCCCAAAGGCCACGTAACCGGTTCTTCTGGTGTTCCGAACGATCTCCGCCCCGCTCCCCTCTGTCAGGGTATAGGCTGCGGCAGGCTTCCCGTCCAGAGTGGTCATGGCGATCTCAAAGATATACCGGTCCTCTCCCAAATTGACCTTCTGTACTTCGTCCTTATTTCCCTGATAATCTACATAGGTACAGCAGACATAGCTGGGAAGCTCGGTCTCCAAAGCGCCGTTTTCCGTGTGATACCAGGCAAGAGCCGCCTTTCCGTCATAAATAGAAACGGCAGGAATGGTATCCACCACGTCGTTGTCCGTGATCGAATAAACGTCGATGGGTATGTCTGTACTGTAATCCATAACGGCCATGCTGATCTCTGCCGCCCCTGCCATGTCCTCTATGGTCACCGTATCATCCTTAAAGGACTCCTTGGTGTCCTGCCATACCACGATGATCTTCTTATTTGCTTCGTCCACTGCCACAGAGGGAGCAAAATCAGAGGTGTGATCATCATCGATCACAACGGGCTCGGTGTAGCCGCCGTCAACCTTTTTCTGATATACCAGCTCACTGGCATTGCAAAATTCTTCATTTTCGTTTTCCCGGATCCAGAATTTATAGGTCGTACCTCCTGCGTTCACATAAATCGGTGAAGAATCGGCAGTATTCAGGGACAGATCTCCTGATTCGCTGCCTCCGTCTGCCAGAAGAAAGTCCTGCTGATCCAGCTGCTCATAAATGTTTTCCTCTCCATAGTACACATCAGAGCTTGCGCGATTGCTGTCATAAAGCACCAGCTCCCCTTCCGCCAGCTGCAGGCTCTTCTCAAACTTCCACACCGCCGCCTTCAAAGCTGCGGAAGCGCCCAGCGTCGCCTTGGAATTATGAGACACGAAATCATAGGTATAGGACAGGGTACCTCTGCCTTCCACTCCCAGGTTGGCGATCCCCTTCGTCCCCACTCCTCCTTCCAGGAACACGGATACGGAGGGTTCAATGGTGCCGCTGTACCAGGTGGGCAATATCCCGTCCAGGTTCAGCCCGTCCTGATTTTTGATATTTCCAGTCACCTCTGCGGTAATGGAGCCTTCCGCGCCTACGGTGATGTACAAAGGCACGATCCAGAAATAATTTGTCGTATGGCTGCCCTTGATCTTCCCGCAGACCTTCACCTGGAGATCCACCATGACGGCGCCCTCGTCCAGATATCCTTCTCCATAACCGGCCACGCTGACGGTGGTCTCCACACCGCCCATATGCAGCTTTGGCTGCACCTTGCCAAAATGGTAATCCCTTGTTTCCATCTTCAGGAGGGCGTCGTACACCTCCTTGATCTCCTTCTGTGTCCTGGGCATTTTTTCCAGGTTCAGACCCACGCTCACCTTCCCAGAATCGTCCACCTCGATCTCCAGATCCAGAAGCTCATTCATACCAAAGGTCAGGGAATTTCCAAGGAACAGAGCGGCCAGAGAGTTTTCTCCTACCGTACTGTTTCCAACCTCCATGAATTTCATCTTTGTGATGCCCTTGGCCGAGACGGTGGGAAGGCTTACCCTCAGACCAAAATTGGTCTCCTTGGAGGACTGGCCGTCAGGAGAAACGCATCGAATGTACCGCAGGCTCTGTGACTTCAGCTTTTCAATCACAGTCCCCTTGGCTTTTTTCAGGGTCTTTAGGGTAAAAATACCTGTGTCATTCTTTTCCAATATGGATTCGTCCTGCATCAGGTAGTACACACAGTTTTCCGTGTCGGAAGTAACCTTGATCTGCACCTCTTCCGCATCGGGACTTTCCGCCACCTCATCCTGCGTATCCTCCAAATAGGATATCGTGTCCATCAAAAGCTCCGTGTCGCCCAGCATAACGGAGGTGATCTCCGGGGCGGTGTCGCTTTCGTTTTTCAGGGTCAGCACCAGGGACTCTCCTCCCTGAAGGACCACCTGGGAGGTCTTTTCTTTATACTGGTCCTTTTCTACGGTAACCAGGACCTGTTTCCCCACATAGTCCCTGACATCCTCAAATAGGAAGGTTCCATCCTCTTCCGTCACGCCCGTAAGCTTATTGCCCTCCGGATCCTCCACCGTGACTGCTGCCCCTTCCAGATAAGCGTCCGAGGAGGCATCCTTGACTCTCACCTGAAGCTGGTCCTTTCCCACAGACTCGCTTTCCAGGACCTCTTCTCCGTCGGCGCCGGAGATGGCATTTCCCACGCTGACTCCGTAATAGGTGGAAACCTCTGCAGCGCCGCCGCCTCCCACTACGATGGGATCATACACCACGGCCACCGCACTGTCGCCCAGGGTCTCCCCTTCCACACAGCTGTAATTCCAGCTTTCCTCGCTAATGCTGGGCCAGTTTGTAAAGTAAACGGTGTCCGGCCTTCTCTCGTTTCCTCTGTACAAATATCCCGTGGCAAGGGTGGTAGGATTGTCCAGATCATCATACACCTGATAGGACTGCGGAATCTCACTTCCCTGGTAGGTCCGCCTCTCGGTCAGGTTTCCTGTACCGGGTATCCGAAACTCTGCGTAATCATTGTCTGCGATCATGGTATCCAGCATGATCCGAATCCCAATGCTCTGCGCAGTGCTTCCCGTATTGATCGCCCTGTAGGAGATCCGCACCGTATCCTCGTAGCTGCTGTTTCCGCTTCGGATCAGCTCCAGGGTCTGGATCACCTCCACATTCTTTTCCGGGATGTTCATGTTCGCCACCAGACTTCCGTCAGATACGGCAATATTGTCTGCATAGAAGAAATACTCATCCTCCCCGATCTTGATCAGCGTGTCCGAGCTCCACGGATCCGGATGGCCAAAAAGAAGCTTTTGATCGTTGTCCGAGGTATAATTCGGATTTCCCTCAAGCGTTCCGATGGTAAAACGGCCGGTTTCCGAGCTTACCACAACCTCCAAAAAGCCGTTCTGGATCGCATTTCCGCCAGAATACAGAAGATCCGTGGGGCATATCTCCTCATCGCCGGAGGCCTGGCTGCTTCTGCGCTGTGCCAGATACTCCTGATAGCAGCTTCCCAGCTCCTCCTTTGAAAGCTGCTGATACGAAAGCCCTTTCGCATGGACAAATTCCCGGAAGGTTTGTACAGGCGTCTCCCTGTCCTTCGTTTCCTCCTCTCCTGTCTCAGCGCTTCCATCCCCAAAGAGGACATCCGTGTCTGCCTCAAAGCTCTGATCCGAAAACAGGATCTCCTGGCCGGACGCCGCCCCTTCCTGGGGTGCCGGCGCTTCCTCCCAGGCCGGTACTTCCTCCACCGCATCCAGAGCCTGCACGTCCTCCACGTCCAAGAACTCGTCTGCCGCAAACAGGACAGCCGGTTCCGACATCACCATGGCGAAAGCCAAGGCGCTGCACATCAATTTCCTTACAAGCTTTCCTTTCATACTGTCATTCCTCCTAATTCTTCATCCTGGTACACATGACATATCCCAGCAAGGCCGAAATACAAAGGACAGGCTCCCTGTGCTGCACCCACATATGGTAAGCGGGCTCCTGCCCTGGGCGTACCAGACTGATCCACGCCGCTTCCTTTCCGCTCTCCATGAGGACAAATGGGTGCTCCGAGCCGATCTCCCCCTCCAGGGGAGCTTCCGCAAGCTGATAGCCGCCCCGCAGTCCCATTCTGGCCGTCAGCCCGAACTCCTTTCCGTCATGAAGACGGATCCTGCATCCCGGGAGCATCAGCTTCTGCTTGTATCTGATCTCTCCCAGTATCTGGCCGCCTGGATCCTTCACAAGCTGCCACACCTCCCTGAGACCACCTTTTTTCTTCACAGAGCAATACTCTCTTCCGTCTTCCTCCTTTACGTGAAAAACAACGCCTTTTTCTTTTCCTCTGAACACCTGCAGATTCATCCGCCACCTCCTTTCGGTCCTTAGACAGAAGCTGTAAATCCATCCGATAACTATGAACAGGGTTATTATACCACTCCGTTTTTTTCCAGTCCATCCGCAAATCACCATTGATGGGGCAAATTTTTTGGCCTCTATTCTGTCCGAAGGGCCACCACCGGATCCTTCTTGGCCGCACTCCTGGAGGGGATGATCCCGGCGATCAGAGTCAGGGTCATGCTGATGGCCACCAGGACGACTGCCGCCGGAAGAGGCAGAAGGGCGCTGAGGGCCTGGATCCCCGTCAGGTGGTGGAGCACCAGGTTGATGGGAATGCACAAAAGCCAGGTCACCAGCACCCCAAAAAGGCCGGAGCTAAAGCCGATGATCAAAGTCTCGGCGTTAAACATGCTGGATACGTTCCTCTTGGACGCACCGATGGCCCGGAGGATCCCGATCTCCTTGGTTCTCTCCTGCACCGAAATCAGGGTGATCACGCCGATCATGATGGACGACACGATGAGGGAGACCGCCACGAAGGCCATGAGCACGTAGGTGATGGCGTTGATGATGGTGGTGACGGAGCTCATCATCAGTCCCACGTAATCCGTGTACTGGATCTGGGACAGCTCGTCCCTCCCCTCATTGTACACGGCGATCGCCTCCTGGATCACGTCCTTGTCCGCAAAGGCGGAGGCGTAAAGGTTGATGGAGGAAGGATCCTCCAGATCCACGTACCCCAGCTTCCTCAGATTTTCCTCGTAGGAGGAATCCGAAAATTCCAGCACCTGGTCATAGTACCCGGCACACTGCTGGCTGGTATAACCCTCCATGGCCGCGTCCAAAGCTGCCGCCAGCTCCTCCGGGGCCATGCCCTTCAGCTGCTCAGACACCTTTTTTGCGTACTGGGCCTGAAATTGTCCCTCCGCCAGCTGGCGGAAGATATCTGACAGCTCCTCCTGCTCCATTTCCTCCACATAGCGCCGGATCTCCTCTTCTCCCATGGAGGTCTGCTCCTGGATGCCCTGAGCTATGGTCTTTTCCATCTCCTCCCGGGTCATGCCCCCCATGGACTGGCCAAGAGCCTGATCCACCTCCTCCTGGGAGGGGATGCTCATGATCTTGATATACGCCTCCCCCTTCCGGCCGGCGTCCAGCCCGTTCATATAAGCTCGGAACTCCTCCGCCTTTTCCTTCTGGGAAAGCTGTCCCTTGCTCTCCTGGAAGGGAAGACCGGTAAAAATGTCTGTCTCTGGATCTGCCAGCTGGCTGGCAATGGCCTGGGAATCCCCGGATTTTTCCACCATACGGCGGGTCAGGGCGCTGGTGTAGCCGATGGAGCCCGTCAGCATGGTGGAAAGGGCATCCTCCTTGGGGCGGATGATGCCCGACACCCTCAGCCGGGTTCCGTTGTCATAGAGGTATTTCAGCCCCGCCTCCGTGTCCCGCAGGTCCCCATACAGGCCCGTGGTCTCATCTCTCACATAGCAGTCGGCGCTTAAAACGGTGCGAAACTCCATGCCGCACACCTCTTCGTAGCTCCATTTGTGCTCCTTCACCTCCAACGTCTTTCCATTGACCGCCGCATCGGCGATCTCGTCCATTTCCTCCTGGGATTTCAGCCCCAGGGCGTAAAGGGTCATGTCGTCCAGCTCCTGGTTTTCGTCCAACACCAACACGATCTCGTCGTACTCATCCGGCCAGGAGCCATACACCAGGTCGTACTGCTTTTCCAAAAGGGGGCTCACCAGCCTCCCATCGTCCCCGGAAAGCATCTCCTGCCACATGGAAAAACCGCCTCCGGGCCCCATCATGGCCATCATGCCTCCCTGGCCGGAGGCCGCCTCCCGGGAAAGACCCATTTCCTTCATATCGCTCCCCATGCATTTTGCCATCACGCTCCAGACCATTTCCTGAAGGTCTGAATGGATGATGGTTCCGTCCACGCTTTTTGTATAGATGGGAAGCTCCATGTCGTAGGTGTAGGAGACGCCGCTGACCGCCTGAGCCAGGCTGCTCTCCTCATCCTCCCGCTCCTTTTCCAGGTATTCCTTGAAGGATCTCAGGTCATTCTCCTGTGTCTCCATATTGTTTACCGTATTTACCATGTTGTACATGGCCGGTTTTTGGTACACCGCATCCTTCTCATGATCCCCCGAGCCCTCCGCAGCGGTGATAAAGCTCTCCATAAGGGCCGTCAAGTCCGTATGATGGGACTCTAACATCAATGGATAGGAGGTCAGGGTGTTTTCCTGCACCATGTCAATGTAGGCCGTGGTTCCCTGCGAGACCGCATAGATCAGGGCGATGCCGATGATCCCGATGCTCCCCGCCACAGAGGTGAGAAGGGTACGCCCCTTTTTTGCCATCAGGTTTTTCAGGGACAGGCCAAAGGAGGTGGCAAAGGACATGGAGGGCTTCTTCGCCCTGGACAGGCTCTCCTTCTCCCTCCTCCTCTCTGTCTCCGCCTGCCATTCCTCCTGGCTGACCGGGCGGGAATCTCCTGTGACCTGCCCATCCTTCATCCGCACGATCCTGGTGGAATACCGGTCCGCCAGCTCCGGATTGTGGGTCACCATGACCACCAGCCGGTCCTGGGAGATCTCCTTCAGGATATCCATCACCTGAAGGCTGGTCTCACTGTCCAGAGCCCCCGTGGGCTCATCTGCCAGGATGATGTCCGGATCGTTGACAATGGCCCTGGCGATGGCCACCCTCTGCATCTGGCCGCCGGACATTTCCCCCGGCTTCTTCTTCATCTGGCTTCCCAGCCCTACCTGCTCCAACGCCCTTCTGGCCCTCTGGCGCCGCTCCGCCCTGGAGACGCCGGAGAGGGTCAGGGCCAGCTCCACGTTCTGCAGCACGGACTGGTGAGGGATCAGATGGTAGCTCTGAAAGATGAAGCCCACGGAATGATTGCGGTAGGTATCCCAGTCCCGGTCCTTAAAGTTTTTTGTGGAGATCCCGCCGATCACCAGATCCCCGCTTGTGTACTGATCCAGGCCTCCCAAGATGTTCAGCATGGTGGTCTTGCCGCAGCCGGACTGCCCCAAAATGGAGACAAACTCCGAGCTGCGGAACCGAAGGCTGATTCCCTTCAAGGCGTGGACCGTTCCCTGGCCCGCCGGGTAATCCTTGACGATGTTTTTTAATTCCAGCATTTTTTTACCTGCTTTCTGTTCTGCACATTTTCTTGGCTGTCCGTCTTTTTGGACGGTTCTGCCCGCTTCCGCCGCCTTTTTGCCTCCGATCTTCCTTCCCGCAAAAAGGCAGTCTCCTGTCTATTATAATCTCTGCCGCCAGAAATACAAGGTATCCCGTCAACCATTTCCCATGCCCGTCCACCCGCCTCCCCCTTCACTTCCGCCCTTTCCTCCAAACAAAGGCGCACAGGCCCGCCCGTGAGGACCGTAAGGGCGGCGCCCCTTTCCCACAACCCAAAATAAGCCCGCAAAGCTGCGGGCCCATTTCGGGTTTCGGAGAAATTTATCATAGAAAAAATTATGACCTTTGTTCCTGACGGCCAGAGATTCCCGGTCAGTGGATGCTTCCTGCCCCGCTTCCCGCCACCACGATGTCGTCCTCCATAACAGGCTGGAGCCACAGCTCCCCTGGCGTTTCTGGAATGTAGGGCATCAGGACGTAGGACGGATAATCCTTGTCCCGGTAGATCTTGTAGTTGATGGTGTTGGCGCTGGGAATGGGCCCCAAATGGTCCATCTTCGCCTGCCATGCCCCCTGCTGGGGAAGGAAGTTGTCCATGGCCTTGATCTCCAGCTCGATCTGGGATCCCGGAGGGAACACCATACCGATGGGATTGATCTCTATCACGTACTCCCGGATCTCTCCCGGCGTCACCGGGATCCGCTTGGAATAGTCGTGCACGGGGCGGCCGATCTGGCTCTTTTCCTCGTCCAAAGGATAGGACGCCTTCAAGGATCCGGTACGGCACACCGGCATACGGGGTTCCCCCCGGAGTGATCTGATAAAGCTTGACAATAAAATTGGCGTCCGTGCTGTCAATGGAGGCCCACAGATGAAGCTCAATGGGGCCTGTAAACTCCGTAGGCCTGCTGAGGCGGTCCGTGCGGTAGGTCAGGGTCTCCACCTCCGTGGTGATATGGAGCGGACGTTGGGTAAAGCTGTCCGGGGGCAGGTTCCCCTCCACCACGGGCTCCCAGCGCAGGTTGCCAAAGGTATGGAGATACAGCTTTTTCCAGTTGGTCCTGGCCAGGGGATACTCATACTCGTAGCGGTAGCCCCTTCCGATGATGTTCAGCTTCATGGGCGGCTCCTCCGTGATACCGGTGTCGATGCCCTTCATCCAGTGATCGTACCTCCTCATTCATGAACCGGTAGGGCAGCTCCATCCCATTGTAGCCCTCCATGACCCCGCAGCGCTTGTAGACCTTCAGCTCGCTGGCATTCATGGCGTTGAACACAGGGGCAGACCAGCGTCCCGTGGGCGCCCACCCGCACTTGAAGTACACCGGAACCTGGATCTTGTCGTACTTGTATTTCATGGATCTGGGCTTCCAGAACTCATCCTCCTGGGGATGGAGCAGGTAGTCCAGGTAAAAGGTGTGATATTTCGGCGGCCACACGTTAAAGATCTTGCTGAAATAGGTGTCGATGGCAATGTCCGGGTCCTCCTGGACCTCCTGAATCCTTTTCTTCATCTCCTCCTCGGACATCATCTTGGTGGTCCAGGGCACAGGATTGTTGGAGGGGCAAAGCTCCCAGTACATGTTCATGTAGGTGTCGGCCACACCCCCGTAATAGCCGTGCTGATAATAATCGTCCGTGTAGCTCAAGGGCATGATGCACACCAGATGGGGCGGCTGCAGGGCCGCCGCAAGGGCCTGGATGATCCCAAAATAGGAATATCCCAGCAGAGCCACCTTCTCCATGCTCCAGGGACACTGGGTCCCCGCCCACTCCACATAGTCGTACACGTCCTCCTGCTCCTGGGGATTGTAAACCCCCAGATACTCCCCTTCACTTCTTCCAATCCCTCTTCCGTCCGGCACGATGAAGGTATAGCCCCTGGTGACGAAGAACTCCATGTCCTCCTCCAGCTTCATGGTGTAGATGGGCTTTGACAGCTTGTCCAGGTTTTTCGTGTAACGGCGGTCCCAGTACACCGGGACCTTGTCCAGGCCGGTCGCCTGTAAAAATTCTTCCTGCTTCATCCCTTTACCTCCTGTATCAAGATTCTGGTCCCTATTATAATGGGCGAGATCGATTTTTTCTGTCTAGTAGGTGACACATAAAAAAGAATCCCGGCCCGCACCCCCGCAAAGGGCTCCGTCCTCCCCCAATGGAAAGGACGAAGCCCTTTTTTAGTCCTTGATCTCGCTCTCCAGAATGATGTCCAGAAGCCGGTTAAAATCCAGTACGCAGAAGCGGCCTCTCTCCGTGGAGATGATCCCCTCCCTGCGCCAGTCTCCCAGGATCTTGGCCGCCGTCTGGCGGGCCATACCGGAGGAGGAAGCCAGCGCACTCTGGGTCACCCGGATCTTCATGGCCTTCTGCTGGGCGCTGGTGATCAGGTTGACCACGGTGGAGGCCAGCCTTCCCAGTGCGTCCAGATACATGGCGTTCACCATGTTCTGAGCGGAATTGACAAGTCTCTCCATCAGCTCGTGGATGATAACCCGGCAGACGCAGGTATGGTTCCACACAGTGTCCAAAAAATAGGACTTTGGCATGGCGATCAGGGTGCTGTCCTCCAGGGTCAGCGCCGTATTGGGGTACACGTGTCCCGCCAAGGTCCCCATTTCCCCGAAATATTCCTTGTTCGTCCTGATCTTCACGATGATGTCCTCACTTGCCCCATAAAATACGGATTCCATGATACACCCGGATTTTATGATATAAAGATGGTTGGATATATCCTCCTTTCGGTAGATCACGGTGCCCTTTTTCCGAAAGACCATCCGGCAATGCGTGGAAAGCTCTTCCAGATATGAACGGGAGAGCCCGGAAAGAAGGGGCACGGTCAGGAGGAAAGAGAAGATGCTCGCTGTCTCTCCCGCAAGAGAGGATGTTGTTTGCTTTTCGCCCATATGGATCACTCCCTTCCCTGTGTTTGAGCAAGAGTTTAACATATTTTGCCGCCGGTAGTACAGTCAAAATATGGCGGCGCCGCTCCCGAAAGCTTCTGGGAAAATATCACTTCTTTGGGAAATGTGTCACATAAACGACATTTTCCATCCCCCCTTTTTTTTGGTAGACTTATCCTCAACAAAATATTCTAAAAGAAAAGAGGGAAACGAATAAAAAAAACAGAAAATGAGACTATTATCCTGCATATTGATGGGAATCAGCAGCATCATCGGGGCAAGTGTATTTGCCACGACCCCCATTGCCATCAAGATCATCGGCGGAAACGGCATCGTCGTCGGCTTTATCTGCGCCGCACTGTTCGTATTCGTGCGGAGCATTCCCGAAATGCTGATGGTGGCCGCCCTTCCGGCGAACGGCGGCTCCTACATGTACCTGCCCCGCCTCGTCCACCCCATCCTGGGAACCTGGGACGCCTTCAACGAGCTGGCCGTGGGCGTGCTGAACGGCGGAACCCGCTATGAGCAGGAATGGCCCCTGGCCCGCACACAGTGGAAGAAGCTGTACCTGCGGTCCTTTAACCGCCTGCGCTGGGATCGGGAGCCGGATGAGGATCTTCCGCCGGACGGCTTCACCCACCTGCCGCCCTCCACCTCCACGGAGGTAAATAAGCTGGTTTACCGGTCCTCCCGTTTTGCCCAGACCAAGGAGATCACCGGCCCCATCGAGCTCCATCTCTGGGCCTCCATCGACGCCCAGGACGCCAATTTCGTGTGCAGCATCTTCGACATCCTGCCTGACGGAAGCAGGATGCCCCTCCTCCGCTACGGAGCCCTGAGGGCCTCCCATCCCCTGAAGGAGGAGGAAAGCCAGATCGGACGCCCGGTACATGACAACAGCGTGTCCATCCCCGTCACCCCGGGAGAGATCCGGGAATACGTCATTGAGATAAGCCCCACCTCCATGATCATCCCCGCCGGACATTCCCTGGAGCTGGAGGTCGCCAGCCAGTGCCCCAATGCCTGCCACACCCAGTCCTGGACGAACAAGGTGGGAAATATGAACGTGGTTCCCTCCAACACCACTACCTCCTACAAGATCTACAAGGATCAAAACCATCCCTCTTATCTCCTCCTCCCCATGGTTCCCTACACGGATCCTCAGCAGTGGGTACAGCCCTTTGAGGACGATTACCAAATCGAGGTGGACGAGGAAGCATAATGCAGGACCGCCGCAGTGCGCCAAAAGGGCCTGCGGCCGCCCCGCAACCCATCATCAAAAAAGGCCTGCCCCCGGTTTTTTCACAAGGCCGGGAGAGGGCTGTCAAAAGGAGAAGCTATGGTACAGAAAATAAAGGTAGAAGGGACGGACTGCCGGACGGAAAAGGATTCCATCGGCAGCAAAAGGATCCCGGACAGCGTGTATTACGGGGTGCAGTCCCTGAGAGCGGCGGAAAACTTCCGCATCACAGGCCTTTTCATGCACCCGGAAATCATCAACAGCCTGGCCCAGATCAAAAAGGCGGCCGCCGTGACAAACTGTGAGGTGGGGCTTTTGGACAAGCGGCGGGCGGACGCCATCGTCCAGGCCTGCGACGAGATTGCGGGAGGGGCTCTCCATGAGGAATTTATCGTGGATCCCATCCAGGGAGGCGCCGGCACCTCCATCAACATGAACGCCAACAAGGTGATCGCCAACCGGGCCATCGAGATCCTGGGCGGGCAAAAGGGAGATTACTCCATCATACACCCCAACGACCACGTGAACTGCGGCCAGTCCACCAACGACGTGATCCCCACCGCCGGAAAAATGACGGCGCTGAAGCTTTTGAAAAACGCCCGGGCTGAGCTGGAACGGCTGTACCACGCCCTGGAGGACAAGGCCCGTGAGTTCGACCACGTGATCAAAATGGGGCGGACCCAGATGCAGGACGCCGTCCCCATCCGCCTGGTGGAAAACAGCGTGGGGATCGTGACTGCCCTCTCCCCCCACATCGGATACGCCAGTGCGGCCTCCCTGGCAAAGGAGGCGCTGAGGGACAACGTTCCCATCCGGCAGCTGGTTCTGGACAAAAAGATCATGCCCCAGGAGGAGCTGGAGGAGATCCTGGACGTGTGGGGCATGACGGAGCCGGGGATCTCCGGCAAGGAGCTGCTGCTGGGAAAGGGAAAAAGGGAGGATTCCCCCCATCCCCAGGATCAGGGCAAAAAGGAGGACGCCATGACCGAATATACCTGGGCCTTCGACAAAAGCTTTCTGGTCTTCCTGCTCATCGCCTTCGTTTCCATAGCGCCGGCAGAAAAACTCCGCTCCTTCATTCCCATGCCCCTGATCTACGGCCTGCTCTTTCTCACAGGCTTCGGTGCGGGATGGATCCCTCCTGATATCATGCAGTCTGCCAACATGATCGCCGTCGGGACCATCGCCTTCCACGTGCTTGTCATCCACTCCGGGACGATGATCCGTCCCGGGATGATCCGGGCCAGATGGCAGGAGGCCCTTTTGTGTGCAGCCAGCCTCCTGACCTTGACCATACTGCTTCCCATCCTCCTCATCCCCCTCTTTGGTCGGGGCGTCGCCCTTTTAGCCCCCGGCAGTGTTTTAGGCGGGGGCGCCTCCTGCGCCATCGCCTCCCGCAGCGTGCTGGACGGCCATCCCCAGCTTGCCGTGTTTCCCTGGCTGGTCTTCATGGTACAGGGGCTGTTCTGCGTTCCCCTGGTCACCTGGGCGGCGAAAAAAGAGGGACAGCTCCTCCTGGAGGAATACCGCCTCCAAAGCCAATGTCCTCCTGCCGGAGCCGCCCCTGGTAAAAGCCAAAAGCCCCCTCTCTGGCAAAGGCTCCCAGAGGCCTATCGGACCAACCCTTATTATCTGGGCGTCCTCATGGCGGCCTACATGTGCACCGCCCTCCTCCATCGAACAGTGTTGTCCGGCGCGCCCATCAATCCCAACATCACTGCCCTGCTGCTGGGACTGCTTCTGGGAAGTGCCGGGCTCATCCAGCCGGGGCCTCTCTTTTCCTCGGACTCCTACGGACTTCTGATCCTGGGACTGATGGGACTGATGGCAAACACCCTTGCCCACACGCCCTGGCAGGCGGCCGCCGCCTACATCCCCGCCCTTCTGACCGTGTTCGTCCTGTCCATGGAAATCCTCCTTCTCTGCGCCCTGGCAGGCGCCTTTGTGCTGAACGCAAGCCCCTACCGGATGATCGCCCTTGTGCTCAACGGCGTCATGGGGTACCCCGTCAACGACCTGATCCTTCGCCAGGTCATGGCCGCAGGAAAAACAGAGCAGGAGCGCCAATACCTGCACCCCTCATTTTTCGTGGATTTCACAAGGTGAATTTTCGCTTTTTCCTTGCAATTTGTACATCTTTTTGATATATTTTAGACGACAGATGTTAAAAATATCCGAAATTTGATTCTCTCACCATGAAAAATTGGGGTGTTTTATGAAAATATTAATTGTTGACGACGTTCCTTTGAACCGCGAAATGCTGGAGGATATGCTGAGCGAGGAGGCCTACCAGACGCTGGAGGCCTGTGACGGCGTGGAGGCCCTTCAGGTTTTGGAGGAGCATCGCGGTGAGATCCAGACCGTCCTTCTGGATCTGATCATGCCCCGCATGGACGGCTTCACCCTTTTAAGGGAGCTGAAGAGGCGCGGTGACTTCTCCGACATTCCGGTGATCGTGATCAGCGCCGCATCCAGACGGTCCGCAGAGGCCCAGTCCCTGGAGCTTGGCGCCACGGACTTTATCCAGAAGCCCTTTTCCAAGGGGATCGTCATCCAGAGGGTGCGTAATGCGAGCCAGCTGTTCCTTTACCGAAAATCCCTGGAAAAGCTGGTTTCTGAGCAGACCCATGTCCTTCAGCAGCAGGCGGCTCAGATCAAGAAGAACACGGAAAAGATCATTGACATCCTGGGAACGGTGGTGGAGTACCGCAACCTGGAAAGCGGGGAGCACATCGCCCGGGTGAAGGGCTTCACCCGCATCCTTGCCCTGAGCGTGATGGAGCTTTTTCCCCGGTGCGGTATGACGCCGGAAAAGGCGGAGCTCATCGCCTCGGCCAGCCCTCTCCACGACATCGGAAAGATCACCATCCCCGACCACATCCTCCTGAAGCCCGGCCCTCTCACTCCCGCAGAGTTTGAGCTGATGAAGACCCACACCACCAGAGGCGCCGAAATGCTGGAGCGCATCGAGGGCGCCTGGGACTCCAACTACGCCCGGACATGCTACGAGATCTGTCTTTACCATCACGAGCGGTACAATGGCCGGGGCTACCCCAAGGGCCTGAAGGGGGACGAGATCCCTCTCCCCGCCCAGCTTGTCTCACTTGCGGACGTGTACGACGCCCTTCTGAGCAAGCGGGTTTACAAGGAGCCCTACTCTCTCCGAAAAACCTACGACATGATCGTGGCCGGCCAGTGCGGTGTCTTTTCCCCAAAGCTGCTCCAATGCTTTGCTCATGCCCGGGATCAGCTGGAAGAGCTGGCCAGCGCCCGGAGTTCCTCCCACATCCACTAAATGGGAGGCGCCATATTCTGACCCATTGACCTTGACTTGCTTTATTACTTTAATATGGAAGAAATGACTATGAACCATTTAGCCTTGATCATGTACGTGGAGCTCGACATCTTTTGTATGCTGCTGCTTCTCTATCTCACCATAAAATCCTTCAACAACATTGAGCGAAGGGAGAGCTGGCGCTTTTTTCAATGGGCGCTGGTTTTCATCATCCTTTTTGTATTATCAGATCTGGTCTGGAAGCTGATGGAATGTGGCCTTCTCCCCAACAGGCATCCCCTGCCGCACATCGTCAATTCCGTCTACTTTGTTTTTTCCGTCCTGGGAACCTCCAGCTGGTTTTTCTACACGGAGGCATCCATGGACAACGGAAATACGGAGAAGCGCTCTTTCATGCTCTGGACCTCCATTCCCTTTGCACTCATGCTCCTTCTGCTCGTCGTCAACTTTTTTAACGGCTGCCTGTTTTCCTTTGACGAGGAAGGACTTTATGTTCGGGGACCCCTGAACCTTCTCTCCTTCATCATGCCCCAGGCGTACCTGCTGTTTTCTGCGGTCCATCCTCTTTCCCGCTTGTTCCGGGCAAAGTATTACTCCCAGAGAGAGGTCTATTTTTCCCTCTCCTCCTTTGCCCTGATCACCCTGATCGCCAGCACCCTGCAGATCCTGGTGCCAGGCTCTCCCCTTCCCTGTCTGGGGATCACCGTGGCCTGCGTTTTCGTCTACATCAATTCCCAGCAGCTCATGGTCTCCATCGATCCTCTGACCAAGCTGAACAACCGCCATCACATGACGCGCTATCTGGAATACAAAATGGAGCATTCGGACAACAACGTCGCCCTCTTCCTTCTGATCATCGATCTGGATCATTTTAAGCAGGTCAACGACACCTACGGCCATGTGGAGGGCGACCGGGCCCTCATCCGCCTGGCCCGCGTCCTGCAGACCACCGCATCGGCCTTCAACTGCTTCGCCGCCCGGTATGGCGGGGACGAGTTCATCCTGATCTTTGAGACCACGGTGGTTCGGGAGCTGGAGGATCTGATCCACTTTTTCCAGAAGGAGCTGGCAAAAAGCAACCGGCAGGCGGGGCTTTCCTACGACCTGAGCGCCAGCGTGGGCTATGCCAAATACAACAAAGAAATGAAGTATGTCCCGGACTTTATCGCCAGTGCGGACGAGGCCCTTTACCAGGCAAAGGCCGCCCGGCGTTAGCCCTCT
>JAUNJL010000002.1:44463-93305 GCA_030533315.1 Eubacteriales bacterium
CTGACAAGGGCCCGGAAGATTTTCCGGCTGTCCTCGTCCTTCCGGTAGAAAAATTCCGGATGCCACTGTACCGCCCACAGGAATGCTTTCCCCGGCACCCAGACCGCCTCCGTCAGCCCGTCCTGGGCCTGGGCCATAGGCTGCAGGCTGGGGGAAATGGTCTTGATGGCCTGGTGGTGGTAGCTGTTCACCTCCATGTACTCCCTGTCCAAAAGCTGGTGCAAAGGAGTGTTCCGAAACACATGCACCGTGTGGGCCGGTCTGTCATAGGGCGGCGCCTGGTGGTGGTTCAGCCGGGAAGGATACTGGGTGGCCAGATCCTGATAAAGGGAGCCTTCCAGCACCACGTTCAGAAGCTGGATGCCCCTGCAGATCCCCAGGGCAGGAATGTCCCTTTCCAGGACCAGCTCCAGAAGACGCTTCTCCATCCGGTCCCTGGCCTCACAGCAGTCTCCGCACTGAGGGACGGGCTCCTCCCCGTACATCCGGGGCGAAACGTCCTGCCCTCCCGTGAACAGGAAGCCATCCATGGTCTCCGCCAGCTGCAAAAGCTCCTCTTCCTCCTCCGTCAGAGGAAGCATGACCGGAAGCCCTCCCTCCCGGCGGATACCATCCAGGTATCCCGGCACCATCCACAGACTGTCCCTCTCCTCGTCCACCAGGGGAACCACCCCGATCATTGGCCTTCTCCTCATTTGCCATCCTCCTCTCCATCCCAATCCATTGGCCCCCTACTTTTGCGAGGGTTCCTATTTTCTCTTTGTCTCATTTTCCCTCAGCATCCTGCGGTATTCCGCCTCCGGCACGGGCACGGAGTAATAAAATCCCTGGGCCATGACACAGCCCCATTCCACCAGCTTGTCCGCCTGGTATTTTTCCTCCACTCCCTCGGCGACGATCTCCATCCCCAGCTCCTGGGAAAGGCGGATGGTGGAGCGTATGACCGTCTCCATCTTCCTGCTGCCGATACCGCTGATAAAGGACTTGTCCATCTTTACCACGTCAAACTCATTGGTCACCAGGGCATTGGCCCCCGAAACGCCCACTCCGTAATCGTCCATATGTACCCGGCACCCCAGCTCATGGAGATGATCCACGATGTTTTTCAGGGGAATGCTGTCCTCGTACAGGGCGCTTTCCGTGATCTCGAAGGCCAGCATGGCCGGGTTCACTCCCGTCTCCTTGATGATCCTGCTGATCTTCCCAAGAATGCCATGGTGCCTTAGGTGAACCCGGGACAGGTTGACGGATACCTGCCGCACCGAAATGCCCTCGGCCTCCATCTCCTTCATCTGACGGCACACCGACTCCAGCACGGTCTCGTCCAGGTAAATAACCTGGCGGCTGGACTCAAAGCACGGGATGAAGGAGGCGGGAGAAATAACCTCCCCCGTCTGCTTTACCCACCGCACCAGAGCCTCCGAGCCCACAATCTCCCCGGTACGCATATTGTACTTGGGCTGATAGTAGACCTGAAATTCTCCGTTCCTCAGGGCCCTGTAAAAATCAGACTCCATCTCCATGTAGTCCATACGCCTCAGGCGCAGCTCCTCATCGTAAAAGGCATACTGCTGGATCTGGATCCCCTTCACCGTCCCCTTGGCCAAAAGGGCGTCGCTCACCACCCGGCGGAAATTGTCTCCCTCCTTCATGCGCCGCACCCCTGCGGAAATGTCGAAGGGCTGGATCACCTTATGGTCCATATCCCGGGCAAACCTTCCCAGCACCCTCTCAAACTTCCGGCAAAACTCCTCCTGATCCTTGCAGTGGATCAGCACCACAAAGTGATCCGAAAGGTAGCGGAACAAATATTCCTCCGGCAGCTCCTCCTGGAACACCTGAGTGATGTACCGCAGAAGATGGTCGCCGCATTCCTCCCCGTAAAGATAATTGAACTCCTTGAACTTATCAATGTCCAAAATGGTCAGCGCCATGCCCTCGTATTCCTTCTGAGGAATCTTTTGAAAAAACACGGAGAGGAACTCCCCGTTCTCGATCCCCAGGAGATGGTCATAAAAGACTGCCTCCTGGGTCTTTTTCTTGGAGCGCCAAAACAGATAGAGGATAAAGACCAGCGCCAGAAGGATCTGGAGCCACAGCGCCCCCATCCCCAAAAAGACTCCGTGGATGATCATCCCTGCGTCTGAAAAAACATCGTCCTCCCTGATACAGGTGAGAAGATACCACCCATTGATATCCAGTCCCTCAAAATGGGCGTAGTAGGGCTCCCCGTTGTAAACAAAGCTGCCGTCTGCTTTTCCCCCGGGGATCAGCTCCGAGCTGCCGTTGATGTGATCCATCAGGCCTATGTATTTCTCGTCGCTGTATTTTGGGGGCGTGATTACCGTCTTCCCCTCTTTGTCCAGAAGGAAATTGTAACCCTTTTCATCCAGGGAATTGATGTTCATCCTCTCCGTCAGATAAATGGAATAATAGGCGGCGGTGAGGACGTACACCTTCTGCCTGTCATAATATACCGGCACGGAAAACAGGTTCACCATGTATTCCCCGCCGTCCACGGGCATGTAGCTTTCCGACACCCGGAAGGCCTCGCTCCAGGCCCGGCGGTACTGAAGGTTCTCCGAAACATCGATCACCTCCCCGCTGGTGAGATGCAGGTTCATGTCCTCCGTCAGGATCCCCATGTCATAAAACTGATAGGTCTGTCTGTAGACGTCCATCTCCGACAGGATCTTCTCCAGATCCCTGATCTTCTTCCTGGAGAGATTGATGGCAAAGCTTTCCAACAGCGCCTGCCTGTTCCGCAGGGCTCTGGACACAGAATCCGCATTGAGCTCGCTGATATTGGTCACGCTTCTGACCGCCTGATTCTTGGCCACCTCTTCGATGCCCCGGTACAGCTTCGCATATACGAAGGCAGAGGTCAAAAGAAAGAGCGCCATCACTGCGGCAATCCCCGCCCTTGACCGTCTGCTCAGCCCAAACTCGTTCTTCAATGTCTTTTCCATGCCCTCTGACCCCTCCTCCTTCTTGTCAAATTCCCATGCTGTCCCAAGCCCCCGCCCTTTGACGGCTTCCGGCTCTTCCTCGGCGGTCAACACCCAGGCCATTCCAAAGCTCCTGAGTATAAAATTACCGGGGGAGTCTCCTCTTCCCGGTAACTTGATATGATTGGTACTATTTTACCTTCCTCCCCTTCGGGAAGTCAACCGGTTGTCCCCTGAAATCACATATATTTTTTCTTTATGTAAACCCATTATTCACATAGATAAAAACTATACATAGAAAAAAGAACTCCTTTTCCCATGAAAGAGCCCCCTTCTTTACCGAGATGGAGGCGTTCCCCCCAGACTTTCCGGGCCGAAGCTGAAGGGGAGCAGCTCTCCCAAGGTGTGTACCTGATACTCCTGCCGGGACTTTGCCAGGATAATGGGAAACTCCGGCTGGCAGAACTCCCGCAGCACCTGGCGGCAGACCCCGCAGGGAGCGCAGAAATCCAGGGACTGTCCCTCCGGTCCCCCGGCGATGGCGATGGCCTCAAACTCCCTTTCCCCCTCGCTCACCCCCTTGAAAACGGCTGTCCGCTCTGCGCAGACCGCCGGCGTGTGGGATGCGCTCTCAATGTTGCAGCCCGTGTAGATTCGTCCGCTTTTTCCCAAAAGCGCCGCTCCCACCTGAAAGCGGGAGTACGGCGCATAGGCGTATTCCCGCATCTCCACGGCTTTTTCACAAAGCCTGCCGATCATCTCCTCCGTTATCATACCTGATCTGTCTCCCTTCCGTCACATGGCTTACGCCCCTTTTGACCTTTCTTCTGATTATAGCACACCTTTTCCCATCTGTGCAGAGCCAAACAAAGATTCCTTCCTCCTTTTCTCCTCCATCGCCAATGGCCGTAAAATTAGATTTGTATTTTTTTCGTGGAAATCCGAGAAATTCGGAAAGAAGTGTGTTATAATCTTCTTACGGTTACCACAGCCGGCGTTTTGCCCCCGGCTGGATTCTGCGACAGGCCCCTGCGGCGGCCAGTCATCTTTTTATTCTGTTCAGATAGAAACCTTTTTATGACACAGAAATTTTTACGACTAAAACTACTAAAGAAAGGTCTTCTTACCATGAAATCGCTCACGACAAAATTATCGGTGGCCATGATCGCCTGTATGCTTGTGGCCGTGTCCCTGGTCAGCGCCATCTACTCGAATCAAACCATGGAGCTTCACATGGAAGAGTCCCAGCAGATCGTGAACCTGATGTGCGACAACTGCGCCCGGGCCCTGGATGCCAAGCTGGTGGCCATCCAGCGCTCCGTGGATTTGCTGAATCAGCACAGCTCCTTCTTTCTCCACGACGATGGTCAGCCTTTTCAGGAGCGCATCCAACATCTGGAAAGGATCAGCCTGAGCACGGCGGACTACACCCCGGAGGCTTATGCGGTCTACTTCCACTGCAACCCGGAAAAGTACGACCCCGCTGCGGACTTCTTCTACTTCCGCGACCCCCATACCGGAAATTTCAAACAAGGCTCCGTTATGCAGGCCTCCGACTATGAGAAGGAAACAGGGCTTTCTGCGGACTGGTACTTTGCCTCCGCCGAAACCATGGAGCCTCGCTGGCTGGATCCCTATTCTCACATTTACAACGGAGATGGGAGGGAGATCGTGGTCGCCTCCTACACAGTTCCTCTTCTCGATCATTCCGAAGAGCTTCTGGGAGTTCTGGGCATGGATTATACCTTTGCGGACCTGTCCACGGACGTCAGCAACATCCGCCTGTACGAGACGGGCTACGCCTTCTTGTGCAGCGGGGACGGAACCATCATCTCTCATCCCAGGCTCCCCTTTGGGACGAAGACGGAGGAGGTTCAAGGGGATTTTGCGCTCATCACCAGCATGATGGAAAAGGGGGAGACGCCTGAAAAGCTCTATGACTACCGCCTGGACGGTGAGGAGAAGCAGCTGACCTTTTCTACTCTCCGCAACGGCGTCTGCCTGGTGGTCACCGCCCCCACTGACGAGATCAACGCCTCCGTCACAAGGATGGCCAGAAAAAGCCAGATTCTGTTTTTGGTGGTCATGATCTCCTCGGTGATGATCATTTACTGCATCGTCTACAAGACCATCCATCCCCTTCAGCTTCTGACCTATGCTTCCCAGCAGATCATCAAGGGAAATATGCAGGTGGAGCTTCCCTATCACGCCTCCGACGAGATCGGGGAGCTGACCGATAATTTCCGAAAAATGTCCCTGTATCTGCAGGAGCACATTTCCCGGATCAACACCATGGCCTACACCGACGCCATGACCGGGCTGAAAAACAAGGCCTCCTACCAGGCCGCCGTCAGCCTTTTGCAGGAGAGGATCCGCCAGGGCTTCTGCGATTTTGCAGTGGTGGTCTTTGGCCTGAACAACCTAAAAAGCATCAACGATTCCCTTGGCCACGTGGCGGGGGATCATCTGATCAAAAATGCGGGACGAGCCATCAGCAAGGCCTTCGCCCACAGCCCCGTTTTCCGCATCGGAGGAGATGAGTTCGTGGCCATCCTGGAAAACGACGACCTTCGGGATTCCCAGGGCTGCCTGGAAAGGCTGAACCAAGTCAACCAGGATCTGAACGACAGCCTGAAGGAGGAGGAGCGGATCTCCATGGCCTACGGGATGGCCAGGTTCCAAAAGGATCAGGATCAGAATTATCGGGACGTGTTTTCCCGAGCCGACAGGGAAATGTACCGGAACAAGCTGGCCGCCAAAAAAGAGAAGGCCGCCTCCCCCAGATCAGACGAAGCAGACTGAGCCTGGAGAGATCCGGGGACAAACTCCTCGAAGCCTCCTTCAAAGGATTCTAAAAGAAAGAGCAGGACGAAAAACGAAAACAGGGGCCCGGGGATCTCTCTTCCCGAGGCCCCGGCATGGCAAAGGACTGGATGAAAGGTACGTTATGATCAAGAAGATAAAAGCTTACTTAACATGGGAAAAAGAAAGCCTCCGCTCCGCAAAGGAGTTGATCCGGGAGCGAAACCGGCGGATGCTCGTCATGCTCCAAAGCGCCATGGTGGTCTCCTATGGGGGACTCCTGATCTTTTCCGTCATCCAAAACGGCTACAGCTCCTTCCAGGCCCTTTACGCCTTTATGCTCCTGTACATGCTGCTCTGCCTGGTCTTTATCCTGAAGACCCCCTCCATGTCGGTGGGACACCTGACCTACGGCGTGTATATCGTGACCATTTTGCTCTGTATGTACGCCACCTCCTTTGTGGACCCCGACTACATCAACTCGGAGGCCTACATATTTTTTCTCCTGTTTCCCATTTTATATGTGGACTATTCTCCCAGGCTGGACATCCTCAATCTCGTCCTTGCCTCCATGTACCTGTACAACATCCTGGAATTTAAAAACGGAAAGGCCCTTGCCCTGGACGCCATCAACATCGTCTGCTTCTCTCTTTTGGGAATGGCCATCGGCCATTTTACCCGGTACAGAGCCATACGCTCCTTCGCAGCCCTCGAAAAAGGCCGGCAGTCCCAGCTTCGGGATCCGCTGACCGGCCTCCCCAATCACCAATGCCTCCAGAGGGATCTTTCCACCATGCCGGTGATTCCCCAGGCTGTCATCTACATCCAGATCCGGGAGCTGGGAAGCCCCCTCCCCGCCTTTGGACTCCGTTTTCAGGAGGAGCTCTTGCTCCAGCTGGGAAGGGATCTGGAAGCCGCCGCCAGGGAGCAGGGAATCGATCTGTATTGCTGCGGCAAGGGAATCATGGGCCTGGCCCAGCCCCGCCTCCTGGAGGGCCTTTTCCAGAGGCTGGAGCCCCTGCACCACGTACTGAGCAGCTTTGAATACCACCGAAACGAGGACGAGATCCTAAGACTCCATTTTGGGATCGGGGCCGCCCCCTGTGACAGCGGGATCGAATCTGCCTTTGAACAGGCCTCCACCGCCTGTCTTCTCGCCCAGAGGGATGGTTCCAACAGGATCGTGCTGTGACCTGGTTCCCTTCTCTTTTTCTCCAAAAAAATCACCGCTCTACTGAGCGGTGATCTCTACATCGCCGATGCTCTGAGCTTCGGCGCTCTTTACGATAAATCCAATCTCCGTCGTCCCGTTCTCCTCCAGCCTTTTGTTCCAGTCCAGAGGAGTGATGAGCAGCGTCTGGTCCTTCTGCTCAAAGGAGCCGCTCCACAGGTCGGAGACGGTGCAGGCCTCCTTCAGCCTGACCACAGCCTCCCAGTGGCTGCTGGCCTGGTTTCCCTCATTCTTCAATATCAGCTTATACTGTGTAAAATACTGGCCGTCGCTCTGCCAGCTGTTTTCCTGCCGCAGGTCGGCGGTAAGCTTCACCTCCCCGGAGGAAACGCCGCTTTTGCTGTCCGCCCTCTCCTCACTCGGGGCCGTCTCCTCCCTTTTTCTGCTGCCGGAGTCCCTGGAAGAGGTCCGGGAGGAGGCTTTCTTCTCCTTCGGTGGCAGCCTCTTCCCTGTGTAGGTCTTTACCAGCCACTTGCCAGAGGGGCTTAGATCTCCATTGACCCATCCGCTGGTCTTCTTGCAGGAGCTTTTCAGAAGAGCCGAGCTTTCGTCCTTGTTGGAAAGGTTCCAGCAGACCCTGCCGATGCCATATTTGTCCAATAGCTTCATCCAGCGGTTTCCTTCCGCCTCATACACGCCGCCGGAGCCGGAGGCATCGCTGATGCCAAACTCCGTCACGATCACGGGAAGACCGCTCTTCACAGCGCTCTCCAGCCGGCTGCGCAGATCCTCCTTGTGGGTGCCCGCATAGAAATGGAAGGAATAGGCCAGGTTCTTGAAGCCCTTGATGGGATCCGCCTGAGGCTTATCCACCTCCTGGCACCAGGTAGGCGTCCCCACGATGATGATCGCCTTCTTGTTCACGCCCCGAATGGTTTTGATGATGGTTTTGGAGTACTTCTTGATATTGGCCCAGCTGCCTTCCCCTCCGTTGGGCTCGTTGCAGATCTCATACATCACGTTTCCGTACCTGGCGTACTTCTTTGCGATCTCCTTAAAAAACCTGTTCGCCTCGCTTTTGTGGGTCAGAGGATTCCCATCACTGAGGATGTGCCAGTCTATGATCACGTACATTCCCAGATCCGTGGCATACCTCACCCCTTTGTCGATCAGCTCCTTCAGCTGGCTCTTACTGCCGCCGCTGCAGTATCCGTTGTATTCCGCCGTGTACATCGCCAGGCGCACCGTATTTACGCCCCATTTGTCCCTCAGCCTCTTAAAGGCCCTTTTGTTCACATACTCCGGATACCAGGCCAGGCCGTGGGTGGACACCCCCTTGATCACAAAGGTCTTTCCTTTTTTATTGACCACCCGTCCATTTTTGATGGACAGCCGCCCATTCTTCCCATAAGGGGTGGCGGCCTGCACCCGGACGCTTCCCGCCATCAGGGCCGCCGCCAGAATCAGCGCGGCCCCCAGCCAGATCACAAGCCTTCTCTGAACGCTTCTCTCTATCCCCTTCTCACACAGATCTCTCACCGTTTCTCTCTCCCTTCTTCATTTTCTTTCCCAAGACCGCCGGCCCCTGCAGGTAGGCGGCCCTCCCAGCAGAAGAGCCGCCTCACACATCCATCACATGGGCAAACGTGACCTCGCACACATCATCTGACACATCATCCTCCACAAAGACCACCACCGTCTGTACCATATGGTATAGCCCATCCTCTCCCAGCTGGCGGCCTCTATGGCCCACGATCCTCTTTCCCTCCTTATGCGCCCGCAAAAGATTCTCCCGCAGGTAGCACTCCTGGAAGCTCTCCCTGTCCTCGGGGTGGAAGGTCTCGATGCCGTTTGCGATCAGCTCGTCAAAGCTGCCCTCGTCCTTCGCCTTCTGATTGGTGTAAGCCATATATTCCATCATATAATAGGTGTTCTTCGTCAGGTTCACGGAAATCACCAGTGGGAAGAAGGCTCCCATGCCCTTCAGCAGCTTCCGGAACTCCGAGGACTCATACCAGTTCGTCCTGGTCATGGTCACGGTGGAGCGGGGCTGATACAAAAACTCCTGACTCTCCATCTCCGGCACATAAAAGTTGAATGCGTTCTTGCCCGATACCTTGGTGTAATACAAGGCCCTGTCCGCCTGCCCATAAAGGGTGGTAAAGTCAACCTTGCCAGCCGTTCCAATGGTCCCTCCCACACTGACATGGACAGACCTGTCATTTAAGGGGCCGATCTTGATAGCCCGGAGCCGGCTCATGAAGTCCGAGATGGAGGCGTGCAGGCCGTCGGCCTGAGGCACGTTTCTCAAAAGGGCCACAAACTCATCTCCGCCTACACGTCCCAGGATGTCCCCCTTTCGGAACTTGGCGTGCATGGCGTTTGCGATACACTCCAGGGCCCGGTCCCCCTCCAGGTGGCCCAGGGAGTTGTTGATGTTCCGCAGATCGTCCAGATCGATGATCAGCAGACAACAGCGCTCACCGGTATACTGCTCCATAACCTCCCGGATCAGCCTCTCCACGGTGGACCGGTTGTAAAGACCCGTCATGGAATCCCGCTCCGCCTCATACTTCAGCTTCTCTCGCTCCGTCACCTCGTCGTTCACGTTCTTGAACACGAAGGAGCCCTTCACGTCATTGCCCGAAGGATCGCTGGCCATCTGAAGCTCCGCCCGGATCCACTGAGGCCCATCCTCCATCATTGCCTGGTATTCCAGCCTGGTCTCCCGCAGTCCCCCGTAATACCTTCCCAGTATCCGCTCCCGGCTGAAAAACTCCTGGAACTTCCGGATATGCTCGGGGATCACCCATTCCGCCTCGATCCTTTCTATGAGGGCGCTGTAGGGCCGGCCGCAGTCGTCATAGTTCCAGGAACCGAACCGATTCTCTGCCTCCACCACGTCCTTGCTGAGATTGGCCTCCACATAGACGATGTTTTCATTGATGAGGGCCGCCAGACCGCTGTTCCACCTCTCATAAGCCAGCTCCCTCTCCCTCTGCTGCGTATTGTCGCAGAAAGAGATCACGGCCCGGTAAGGCCGTCCATCCTCGTCCCGGATCAGAGCGTAGTCAAAGCGGCACCAGCGCATCCCGTCCCGTTCCAGGGAAAGCTGGATGTCGTATCCCTTGCCGGGGGCGCCGCTGTGGATATCGCCCAGCATGGCCTCCACCACGGGAACGCTGTCCGGCTCCACCAGGCCGCTTTCCCTCATGGTCTGGATGCAGTCCGACACACTGTATTCCTCCACCCTGTCCAGGTTCCGGTCCACGTTCACGGTCGCCGTGTCTGCGGCGATATCGTACCGTATCACCCCCGTCACGCTCTGGCGGACAATGACCTCGTACTCCATGCTGCGCAGATGCAGCTCCTTCTCCATCTGCTTTTGCCGGGTGATGTCCACACAGGTGATCTGGACAAACCTCCGTCCCTGCCATTGCAGGGGAGAGGTCTGCAGCAGCCCCCAGCCTCCCGACGGAAGCCGGATCTCCTTGGGGGAATCATCTCCATCCCGGTAAAGCCGCATGGCGGAACAGCTTCTGCAGGGCTCCTTGCGCCCCCGTATCTTCTGATAACACAGGCCTCCCGTGGGATCCTCCCCCACAAGCTTTGCCAGAGCCCGATTACAGTACATCACCACAAAACGCTCCGGGTCCACGATGTAGGTGGGCATCAGGTTGCCATCCAGCAGAATACGGATATCGTCCGAAAAGCTCCTGGCACTCATGGGCACCGCCGGAGCGGTCCTGACGCCCTTTGCGGCGGACCGCAGAAGCTCCCGGTATTCCTCCTCCGGCACAGGCTTCGAGTAATAAAAGCCCTGTGCGTAGGTACATCCCAGCTCCACCAGGCGCTCCGCCTGATACTTCTCCTCCACGCCCTCTGCCAGGATCCCCATTCCCCATTTCATGACCAGATGGGTGGTGGAACGGATCAGATCCTCCGTTCTTTCGTCTCCAATACGGTCCACGAAGCATTTATCCAGCTTCAGCATATCAAAATTGTTGGACAGCAGTACGTCCGGGTTGGACGCACCCACGCCGTAATCGTCCATCTCCACCTTGCAGCCCAGACCATGGAGATGATGCACGATCGCCTTCATGGGGATGCTGTCCTCCAGCAGGGCGCTCTCCGTGATCTCAAAGGACAGATTGGAGGGATCGATCCCCGTCTCCTTGATGATCGCCGATATTTTGGACAGGATATCCCGGTGTCTCAAATGGACGCGGGACAGGTTCACCGATACCGGACAAACCTCCAGCCCCTCCTTCTGCATCTCCTTCATCTGGCGGCACACCTCTCCCAGGACGTACTCATCCAGCAGAATGATCTGACGGCTCTCCTCAAAACAGGGAATAAAGGATCTCGGGCTGATCACCGTCCCGTCCTCCTGTATCCACCTGGTCAGAGCCTCCGCCCCAATGATCTGGCCGGTACGGATATCATACTTGGGCTGATAGTAAACGCAAAACTCCTTCTCCCGCAAAGCCTTGGCGAAATTCGACTCCATCTCCATGTAACCCACCCGCATCAAGCGTATGTCGTCGTTGTAAAAGGCATAATGCCGGATGTGGTTGCCCTTGATGGTCCCCCGCGCGATCAGGGCGTCGCTGATGATCCTTTGCAGGGACTCTCCCTCCTCTATCTTCCGCACTCCCGCAGAGATGTCGAAGGGCTGTACCTCCCCCCTTTTGATGTCCTGTTCAAAACGGCTCAAAAGCCGGTTGATCTTTCTCTCATATTCACTGTGATCCTCACATTCGTCCAG
Source organism: Eubacteriales bacterium (assembly GCA_030533315.1). The sequence continues at coordinate 56,153 of JAUNJL010000002.1, forward strand.
GGTGATGAAGAAATCCGAGTAATACCGGAACAGGCAGATGTCCGGAAACTCCTCCTGGAAGGTGCGCACCACGTATTTCAGAAGCCGGTCCCCGCTTTCCTCCCCGTAGATATAATTGAACTCCTTGAATTTGTCAATGTCGAAGACCACCAGGTACATATTTTTCAGGGCGCTGGGGGAAAGCTTCTTAAACACGGCCGACAGGCCGTTTCCATTTCCGATGTCCAGCAGGCTGTCATAATACACTACCTCCCGAACCCTTAAGTGGGAGGAAATGGCGATCATGGCAAGGACCATGAGCACAGAAAAAAACAGTGCCAGAACGACCATCATGCTGTAAGGAACCCAGCCGTCCCTGGGCATGATATCCAGATGCCAGACATCATTGACGACCTCTATGTCCTCCCGGACTGCCCCCTCCAATTCCCTGTCCGTGTTTTCCAGGATCACCTGAGACTCCTGAGAATCCGGCAGATATTTCCACAGACGGTAATCGTAATAGTCGTTGGTGAGCAGGTTCATCTGTTCGATATTGAAGATCTCAGGAACGTTAAAGATCACGATGCTGAAGCCCCAAAAGATCTTGCGGCCTTTTTCTTCCAAGTAAATGGGATTTCTTATGGTGATCCCCATGCCCCCCTGGCGAAGCTCCAACGGGCCGGAAATGATGACCTGATCCTCATCCCGGGACAGCTCTGCGTCATCCTTTCTCTCCGGGTCCGCAAAAAGATCATGGGGAGTAAAGTCCTCATCCTCCTGAGGATACATATTCTCCCTGGTGACCACGCCGCCTGGAGCCAGCTGGATGCTTCGGATAGATGGATCATCCTCATAATAAAAAATGGCGGCCTCCTGGAAATCCGAGATGTCCCCATCCCGGCTGAGGACGTACATCTCCAGGGCCTTCGCCGTGATGATGCGAGATTCGATGACATAACAGATCTTGTACTCCTCGCTGGCCGCAAACCGCCTTGCGCCTTCCTTTTCATTCTCCACACGCAGATAACCGATGTGAAAGATGGTGGCCGCAAAGGCGGCAAAAAGCACAAAAAACGATATCAAAAGTGTGGCTTTTCTCCGTATATGTTCTTTTTTCAAAACTTCCCAGTCTCCTCCCTGAAAACTAGGAGGACCCCCGCCCTTTCCAGGGGTCCGCTCCCTCTCAAATATTATAATCCCTGCCTCTCCCCCCTGTCAATTCTTGTCCAGTATTTTTACATTTTCTCCCTTGTGCCCTGCGGCTGCCCACAGACGCCCGCCAGCTGTCACAAAGCGGCCGAGACAACTGGAATATTTATGAAATGCTGTGGAAATCCGTATGAAGTTGTGGTAAAATCAAGTCGAAAACAGTCAGGATTGACAACAAAGATGAAACGGAGGTCCCTCTTATGGGTAAAAACAGTATGTACGATCCTTACTTGAAAAGTTTTGACAAAAAAAGATTTAAAAACCATCAGAAAAGCCCAGGGGCAGCCATCCTTCTGCTTGCCGTCGGCCTGTTTTTATGCCTTCTATGTCCCTTGGCCCCGCAGGCTGCGGAGGCCAGCGACGAAAAGATTACCCTCCGGGTGGGCTTTTTTGAATTTGACGGATATCACCATCAGGACGAGGAAGGGAACCGAAGCGGGTATGGATATGATTTCCTCCAGATGATCGCCCCCTATGGAAACTTTGAATACGAATATGTGGGCTATGACAAAAGCTGGGCGGAAATGCAGCAGATGCTGATAAATGGAGAGATCGACCTGGTTACCTCCGCACACAAAACCCCAGATAGAGAAAGGCTCTTTGACTTTTCCAGAAAGAGCATCGGGTCCAGCTATACCATACTGACCACCCGTCCCGAAAACACAGAATACAGCACGGAGGACTACTCTACCCTGGAGGGGATCCGGGTGGGCCTTCTGGAGGGCAACAGCCGAAACGACAGCTTTGCCAGCTACGCAGAGACCCACGGCTTCACCTACTATCCCGTGTATTACCAGGATCAGGACCAGATGCAGGAGGCCCTGTCCCAGGGAGAGGACATCGACGCCATGGTGACCAGCAGTCTGCGGACCTTGGGGGACAGGGAGGTAGTCATTGACAAATTTGACGAGGCCAAGTTTTACGTGATCGTAAAGGAGGGAAATACCCAGCTAATGGACCGCATCAACAGTGCGATCTCCCGCCTGGTGATAGACGTTCCCGGCTGGATCGTAAACCTTTCCAACAAATATTACAACCGGGCCCTCCATGGCAAGAAACTGTCCCTGACCATGGAGGAGCGGCGCTATGTGGAGGATCTGACCGCCAACAATGAGAAGCTGAAGATCCTGGTGAACCCGGACCTGGCCCCCTACAGCTATTTTGACGACGGCGTGCCAAAGGGCATCATGGTGGATCTTTTGGCCATGGCGGCGGAGAATGCCGGCTTCCCATACGAGATCATAGAGACGGCAAGCACCCAGGAATATTTTGATACCATCCGATCAGGAAAGGCGGACGTGGTCTTTGACGCCACCTTCGATTACGGCACGGCGGAAAAGGCGGGGTATTATCTCACCTCCCCCTATTACTCCCTGACTTACGCCTGCGTCACCCGCAGCAGCGACCCCCACAAGAAGGATACCGTTGCCTTAAAGACCTCCGACAAGGTGTTTCCAGACCGGTATTCCTCCCTGTACCAGGGCCGCAAGCTCCTCCCCTGCGACACCATGGACCAGTGTATACAGGCCGTGCGGAACAAAGAGGCGGACTGCACCTACGTGTGTACCTATATCGCGGCCAAATACGTAAGCGCCGATTACACAAATTCCTTTGTGTATGAGATCATGGACGACATCTCCTGCCCGGTGACCGCCGCCATCAGAAGGGACTGCCCCAAATTTTTGTATTCCCTGATGAACAAGGTCCTTGGCAGCATCAATGAGGAACAGCGGCAGACCGCCATCAATTCCAACAATCAATACCGCCAGGAAGAAAACGCCTTCTTGTATTTCATTTACGACGAGCCCATCATGGTCATCATGACGGCCTCCGCCGTAATGGGAGGGATCCTCCTGCTGGTGCTGCTGTTCCGCAGAAGGGAAAAGGCGGCGGACAAGCGTCATCGGGAGACGGACGCCCGTCAGAGGGACGCCCTTCGGGAGGCCTACGAGGCCGCCGACCGGGCAAACCATGCGAAATCAGACTTCCTGTCCAGCATGTCCCATGATATCCGCACGCCTCTAAACGCCATCATCGGCATGACCGCCATCGCCAGCGCACACAAGAACGAGCCAGCCAGAGTTTCTGACTGCCTGGACAAGATCACCGCCTCCAGCAGGCATTTACTGGGGCTGATCAACGAGATCCTGGACATGTCCAAGATCGAATCCGGGAAGGTGACCCTTTCCAACGAGGAATTTAACCTGGCAAATCTTCTGGACAACCTGGTGGAGCTGGTGCAGCCGGGCATCAAGGCCAAGGGCCACGAGCTGATCGTTCGGATCCACCACATCCAGCACGAGGACGTGATCGGAGACAGCCTGCGGATTCAGGAGGCTTTCGTGAATATTGTGGGAAACGCCACGAAATACACCCCCAATGGCGGGCGGATCGAGATCGAAGTGTCCGAGCTGGACTCTGGCAATCCCAAGATCGGCGCCTATCAGTTCATCTTCCGGGATAATGGAATTGGAATGAGCAAGGAATATGTCAAAAACATCTTCGAGCCCTTCAGCCGGGAAGAGAGCACCCGAATCAACAAGGTACAGGGCACGGGCCTTGGAATGGCCATCACGAAAAACATCGTGCAGATGATGGACGGCAGCATCGAGGTGGAAAGCGAGCAGGGAAAGGGCTCCGCCTTCACGGTGGTCATCCGCCTGAGGCTTCAGGACAAGGTGCCGGCGAAGCTGGAGCACCTGAAGGGGCTTCCCGTCCTGGTGGTGGACGACGACCAGAGTATCTGCGAAAGCACCTGCCTGATGCTGAACGAGCTGGGCATGAAGAGTGAGTTCGTGCTGTCCGGAGGGGAGGCCATCGCCAAGGTGGCGGAATCCCATGCCAAAAACAACGATTATTATGCGGTGATCATAGACTGGAAGATGCCGGGCATGGACGGCCTTGCCACCACCAAGACCATCCGAAAGACCATCGAATCGGACGTGCCCATCATCATCTTCTCCGCCTATGACTGGTCAGACATTGAGGACGAGGCCAGGGCGGCCGGAGTCCAGGCATTCGTCTCAAAGGCCCTCTTCCGGTCCAGACTGATCCGCATTTTCGACGAGATCACCCAGAACAGCCAGCCTAAGGAGGAGCTGAGCGCCCTGGATCGTTTTTCCCAGATGGACTACAGCAGCAAGCATCTGCTGTTGGTGGAGGACCATGAGCTGAACCGGGAAATCGCATGTGAGATCATCGGCATGACCAACATCCAGATCGATATCGCAGAAAACGGTGCGATCGCCGTACAGAAATTCACCTCCTCCCCCCATGGCTACTACGACCTTATCCTGATGGACATCCAGATGCCGGTCATGAACGGCTACGAGGCCAGCCTGTCCATCCGTTCCCTGGACAGGCCGGACGCCAAGAGCGTGCCCATCATCGCCATGACCGCAGACGCCTTTGCCGAGGACGTGGAAAAGGCCGCGGCGGCCCAGATGAACGAGCATATGTCCAAGCCCCTGGATATCCCCAAGCTTGCCAACGTGATGACCCGGTGGATCCCCCTTTGACGGGGATCCGCCTCTCCAGAGGCATCCTTCCCCTCTGCTGTGGCAGCGCCTCAGACAGGCCATCCCCTGCCAGATCCATGATTGTGCAGACAAAAAAGAGAGACAGCCAGATTCCCTTCCAGGAATCCGCCGTCTCTCCTTTTTTATGTTCTTCTTATTTCACGTGCAGGGCGCCCGACTATGGACTTGCCCGATACGAGAGCTCACTCTTTTCTCTTCCCGCTGGCCTGATCCAGCTCGCCAGGGCAGAAGAGCTTTCCTTATGAGACACCTGCAGCCCTGTCCCGGCAGATGCAGCACCTGTTCTTGCCGTCGCCCTTGGCAGCGTACATGGCGATGTCCGCCGCACGGTATAGCTCCTCCAGACTTCGGTAATCGTCGCTGACATAGGCGGCGCCAACGCTCACCGACAGATTGCAGTCGCTGTAACGGGAGAATATCCCCTCCATCACGCCCCGACGAAAATGGGCCAGCCTCTCCCCCAAAGCCTCCCTGGGGATCTCCCTTGGCATGAACACCACAAACTCATCTCCTCCAAGGCGGACCTTCAAGTCCTCATCCCTGAAGCTTTTCTCCACAAACTCTGCAAACTCCTGAAGCACCTTGTCTCCCTCCAGATGGCCCAGAGTGTCGTTGACCTGCTTAAAGTTATCCAGATCCATCAACAGGAAAATACCTTCCTCGTGTACCGCCAGATATTCTTCCAAAAATTCCCGGATACCAAACCGGTTCACCAGCCCCGTCAAGGCGTCTTGCTTGGCCTTCAGCTCCAAAATATTCCTCTGCTCCACCTCTTCACAGATGTCGTAGATGCGGCCAATGGCATACTCATCGTTGATGTACACCAGGTCGATGCGGTACCACTCGGAGGGCCCGTCCTTTTTCAGCTCTATCTCACCGCCGGTCTCCCGGTTGCGGAACATTTCCTGAAGCAGCTCCACGCAGCGCAGCTCATTTTCATCATTGGCCATCACCTCCGGCTTGGTTGCCAAAAACTGATCCAGGATGCTTCCGTTCTTGAACATGATCTTGCTGTTCTGTATGATCAGCCTGTCCTCGTAAAGATCGTAGCGCAGCAGGCAGGCATTCACCATACAGGAAAACTGATAAAGGCGCTCCGCCTCCCTGGCATTGTCCTGTATGATCCGGTTGCGCCGCCTCCAATACAGAGACAGCCCTATGACAATGGCCACCACCGACACTGCAAAAACCTGCCATTTGTAAACGACCAGAAGCTCCACCGGGGTATATCGAAGAGGCTGTTTGCTGGCCTCATACAGCATACTCTGGGTCTGCTGCTCGTCAAGGCTCCCGGCAAAGCCGTTCACCACGTCCACCAGACGGCTGTCCACCGAAGGAAGGATCCCCACCGCATAAAGGAGGGTCTCCCGATCCGCCCACTCGATGTGCATTTTGTCATATAAGCCTTCCTTCCGCATGTAGTAGTCCACGCAGTAGGAATCCATCTTGGCTCCCGGAAGCCCTCTCCATTTCAGATCGCTCAGAGTGGACTCCGTGTTGACGGAATAATAGCTTTGGAACTGGGGATTGGGCGCATCGCCCCAGTTTACCCGGACGGAGCTGCTGGCAAAATACGGGCTGGACAGGCGGATATTGTACTTCATGTTCATGCTGTTATGGCTGGTCATGGAAGCGATCATGTCCACCTTCCCCGCCTTCACCAGCGCCTCCCCCTCTTCATAGCTTTCTGCAAAAACCGGAACCGTCCTCAGGCCGGTGGCGTCACAGAGCTCCTTCATGAAAAGCGCCGCCACGCCCGTGGCCTTCCCGCTTACGCCGTCCTGGATGGGGGTACTGCCCAGATAATACATCACCCGCAGAGGCTCCAGCTCCTTCAGCCAGGCGTGATCCTCCTCGGACAAATGGAAATTCCCCTTGTGGGTAAAGTAAACGCTGTACAGTTCGTTCTGAAGACTGGGATAAAACTCCTGGAGAGAGTACATGGCGCCATCCAGCTCCTTTGCCAGATCCTCCCGGTCCTTGTGCAGTGCGAAATAATAGGGAGACGGGTTGAAACGGGCGATGGACCGCAGGCCGTCGCAGATGCTGATATCCACCTGCAGGCAGGCGTCCACCTCGCCCTCGAGCACGGCGGTAACCACCTCCTCAATGGTCTCATACTCCACCGTCTCGTAGGTAAACCCGCTGCTCTGGGCAAAGCTCTCCAGCAATTCCATCCGACGCTCCAGCCCCGGATAGGTGGCCACCGTCATCCCGTTCCAATCGCCAAAAAAATCCGTGAACCAGAAATGGCTGTCCTCCGCCACCGCCAGGGTCGTGTAGGTACTGCCGTAGCTGTAGGTCGGGTAAAGGTAGATCTCTTCCAGATACTCATTGCGGACCATCGTCCCCATCATGTCGATCTCCCCAGTCTCCAGCATACCGGTCAAGGTGGTCAGCTGGGTGTTGATGTCGCCCTCCACCTCCACGTACTCGATCTCCCAGTTGGTATATTTACAGACCTCCTGAAGGTAGTCCACATTGTAGCCCGTGTACTCGCCGTCCTCGGTCTTATCCGTGATTCTGCTCTGTATGGGATAGCCAATCCTCACCAGCTTACGGTTGGGATTCGTCCCGATCTTCCGAACATCGTCCGCCCTCGCCAAGGTGGAAAACCCCAATAAAAAACACACCGCCAACACCGTAAACCACAAAAACATTCCCACTTTTTTCAATAAGTGCATTCGGGTCCCCTTCCTCCTTTAAGGCTGAAAACAACATGGGAAAAGCTTTTAAAAAAACGGCAGAACCTTCGCTTCATCCAAAGTCCGCCCTTTACACCATATTATACCTATCACCCCCCCCTTGTCAATTCCTCCCGTAAACTTCTTCAGTCCAATTTATGAAAATCACCGCAGCCCAAAAAACGCCAAAGTCTTTACTTTTTTCCACTTATTCGGTACAATGATATCCATTGATTTTTTACCAGGAGGAACAATCATGCCCGGACTTGGCACACTCATCAACACTTTTGCCGTCGTTGCCGGCGGCGTTTTGGGACTTTTTTTCAGAAAGGGCCTCCCAGGCCGCGTACAGGACATCCTGATGAAGGCCACCGGCCTCTCCGTCATCTTTATCGGAATTTCCGGGGCCCTCTCCTACATGCTGACCGTGGAGGGCTCCTCCGTCCGCACCCGAGGGACTATGCTTCTGATCTTCTCCCTCACCCTGGGCTCCCTGGCAGGAGAGCTTTTGGACATTGAGGGGAAGATGCAGCGCTTCGGAGAATGGCTGCGGGATTTGTTCCACGCAAAGGGAGATCCCTCCTTCGTGGAGGGCTTCGTGAACACCTCTCTGGTCATCTGCATCGGGGCCATGGCCATCGTGGGTGCCATTGAGGACGGCGTAAACCGCGACATCTCCATGCTTACGGCAAAGGCGATCCTGGACTTTGTCCTCGTCCTTGTTAATACCTCCATCTATGGAAAGGGAACCATCTGCTCCGCCATCCCCATTTTCCTGTACCAGGGGAGCATCACCGCTGCAGCCCTCCTGCTGGGTTCCTTTGCCGGCGAAGCCCTCATCAGCCAGATTTCCTTCATCGGCTCCACCTTGATCCTCTGCGTGGGGATCAACGTGGCCTTTGGAAAGCTCATCAAAGTAGGAAACATGCTCCCCTCCCTCTTCTTCCCCGCCGTCCTCCTGCTTTTTGACCACCTCTTCCCTGCCGTCCTCCCGTTTTTTCAGCGAATGCTTTCGTAAAAGGCGAAGGTTCCCTCTTGGATCCATTCCTTTAGGGACTGATAGGTCGTTTTTCCATTGAGATATTTTGTCCGTATCCCGGTCAGGCTCCTTAAAAATGCCTGCTACCCTTCCCTGCGGACGGAAGCTTCTCCCCTACTTGCCATGTTCCGTCCTTGATATAAGTAATGATCTTTTCGTATACCTGATCTATGACAGTTTTCCTGTCCAGTTTGGCATCTGTCAGATTTTTAGCCATGTATCCCCCTATGATCCTTTTTTGTCCATTATAACCAGGAATAAAAACGATTTCAAGATTGTCTTTTTTTCATCCCCTACCGCAGGAGAAAGCTCCACACCGGCGTCGTTATCACCGAGGCGAGCGTGGAGAAGATCACCATTTTGCTGGCAAACGCCGGGTTTGCGTCATATTTTGCGGCCAGGATACTGGTGGTCGCGCCTGCGGGCATGGCGGCCAGAAGGACCGAAACCCCCGTCACCAGACCGCTCAGGCCCAACAGCCTGCAGGGAACCCACACCAGGATGGGGATCAGGATCAGCCGCACCAGGGTGTAAAAAAGAACGGTCTTATCCTTCATCTCATGGATCCTCAGCTCCGCCAGGATCATCCCCACCACCATCATGGACAGGGCCGTGTTGCAGCTTCCCAGCGCCTCGATGGTGGACTGAAGGACGGCCGGCAGCTGAAGCTGTGTCACCATCAGGACAAGGCCCGCACCACAGGCCAGAATGCAGGGATGCGTCAGCACCTTTTTCAGAAGCGCTTTCGTATCCTTGGAGCCCGAAAAAACAGAGATCCCCGCAGACCACATCACGATCCTCTGAGGGATCAGGTAAACGGAGGCCAAGGCCAGGCCGGCTGGGCCGAACACGCCCTCCGCGATGGGATTACCCAGAAAACCGGCATTGGAGCACACGGTTCCGTAGTACAGGCATTTCCGGGCCTCCGACGGCGACCTTTGGAACAGCAGGCTGCCCAGTATGGTGCAGCCCAGCTGGATACAGATGGACACCAGAAAAATAGCCCCGAAGGCCGAGAGGATGTCCTTAGAAAATTCGATCTGAAAGGCATGGATGATGTTGCAGGGGAGGACCAGGTTCAGCACAAGGTCTGTCAGGTTTTTCTGCCCCTCCATCCCCACCAGCCCCAGCTTTTTCGTAAAAAGCCCTGCCAGCATCAGCAAAAGGATGGTTCCCTGCAAGGATAACAACTGGATCATTTTTATTTTCTTCCTTTCCTAAAAAATAAGGCGCATACAAAGGCAGGCACAGCCTGCGCCAGCCATGCCTGCCGATCTTTTGCTATGGGAGCATTTTTCGATATTGGGAGGGGGAGATCCCGTACTCACGGCGAAATGCGCGAAAGAAGGTGGAGTAATCGGAGAACCCGATCTCAAGGGCAACCTGATCAAAGGGGCAGCCCTGCAGGATGCGCTCCTTGGCTGCGATCAGCCGCCGCTGGGTCAAATACTGATAAAAGCTGATGTTTAGATGCCTGCGGAACAGCTGGCTGACGGTGCTTTTGCTGATATGGAACAGACAGGCGGCGTAATCCAGCGTGATCTTGTCCCCCAGATTCTCCTCCAGATACCGCACGATCTCATCGATGAGCTCAGGCGCCTCCGCCTGCGGCGCAGGGATATGGGGAGCCTCCAGGACCCGGGTCAGCTGTACCAGCAGCGCCATGGTGTTTGCCGCCACCATCGCGTCACAATGCGCCGCATTCTGCTCGGCCTCCTTTACCCCATTTTCAAAGAGATCCCTCAAAAATTCCCAGCTGGTCCCGGTAGTCCTGAGAACCTGATGCCCCTCCAAACGGAGAATCCCTGGGTACACCTTGCGCAGCAGATCCAGATACTCCGGGGAGATCCACACGATGCACCGGCGGTAGGGCTCGGCCAGGTGCTCCAGAGACAGGGGCTGGTGACTGACCCCCGGAGCGATCAGGATGATGTCGCCCCGCCGCAGACGGTATCTCTCCGTACCCAGCAGGTACTGCAATGCGCCGCTTTCCACATAGATCAATTCATAAAAGCCGTGGCTGTGCGGTCCCACCACGTCCTGGGTATGGCTGACGTCCCGATGGGTCTCCACGTAAGGAGAGCCCATCTCCAGCTCCTGATAATAGTGCTCCGGATCATTGCCAAGCTCCTCGAATAAAATACGCAGGTCCGCACCGCTGAGATTGGCCGCCTTCCTCCCCGTTCGGCGCTCCACCTCCCAACGCATTTCGGTTATTTTCACAAAAAACCATCACCTTTCCCCCACATTTTATCTAAATGATACAACATATTTGTTAGAAATGCAAGATTTTTTGTCGGAAATGCAATTTCAATAGCTTATCATACAAGCTAGAATAAGAAAGAAAAGAAAAAGCAACAAAAAGATTGATAAAACGAAGGAGGAAACGTAAATGGCAACCAACAAGACAAACGGACTGACCATGAAGCACAAGGTTGGTTACGCAATGGGAGACCTGGGCGGCTGTATGACCTTCGCCTTGATGGGCGCAATGGTAACCAGGTATTACACCAACGTGCTCCATGTAAACACCAACGTACTGGCTGTACTGCTTCTGGTCTGGAACATCTGGGACGCTGTCAATGACCCCATGATGGGCGCCATCATGGACAAGCTGTACGCAAGGCACCACAACAAGCAGGGCAAATTCCGCCCATGGCTGCTGCGGGCAACCCCGCTTTTGGTGATCACTTCCATCGCATTCTGGACGGTTCCCACCTTTTTTGAGGGAACGGCCATGCTTGTGGTACTGTTTTTCTGCAAAATCCTGTATGAGGGCTGCTACACCATGTTCAACATCCCCATGGGATCCCTGCTCTCTGCAATGGCAAACAACGACAAGGAGAGGGCGACCTTGTCCTCCGCCAGAGGCTTCGGTGCCATGATCGGAAATATGCTCCCCATGATCATCCTTCCCCAGCTGCTGGCAAAATACGGCGACAGCCCTCGGGCCTTTGGCTTTGGTGCGGCCATCTGCGCCGGCATCGGCTTCGTGTTCTGCTTCCTGCATTACGCCTGGACCGAGGAGCGCGGCGTCGTTTCCAACAGCTCTGAGAAGGAAGAGCCCGTGAAATTCACCGACATCTTCCGTGTTTTCCGCAGCAACCGCCCCTTTGTGGCTCTTTGCATCCACGGCATCTGTATTTGCTGTATGCAGTACGTGAGCCAGACGCTGGGCAGCTACATGTACGGCGACGTGCTGGGCAGCATCGGAACCATGAGCTACGCCAGTGCGCTGAGTATGCCCATCGGCATCGTTTCCCTGCTGATCGCCCCCAAGCTCAGCGAAAAGCTTGGCCTTGAGCGGCTGATCCGCATTTCTCTGCTCCTGTCCTGCGGACTGTATGTGGGCCTGTTCGCCGTTTTGATGGCCTTTTCCGTCAGTCCATGGGTGTACCTTGTTTGGAGCACACTGGCACTCAGCCTGTGCAGCATGTCCATTTACATGCAGTGGGGCCTGGTGGCAGAGGTTATTGACTACAACGAGATGATCACCGGAAAGCGCACGGAGGGGTCCATTTACGGAACCTTCAACCTGTCCCGCCGTATCGGACAGACCGTGGGAAATTCAGCGGCAGTCCTGGCTCTTGGCTGGATCGGCTATGAGGCCGGCGCTGCCGTACAGAGCGCAGGCGCCCTCACCGGCATCAAGGCGCTGTGCGTGCTCGTGCCTGGAGTATTTGTGCTTGGCTCCTGGTTCTCCTTCCGGTTCATTTGGAACATTACGCCGGAGGTTCGGGAGAAAATCACCCAGCGAAAAAATGCAAAGCTGGACGCCAACAAATAACCTGACTTAAAAAACAGACCAAGTATCCTAACGAGAGAAACCGATCACATATCCAAAGGAGGATCTATCTATATGGAACTTCGCACCCGTTTTTTACCCAGACTCCTCAACTCCGAGGTAGAGGAGTATCTGGCACATAACGATATCATCATTGTTCCGGTGGGAACCGTGGAAATGCACGGCGGTTTCCCGCTGGACAGCGAAACGGTCATCAGTGAAGCATACGCCATGAAGATGGCGGAGGCCTGTGACGGGCTCGTGCTGTCCGGGCTGCCCTATTTCTATGCGGGAGCCACCGCCTCCGGCCGCGGAACGGTACAGGTCAGCATCCGCCAGGGAATCGACTACCTGAGCGCCATCGCCCACAGCCTGCTGCGCCAGGGCTTCAAGCGGCAGATCTACATCAGCTTCCATGGCCCAGCCCATATGACCTGCAGCCCCATGGTAAGGGATTTCTTTGACGAGACAGGCGTCCCCATCCTGTACATGGATCTTTCGATGCAGATGGGACGCACAGCCCGGGATCTGTTCCAGAGTCTGGACAGCTTCCACGCCATCACCCTGGGAGCCTACAAGCTTCTGGGACGCCTGGAGGACGTTCCTCTCACAACGGAGTTCTTCCACCAGAAGGAACAAAGCTGCGGGGAGTTCCAGGATCTGTTTGGCCTGGCCTATCAAAGCGCCGCCATCGGATACTGCTTTGCCGATGCGGACGACCACATGTCCACAACTGCGCTGCCTGACGCACAGACCAGGGAAAAGCTGGCAGACGAGGGCGAGGCCCTGATCAGCGAGCTGGTACGGCGCATGGAAATGCCCAGCGTCGTAGAAAAGATGCGCCGCCTGGAGGCATACAATGACGGGGTGGCCCAGGAACGGCCATGGATCCCCAGCGCTGCGGCCGTAAAGAAAAAGAACCGCTAATGTCTTTGCCGTTTTTGCGCAGCGGCTCCCATATCTGAGCCGCTGCGCTTTACACCCAGCCTGATATCCCTCACGCAAACAAGCTAAGGACGAAGAAAGAAACGTCCTTAGCTTGTTTTTTTGCACGTAAAAGAATCCTATGGCCCGGCCTTACCACTGGCTGGTCTCGGCAACCGCCTTTCGGATATCCCCATACAGCTCTGCCAGCCTGGGATCCTCCGTGGAAACAGGCAGGAAGGGAAGGCGGGGATCTCCCATCGGACAGCCGTCCAGGGTGAGGATGGCCTTTACCGCGCCGTACATGGAGGCAAAGGAACAGAGCCGGTAGATGAGAGGCGTCACCATGGCCTGCACCTGGGCGGCCTTTTCCCATTCGCCCCGGTTCACCAGCTCGTCCATCTTCAGATACAGCTCCGGCATGGCGCCGTAGGTGCCGCCGATCCCGGCGTCCGCACCCAGGAGACGGCCTGCCACGAACTGCTCGTCCGGTCCGTTGAATACGATAAACTCTTTGCCCCCCGCCGTCTTGAAGCGCAGAATGTCCTGCGCCGGGTCTGAAGAGCATTTCACCCCGGCTACCCGGTCATTCTCCAGCATCCTGTAAAAAAGTCCCATGGACAGCTGAAAGCCTGTGAGCTGGGGGATGTTGTAAATGAAGAAGGGCAGGTCTGCGGCCTCCGTGATCTTCGTCCAATGCTGGTACACACTCTCCTCGCTGGGACGGTAGTATACACAGGGCACGGCGGAGATGGCGTCGGCCCCGATCTCCTCCGCATGGGCGGCCAGCATACAGGAATGCCTGGTATCCGCACATCCCACGTGAACGATGATGTTCATGTCCCGGCCTACCTCCTTCACCACGGTCTCGGCCACCAGCTTTCTCTCCTCATGATCCAGAAGAAAACCTTCCCCCGTGCTGCCGCAGACGTACAGCTGGCGTACCCCCTTGTCCCGGAAGTACCGGGATACCCTGCGGACGCCCTCCACGTCCACGCTTCCGTCCTCCTGAAAGGGCGTGTTCAGGGCAACGGTCACATGCTTAAACCTGTTGATATCGTACTTGGACATATATCTCCTCCCCTTATCCGCGGTTTTCCACCGCCTTGATAAAGCGGGATGCGATCTCCAACGGCCTTGTGATGGCGCCGCCCACCACCACGGCAAAGGCGCCGGCCTCCAGCATTTTTACGGCCTCCTGAGGAGAATGCACACGTCCTTCCCCTATGACCGGGATATCCACCGTCTGGGAAAGCCTGGTCACCAGCTGGTAATCCGGCCCATCCAGCTTCGGGGAGTCCGGCGTGTAGCCGCTCATGGTGGTGCCTACCAGATCCACTCCCAGCTTCCAGGCACGGACGCCCTCCTCGTAGGTGGAAATATCCGCCATCAGGATGGCCTGGGGATATTTTTCCCGCACCTCGGTCAAAAACTGGCTGACGGTCTTTCCGTCTCCCCTCTTCTGGTTCGTGCAGTCCAGGGCGATCACGTCGGAGCCGGCCTCCACCAGCTCGTCCACCTCCTTCATGGTGGGGGTGATATAGCTTTCAAAGCCGTCATACTGAATCTTGATTAGGCCGATCACCGGCAGCTGCGTCTCCTCCTTGATGGCCTTCACATCCCGGATGCTGCTGGTGCGGATGGCCGGGGCTCCCGCCTGCTTTGCGGCCCTCGCCATCAGATACATGATCGATCCTTCCTCCATGTACAGAGGCTCTCCCGGAACCGCCTGGCAGGAGACGATCACCTTTCCCTTGATCCGTTCAAAAATTTCATTCTTCGTCATATTTCTCAAACTCCTCCTGACAATATGGGGCCGTACAGATCTGCGAACGGCCCTGCTGGTACACCGTCAGCCCTTCACGGCGCCCATGGTGATACCCTTGGTAAAATATTTCTGGAACATGATAAAGATCGCTATGATGGGCACGGCCGCCAGGGAGGCGCCCGCCATGATCAGGCCAAAGTCCGTGGAGTTCTCCGCCTGAAGCTTTGCGATACCCAGGGAAATGGTCAGGTTCCCCGTGCTGGTCAGCATGATCAGCTGCATAAAATAGTCGTTCCAGGAGCTGATAAAGGTAAAGATGGCAAGAGCTCCAATGCCCGGCTTGATCATAGGCAGGGCAATATTGGAAAAGGTCTTCCACTCGCTGGCCCCGTCAATACGGGCGGCCTCCATCATCTCCCCGGGGATTCCCTCCGCAAACTGCTTGATCAAGAACACGCCGAAGGGCCACCCCACGATGGGAAAGATCACGGCCCAGATGGTATTGTACAGGTTCAGGGCCGACATCTCCCGAAGAAGGGGAATGAGGATCACCTGCTTCGGCAGGGCCATGGCACACACAATAAGGGAAAACAGAAGGGTGCGCCCCACGAACCTCTTTTTGGCAAGGGCATAGCCTGCCAGAGCTGCGGTAAAGCAGGTGAGAATCATGGAGGTCACCGCCATAAACACGGTGTTGATCAGCCAGCGGATGGCCGCCGGAACCGTTGGCCCCGCAAAGACGATGCCCGTAAAGGGAATCTGCATCTCCCACAGGGGAGCCGTCTGTTTGCTGAACAGCTTTTCGTAATTGTTCATGACCCATTCCTGGGGCCACCAGGCCGGCGACGGGGCGTTGATGGCCGCCTGCGTCTTAAAGGAGCCTGTAAGGATCCAATAAAGAGGGAAGGCAAAGCCGATGGCCAAAATGGTGATCACCGCCACCGAAAAGATCTTGTAGCATTTTCCGCAAACACTGCTTGTTTTCATCTGACGTCTCCCCCTTTCTACTCAGACTTTGCCATCTTGAACTGGACGGCAGACAGAACGGCTATGATCACGGCCAGCACCACGCCCATGGCGTTTCCGTAGCCGTACTGGTATTTTCTAAATGCGGTATAATAGATGTTGTACATGATGGTATCCGTGCTGTGGTTGGGCCCGCCGCTGGTGAGCAGCTGGATCAGGGCAAAGCACTGGAAGCTGTTGATGGTGGTGATTACCAGGATGTACAGGGTGGTTGGCATGATCTGGGGCCACTTGATCCTCCAGAAGCACTGGAACCTGGTGGCGCCGTCCACCTGCGCCGCCTCCACCAGGCTTTGATCCACATTGTTCAGGGCGGATACATAAAGCACGATAGGCTGGCCCACGGAGGTGGTAAGAAGGATGAGGATGATACATCCCAGCGCATAGCGCTCATCCCCCAGCCAGTTGATATTCTTTTCGATCAGGCCCATTTCCTTTCCCAGATAGTTGAAAATACCGTAATAGTTGTTAAACATCCACTTCCACACCACGGTGACAGCCACGGAGCCCGTCACCACCGGGAGATAAAACACACAGCGGAAAAGGGAGCAAAAGGGCTCCCTCAGATCGTAGATCACGGAGCTGACCCACAGGGAAAACAGGCAGGTCACGGGAACCGAGACGATCACGATGATAAAGGTATTCTTCAATGCTCCCAGGAACACGCCGTCCTGGATCAGGGCCTTATAGTTTCCCAGACCGATGAAAATATCCGCGCGGTTCATCGTGGAATCAAAGAAGCTGGTGATGACGCACTGGATCATGGGATAGATCACGAATCCCACAAAGAAGATCAGGCTGGGTATCATAAAAGCGTAGCCTGCAACGGTCTCCCTTCTGGCCAATGCCCTTGACATTCGCTGATTACTGGACACTCTTACTCCTCCTTATTTCAAAAGCTCCCCCGCAGCCCCCGGCGCCGGGGAAGGCCTTCTCAGGCCAAAACAAAAAGCACCCCTCCCGCACGTCCATACAGGAAGGGTGCCTGGCTTTCCGTACGATTACTGTGCAGCTGCCGCGTTTGCAGTTGTTACAAACTCCTCCACTGCTGTCCCAATCTCTGTACCAGAGCCAATCTGCTGAAGCATGTTCCACCATGCGGTACGAGCCTCTGCCCATCCGCCAACTACCTGATAGTAGTCGCCCATGTATGGGATAAACGTGGAATACTCTGTCATCAGGTCATTTCCTTCATAGATATTTCCCAGATCCTTCACCGGCCAGTAACTGGAAGCCTTCACGCTCTCCACAACCTGGGTCTCGTCATTTGCCATAAAGTCGATAAATGTCTTCGCCGCCTGGATCTTGGCCTCATCGCCGTTGTCAAATACGCCGAAGCCCCAGATACCGCCGCAGAGCTGCGGCTCGCCGTTCTCGGAGGGGAATGCCATAGGCAGTACGTCAAAGCTTAAATTCTCCGCATTGTTCTTTTCCTGTGCAACGTTCCAGCAGAACGCCATCGCCAGCGTGCCGTTGCAGAAAAGGTTGATCTCGTCGCCGCCTACGATGGAAGCGTCAAAGTTGATGCCGTCCATACCGCTCAGAAGCTCCAGAGCCTTGATGTTCTCCTCGCTGTTGGCCGTGTACTCCGTGTGCTCCGGGTTCGTAAAGGTGCCGCCGTACAGGTTGTTGATGAGGGCTCTCGTACCCTGGTCACCGCCCTGGCCGCCGCAGTATACCGCACCCACGTTCTCCTGGCCGGAATCATACACCGCCTGAACTGCCTTCACAAAATCCTCAGTCGTCCACGTCCTGGTCTCTTCGTCCAAATACTGAAGGGCGTCCGCCGCCTCAAAAACGTCTTTGTTGATGGCCATGGTATGAGCGGTCATACACAGGGGATACTCATAGAACACGCCCTCGTTGTTCTGGCAGGCATTTTCCACGGAATCATAGATGGCCTCCTTCGCCTCGTCGGTCCACATATCCGAAAGATCTGCCATCAGACCCTTGGCGCCCCAGTTTGCCACCAGACGCTCCGGTCCCTCCAACACAATGTCAGGAGCCTGCCCGCCCTCGATGGCCGTATTGATCTGGTCGTCACCATTGGTGTAGTCCAGGTACTCCACTGTCACCTGGATCTCCGGGTGAGCTTCCTTAAAATTCTCCAGAAGGCCGTCAACGGTGGCGGAATCACCCCAGCTTCCGATGGGATAAGTCCAAAGAGTAATGTCCGTAGTCTCGCTTTCCGCAAAAACAGCCATCCCACTTGCAGGCAGGACCAAACTTGCGGCAAGTACGGCGGCCATCATCTTACCATATTTCATCATGCAAATACCCTCGCTTTCTCAACTTTTCTTCCTGGATTTGGAGTCATTCCTTTCTCCGGCACCCGCCTTTCGGGAACCGGCGCAAAGGAAAGTCAGTCAGCTGCTACCATGATTTTTTCATCCGGATTTGTGAATCATTGATAACTTTTATAGCTGTATTCTATCCTGTTTCCGTCATTTTGTCAATATATTTCTCAAAATTATTTTCAATTATTTTTATCTTTGAAAATTTTTTGCATTTTTACGGAAAGTACGTTGAAAGGGTCTCCTGCTTATGGTAAGATAAACCCATATCCTGATAAACGGCAGCAACAACATAAATACCAGGGAGGATCCTTATGAAAACGGTTGTGATCGATATCGGCGGCACCGCTGTAAAGTCCGCATTGTTCCAGGAAGGACGGCTCTGTGCCGTCAAAGAAACCCCCACCCAGGCCTGGCTTGGGGGAGCCCACGTCATGTCCCTCGCCAAGGAGATCATCCGCTCCTACCAGAAGCTCTCCTCCTTTGACGCCATCGGCATCAGCACGGCCGGGCAGGTGGATCCCGTCTCCGGGAAGATCATCTATGCCAACGAAAACATCCCCGGCTACACCGGCGTCAAGGTTCGGGACATCCTGGAAGAGGCCTTTCACCTTCCGGTGTACGTGGAGAACGACGTGAATGCCGCAGCCATAGGGGAGGCCTTCTTTGGCGCAGGCAAGGGGATGGATGATTTTCTCTGCCTGACCTACGGCACCGGGGTGGGAGGCGCCGTTTTCCTGAACGGCCGCATTTACCATGGAAGCTCCTTCTCTGCCGGAGAATTTGGAGCCATCGTCGTCCATCCCCAGGACCGAAGACCGGAGCAGGATCTCTTCTCTGGATGCTATGAGCGGTACGCCTCCGCCTCCGCACTGGTGGCCAAGGCCCGCCTTTTGGATCCGTCCCTCACCAGCGGAAGGGCCATCTTCCAGCGCATCCAGGAGCCCCAGATCCAGCAGCTGACAGATGAATGGATCCAGGAGATCGTCTGCGGCCTCACCTCCATCATCCACATGATGAACCCTGCCTGCGTCATTCTGGGCGGCGGGGTCATGGAGCAGCCCTACGTCCTTCCCCGGGTGCAAAGCCTCCTCTGCCCCTCCCTGATGCCCAGCTTCCGCCACGTGAAGCTGGTGTGCGCAAGCCTGGGGAACCAGGCAGGACTTTTGGGAGCCGCCATGCTCCCCCAGATGGCGCCCCACTAAAGCGCCCTTATGAAAGGAGGACTCTATTGGCTGGAAATATTCTCGAATCCATCACGGAACAGTATCACTCTCTCACCCGCTCCGGCAAGAAGCTGGCAGACTATATTTTTACGCACACCGCCGACACCCAGTATCTCTCCATCTCGAACCTGGCAGAGAACAGCGGCGTCTCCGAGGCCACCATCACCCGTTTCTGCCACAGCCTGGGACTGGCCGGCTACAACGATTTCAAGCTTGCCCTGGCAAAAACCAACCTGATGACAGACCTGGGCGAGCCCGTAGACTCCCCCCAGACCATCACCTCGGAGGACAGCCTGGACAGCATCTTCCACAAGGTCCACAGCGCCAGCGTCCTTTCCCTGAACGAGACCCTGGAGCTTCTGGACGAAAGGGCCATCGCAAGGGCCGTGGATTATCTGGCCCAGGCGGATCGGGTGTTCTGCCTGGGCCACGGGGGCAGCTCGGTCATGGCCATGGAGGCCTGGGCCCGTTTTTCCACGGCCTCCTCCCGCTTCCTGCACATTGCGGACTCCCATATGCAGTCCATGGCCGTGGCACTCTCCTCCCCCAGGGACGTGATCCTGTTCTTCACCTATTCGGGAGCCACCAGGGACATGGATGACATCCTTCAGATCGCCAGGGACAAGGGCATCCCGGTCATCCTCATCACCCACTTTCCCAGATCCCGGGCGGCCGAGCTGGCCACCGTGGTCCTGCTTTGCGGATACAACGAAAGCCCCCTTCAGTCCGGCTCCATACCGGCAAAGGTAGGGCAGATGTTCCTCATCGACTGCCTTTTCTATGGCTTCTGCAAGAAGAATCCGGAGCTTTTTTCCGCCGCCAGAGCCGACACCGCCGAGGCCGTGACAAAAAAAATGCTGTAAAGTCCCCCGTTTTTGGACGAATAAAGAGCCCATCCTCCCCACCACGACAAGCGCCGCAGCCAAATGACTGCGGCGCTTTCTGCCACTTTATTCTATTTGCGGAAGTATCAATGAATCTCTTTCAGAGCCCTCCCAGCCTGCGCTCCTGTCAATAAAAGGCACTCAGACGAGCCAGGCTGCGGCATAGCGGGCCGCCGATGCGGCTCCCGTTGCCAATATCTTTTCGTTGAAATCAAACCTTCCGTCGTGGTGGGGAGCTCCATATCCCCCCTCCTCATTCTTGATTCCCAAAAAGGCAAAAACTCCTGGATAACGCTCCAGCCAAAGGGAGAAGCACTCTCCGGCATACCAGGGCGGGCAGGTCACCACGGTGCCCGCAGGAAGCATCTCCTCAAGAGCCTGGGCTGCAACGGACGCACATTCCTGATCGTTGACCACCGGACCTCCCCAATAGTTGATGTGACGGTTAAACTCCACCTGGCAGCGGAACATGTCAGCGGTGTCCTTTGCCACCTTGCGCATGATCTCCTTCGCTTTTTTGCCCTCCTCCGCATTGAAGAAGCGGAAGGTTCCCGTCAGCTCGGCCTCCGTGGGGATGATGTTGTGGGTCTCTCCGGCACAGAATCTGGTGATACCCATGGTCACCGTCTCCCCTGCGGTGATCTGGTTGGCAAAAGCAGTGGACAGGTTTGTCAAAAACGCGGCGCCGCAGAACACGGGATTGACAGCCAGGTCGGGACGGGAGCCGTGTCCGCCCTTTCCGATGAACGTCACATCCGTGTCTGTGAAGCCCGCCATCCTGGGTCCCGCCTCCACGCTGATCTTTCCCTCCTCCAGATCCGCATAAAGGTGCGTCCCCCAGCAAATATCCACGTGGTACTTTTCCAGGGCCTCCAGAAGGGCCGCAACGCCGGTGTTGGGCTCCTCCCCCTCCTCAAAGCAGAAGAGCACCACTCCATTCAGCAGATCCTTCATCCGTGTCAGGATCTGCATAGCGCCCAGCAGCATGGCCGTGTGTCCGTCGTGCCCACAGGCATGACAGGTATTGGGCTGCTGGGAACGGCAGGTTCGGGGGCCCGCCAGATTGTTTTCATCCTCCTTCATAGGCAGAGCGTCAATGTCCGCGCGCAGCGCCACGGTTTTGCCCGGACGCCCGGTGTCCAGCTTCACGATCACGCTGGTGGTGGGAACCTCCTCGTAAGAAAGACCCAGCTTCTTTGCCTCCTCCAGGATAAAGCGATGAGTCTTGTCCTCATGCATCGCCACCTCCGCAAAGGTGTGGACGGCCCGGCGGCAGCGGATGATGTAGGACTCATATTCCTTTGCCAGCTCCATGATCTCCTTATTCAGATCCATGTTTGTCATCTCCATATTCATTACCTCCATATCTCAATCGCTCTGATGCGGGGATCCCTTGGGAAGGATCCCCCTTTTCATCAATATCCAATACTTACCGCAACCGTCACGGCCACAAATGCGATCCCGAAGAAGATCAGCATCAGAGGAATGAAAAACTTCCACCACTTCTGTATGCTCACCTTACCATAATTCAGGAAAATGATCAGAGTTCCGTAGGTGAAATAAAGCATATTGGTGATCCCATCACCGAACTGATAAGCGAGAACGGCAGTCTGGGGCTGAAGGCCCAGGCTCAGGGCGATGGGAACCATGATGGGGCTGAGCAGGGACGCCTTTGCGGAGCCGGAAGGGATGAAGAAATTGATCACGGAAACGATCAGGATGATCCCGATGGCAGAAACATAGGGGGAAGTTCCCATGAGCAGGTTTGTCCCGCTGTATACCATCGTGTCCACAATGTTCATGGTGTCCAGGATCCAGTATACACCCCGGGCAAGCCCCACGATGAGCGCTCCGCCCACGGAGCCCTTCGCACCGGCCACAAAAGCGTCCGCAATGTCAGCAGGCTTCAGTTTTCCCACAAGTCCAGCCACGATACAGCTGAGGATGAACACTGCGGAAATGTCGTCGATGGACCAAATGGTTCCGTCGATGCCAAACTTCATACCGATGATGGTCATGATCATCGCCGCCAGGATCAGCAGAAGAACGATGATCTGTCTTCCTGTAAGCTTCGCCTTCTCCACGATGGAGGTGTCGATCCTCAGGTCGGAAACGTCCACGTCGGCCATCAGGCTCTTCTGTGGGTCTTTTTTGATCTTTGCCGCATAGCGCATGATGTAAATGGTGCTGACAAGGGTGAGGATGCACCAGAGCACAACCCGGAAGCCCATTCCTGTGAACATATCCGCATCCTCCGCAAGGATGCCCATCTGCTGCAGGATCCCGTTGCAGATGGCAACCGTATACAGGTTGGTGGGGCCGGCAGTGAAGCCGCCGATCAGTCCCACAATGATGATCGCCGCAGCCACGATGGAATCATAGCCCAGGGCCAAGACCACCGCCACCAGAAGCGGGGCGAAGGGGATCATGGCCTCGATCCAGCCCAAAAAGCCTCCGATCACAAAGAAGGTGATGATCAGGACAAAGAGGAGTGCGGACTGAGCGCTCTTTCCAAATTTCTGGATGAGAACGGATATTCCATTATCGATGGCGCCTGTCTTTTTGTAGATCTCCAGTGCGCCTCCCACCACCAGGATCAGGATGATAATGTTGATCGTGCCCTTGATACCCTGGGGGAAAGCCCGGAAAATATTAAAAATATTGTCAAATGACAGCTCATTTCTGGGAAGGGACGTGTA
The DNA here is from genome assembly GCA_030533315.1 of Eubacteriales bacterium. The sequence continues at coordinate 79,208 of JAUNJL010000002.1, forward strand.
CACGCCGTCCTCCAGTGTTCCCGGTGGGATCAGGAAACATAAGATCCCACAGACAAATACGACACAAAAGATCAAGACAAAGGGATTTACGTTAAATTCTCTCTTTTTCATTTTGTCAGTTCTCCTTTCTTCTTTCGTTGCTGCTCACAGGGGCAAAGCAAAAAATCCGACTCATAAGACGGCCAGGGGCAAAAGGCCCGGTCACGGCTTACGGAAGGCATCCTCCGTCCCCGGCCAGGGGAGCGGCCTCATTGTGCTTATGAATCGTAGTGCAGATGCGCTCCAGCCCTTTCTGGATGATGCTTCTTGGCATGGCCAGGTTCAGCCTGACGTAGCCTTTGGCATTTCCCACAAAAAGATCGTCGCCCCCCTCCAGCAGCACGCCGGCCTCGTTGGCGAAAAACATGGGGATATCCTCCACGTCCGGCAGGCATTTGCCCAGATCCACCCAGGCCAGGTAGGTCGCCTCTGGAATATAGTAGCCCGCCTGGGGCAAATGCTCTGCCAGATACTCACCCACGAAGGCGAAGTTTCCATCCAGGTACTCCCGAAGCTGGCTCAGCCAATCCCATCCCTTCTCGAAAGCGGCAATGTGTGCCTCGATGGAGAGGGGATTGAGGCAGCCCACGTTCTTGTCCCGCTTATTGAAAGCCTCCCGCAGCTTTGGATCCCGGATGATGATGTCGGAGAGCATGAGTCCGGCGATATTGAAGGCCTTGCTGGGAGCCATGCAGGTGACCAGCTTTTTGTAATCTGGCATGACCTTTCCCATGGGGATGTGGGTCTTGCCGCATCTCAGCAGATCGCAGTGTATTTCGTCGGAAACGATCCAAAGGTCGTTCTTCTCCACGATCCGGGCCACTACCTCCAGCTCCTCCCTGGTCCAGACGCGGCCGGTGGGATTCTGGGGGCTGCACCACAGCACCAGCTTCATCTTCGGATCAGCGGCAGCCTTCTCAAAGGCCTCCATGTCCATGACAAAGACCCCGTTCTCCTTCTTCATGGGACAATCCACCAGCTCCACGCCGCTGTATTTTGCCCCGTTCTGAAACTGGCTGTAAGCGGGCGTCGGGGTGAGCACCTTCTCCCCCGGCTCCGCCAGCAGCTCGATCAGCTGGAAGATGGCCGGCACCACCCCGGTGGAGAAGGTCAGCTCCTCCCTTGGAAAGCTCCAATCGTACCGGTCCCTGCACCATTTGGAAAAGGCATCGTAGTACCTGGAATCATACACCTGTGTGTAGCCAAAAATGCGCTTTTCCACCCGGTCCATAAGGGCCTGGCAGATCTCCGGAGCCACGGCAAACTCCATATCCGCCACCCACATACGGACAAATTCCTCATCCTTAAAGGGGAACACCGCCTCCGGGCCCACATGGAAAATGTAGCTTCGGAAACCGTCGGTATTCATAGCGTTCGTGTGCCTTCTGTCAATAATCTCGTCAAAATCGTATCTCATAAAGCGCCTCCTTTTGCACTGGCACAAAATACTGTCTAAAAATCCCTGTGCCAAGTGGAGATGATTTGTAGATGATGCACATATTCTACTAAACCCTCACATTTTTCGCAAAAGCAGGTCAGTTTCACCAAGCAGCCCTCCTTTTCCATTTTGTTTCATCACAGTAGACAAATGTGTGGATTTTTGATATAATTCCCGGTGAAAGCAAGAAAAGAAGACGTAATTCATGAAAAAGTATACTTTTATGAAATAAAACAGTGAGGAGGGAACCCCTATGTCCAATATTCCTGAAGAAATCGGACGCCGCATCCGTGTTTTCCGCAAAAAACGGGGAATGACCATCCAGGAGCTGGCGGACGCCATCCACAAAAGCAAGGCCAGTGTGTCCAAATACGAAAAAGGACTGACGTTCCTGGACGTAGTCACCCTCTACGACATTGCCGGTGCGCTGGGCATCCATGCAGAACAGCTGCTGCCCCCGCCCAGCCCCAGGGAGGCCCCCGTCTCCCAGAACTCCGTCCCGGCCTTTTTCCGGGATTTGGAACAGTTTTTCATCTATATGTACGATGGGCGGAGCAACTCCCTCAACCGGTGCGTGGTGGATGTGGTATCCCATACCGACGAAAGCAGCTGCAAGGTCGTCATGTACCTCAACGTCCGCTCCCTGCAGGAGTACCAGCACTGCGAATGCACCTACCTGGGCCACATGCAGCACTACGACTCCCTCACCCACCTGATCCTGCAAAATCAGGATTCCCCCATCGAGCAGGTGATCATCACGGTCCTTGCCTCCTTCGTAAACAAAAGCACCAAGTGGGGCATGTTCTACGGCCTTTCCTTCCGCCCCTTCATGCCCTGCTGCACCAAGGCCCTCTTTTCCCGAAAGCCCCTCCCCGAGGACGAAGACCTCTACAAGCAGCTGATGATCTCCAAAGAAGACGTCCGCCTGCTGAAGCTGTACAACATGATGGTGGTGACCTAATGATATCAAAAATGAGATTTGCAAAAGAGAAGCTGCGAAAAATCCCCCTTGGACAGCCAAAAATCCGAACAGGACTTTTACAAAACAATCCGGATTCTATGAATGCAGAAGACGCAGGATACTACTTTGACGTGATCGGGCGGATCACACAGAAGCTATTAGAATTGTCAAAATAAAGGCAGGCTTAGGAGCATCCAGTTCCCAAGAGGAATCGGATGCTCCTAAGCCGCTTCAAAAGGCATACGCTGTCACAGCTGATACTTTACAAAATCCCCGTACCCCAAAAGTCCCAAGGCCAGAAGGAGAAGCTTCTGAGGACCCTTGTAGGCTTCCTGGGGGGAGAACCACTCGCCCAGGGTATGGGTGCCGCCGCCGGCGCCTCCCCGGCCCAGGGCGATGGCGGGGATCCCAAGACTGATGGGAATGTTGGCATCGGTGCTGCATTCCCTGCGAAATTCCGGGGTCTGCCCGGAGGCCAGGGTGGCGGCCCAGGCGGCCCTCACGATCTGGCTTTCCCTTTCCTGGCGTCCTGCAGGCCGGCTTCCCTTGAGCGTGAGGGTGACGGTCACCTTCTTCCCGCTGCCCCACCTCTCGTTTTCTCTTTTCACCGCCTCCTCCACGGCCGCCAGGAATTTCTTCTCTATCTCCTGCAGCTCCTGGGCGTCGTCCGAGCGCAGATCCACCAGCATGGAGCATTCCTGGGGAATGGAGTTCACCGAGGTTCCTCCCTCCACCACGCCCACGTTAAAGGTGGTCCTGGGGGAATCCTTTACCTGAAAGTCTCCGATGGCGCTGATGGCCCTTCCCATGGCGTGTATCGGATTTGGCAGGCCAAAATCCCCGAAGCTGTGGCCTCCCGGCCCCCGGAAGGTGACCAGGTACCGGACACTGCCCGTAGCGGTATAAACGATCCCGCCGCTGGCCACGTTATCCACCGTCACAAAGGCGTCGCAGCAGCCTGACGCCCCAAAGATGTGCCGGACTCCCTTCAGATCCCCCAGGCCCTCCTCGCACACATTGGCGCAGAAGATCAGATCCCCGTTTCCCCGGATATCCAGCGCCTTCATAGCCCTTGCCAGGCTTAGCAGCTCCGCAAGAGCCCGGGTATCGTCGTTGATGCCGGGGCAATAATACCGGTTCCCTTCCTTTCTTACCGACAGCTCCGTCTCCATGGGAAACACCGTATCCAGATGGGCGGCCAGGATCACCCTGGGACCGTCCCCCCTTCCCCTGATGAGGCCCAGCACGTTCCCCACGGCATCCTGGTGCACCTCCTCCAGACCATACTCCTTCATCTTTTCCATAACAAAAAAGGCCCTCTCCTGCTCCTTAAAGGAGGGAGCAGGGATGGTGCAGAGCAAAAGATGCTCTCTCAGGGTGTTCTCGTCATCCTGTTCCAGGAACTCCAGGGCCTTTTGTATCGTTTTTATTTTTTTTAATTCTTCCATTTCATCGATCCTCCAGTCGCTCCAAAAGCCTCTCCAGCTCCTCAAGGCTGGAAATGCCGTTGGATTCCCGGCGCAGAGATGAGCTGTGGGGAAGCCCGGCGGTGTACCATGCCACGTGCTTCCGCATCTCCCGGATGCCAATGTACTCTCCCTTCAGGGCAATCTGCGCCCTGGCGTGCTTCAGGATCATCCGGCGTATCTCCCCTGTGGATGGCCGGAGAAGAAGCTCTCCCGTCGCAAAATAGTGGTTCAGTTCCCGGAAGATCCAGGGATTCCCCTGCACGGCTCTTCCGATCATCACCCCGTCACAGCCTGTCTGCTCCAGCATGGCCTTTGCCTTCTGAGGAGAATCCACATCCCCGTTTCCGATGACGGGAATGGAGACCGCCTCCTTCACCCTGCGGATGGCCTCCCAGTCTGCACAGCCAGAATAATACTGCTCCCTGGTCCTCCCGTGGACGGCGATGGCGGCCGCCCCCACATCCTCCACCCGCTTCGCAATCTCCGCCGCATCCACCGGATAACCTTCAAACCCGATACGGATCTTCACGGTCACCGGCTTTTGGATCGCCAGGACAAGCTCCCGGACGATTTCCTGGATCAGGGCCGGATCCTTCAGAAGGGCAGAGCCCTCCCCATTGTTTACCACCTTGGGGACAGGGCAGCCCATGTTCACGTCCAGGATGTCAAAGGGGCGGTCCTCAATGGTCCTGGCCACCTCCCCCATCAGCTTCGGCTCCCTTCCAAACAGCTGCATGGACACCGGACGCTCCCCGGGGTCCGTCTCCATGAGGGCCTTGGTATTTTTGTTGCGATAGGAAATGGCCTTCGCACTGATCATTTCCATGCAGATCAGGCCGGCTCCCTGCTCCTTGCACAGACGGCGAAAGGGCAGATCCGTCACCCCCGCCATAGGCGCCAGGACAAAGGGATTGTCTATCTTTATATTTCCGATGCTCCACTCCATCCTCATGACCTACCGCTCCCCGCCTTCTTCCCTGTCCTCCAGATCCTCCCCCAGAAAAAACACACGATAATACATTTCCAGGGATTCCAGAAGCTCCTCTTTTTCTCTTCTCAGCTGCTTGATGCGCAGGGCTCCCCCGATCTCATCGTAAAGGGCGTCCGCCTCCAGAGCCTCCGTGCGAAACCGCAGGTTTCCCTCCTCATCAAATTCCAGGGTCAGGATCCCTCCAATCTCCTCCGTAAAAAGGACGCACATGATGTGAAGCTCCTTCTGCACGTGCTCCGGAAGAGACGAAAAATCCTGGTTAAAGTAGTATTTTTGCTGATAAGCGCTGGCGCCGCACAGCACGATGTTCTCCTGATACAAGTCTCTTACCTCCCGTCACACATAGCTGTAAAGCCCCCGCACCGAAACCTCTCCCGAATTTACGGCCAGAAGCTCTCCGCCGGGCAGCTCCACCAGAAGCTCTCCCAAGGGGCTGATCCCTCTGGCAATCCCGTCCTTTTCCCCTCTGGGATCCAGGATGCGCACCGGCCGATTCATGTTTGCCAGCAGCCGCTGGTACTCCTCCTTTAATAGGCTCAGATCCCGGGTTCTCTGAAAGCTCTCATAATTTCTCTCAAAGGCAGCCATCACTCGCCCCGGCACCGCACTCCGGTCTGTCATCCGCCCGGTCTCCAGATACAGAGAGGTCGCCTTGTCCGCCACATCCTTGGGAAAGGCGCGGGTATTCACGTTGAGCCCCACGCCAATGACCAGGTACCGTATGTGCTCTCCATCCACCGCCATCTCGGTCAGGATCCCACAGAGCTTCCTGCGGGAGGCCACCACGTCGTTGGGCCATTTGATGGTCACGCAAATCCCCATCTCCTCCACCGCCTGGGCCACGGACAGCCCCATGACCAGGGTCAGCATGGAGGCGCAGGAGGGGGGAAGGTCCGGCTTCAGAAGAAGGCTCATCATCACGGACGTCCCCTCCGGAGACTGCCAGGAACGGCCCAGCCTCCCCCGGCCGGCAGACTGAAACTCCGCCACCGCCAGGGTTCCCTCCTCTGCCCCCTCCTGAAAAAGGCGCTTGATCCACAGATTCGTGGAATCCACCTCTCTCGCAAAATGGACGGTTTTGCCCGCCCATTTTGTATCGATCCCCTGCAGGATCGTCTCTCTGTCATATGGTCTCATATCACTTCCCAGGCTCCCCCAGAGTGGCCACCATGACGGCCTTGATGGTGTGCATACGGTTTTCCGCCTCGTCAAAGACCTTGGACCTGGAGGATTCGAACACCTCGTCCGTCACCTCCATCTCCGTAAGGCCAAAGCGGCTTCCCATCTCCTTCCCGATCTTCGTCTTCAGATCATGGAAGGCGGGCAGGCAATGAAGAAAGATGGCCTTCTCCCCCGCATTCTCCATCACGGCCTTCGTCACCCTGTAGGGAGTCAGATCCCGGATCCTCTCCTCCCAGACCTCGTCCGGCTCACCCATGGATACCCACACGTCCGTACAGATCACGTCCGCACCCTTCGTTCCTGCCGCCGCATCCTCCGTCAGGGTGATGGATGCCCCGGACTCCTTTGCATACTCCCGGCACTGGGCCACCAAGGCCTCGTCCGGAAAATACTTTTTGTTGGTGCAGGCAGTAAAGTGCATACCCAGCTTGGAGCAGACCACCATCAGAGAATTTCCCATATTGTAGCGGGCGTCACCCATGTAGGTGAGGCGGATGCCCCTCAGACTCCCGAAATGCTCCCGAATGGTCAGCATATCCGCCAGCATCTGAGTGGGATGATACTCGTTGGTAAGGCCATTCCACACCGGCACTCCCGCATGTGCGGCCAGTTCCTCCACGATCCCCTGCTCAAAGCCCCGGTACTCAATGCCCTCGTACATCCTTCCCAGCACCCTGGCCGTGTCCGCAATGCTCTCCTTCTTCCCGATCTGAGAGCCGGAGGGATCCAGATAAGTACTTCCCATCCCCAGATCATGGGCCGCCACCTCGAAGGCACATCGGGTCCGGGTGCTGTTTTTTTCAAAGATCAGGGCAATGTTCTTTCCCTTGTAATACTCCGTCAGCTCTCCCGCCTTCTTTTTTGCCTTCAACTCTGCGGAGAGATCCAATAGGTATGTGATCTCCTCCAGTGTAAAGTCCTTCAGTGTCAAAAAATTTCTCCCTTTTAAATCCATTTGGGATCTCCTCCTTATCTATGCTTCCTTCTTCTCGCCGTCCACAACCTCCTTCAAGGATGCGGCAAGGCCGGCCAGACCCTGGATCTCGGAAGGAATGATGATCTTCGTGGATTTTCCGTCAGCCACCTTCGCCAGGGCCTCAAAGCTCTTCAAGGTAAGGACGGCCTGGTCTGCTCCGGCCTCCTTGATCATGCGAAGTCCCTCCGCCGTAGCCTTCTGCACCTTCAGCACAGCCTCCGCCTGGCCCTCGGCCTCCTTGATCATGCGCTCCTTCTGAGCCTCCGCACGGAGAATGGCCGCCTGCTTTTCCGCCTCCGCATCCAGGATGGCAGACTCCTTTTTACCCTCTGCCACCAGGATGGTGGATTTCTTTTCACCCTCTGCCTTCAGGATCGCCTCTCGTCTCTCACGCTCCGCCTTCATCTGCTTTTCCATGGCCTCCTGGATGGCTGCCGGGGGAATGATGTTTTTCAGCTCCACCCGGTTCACCTTGATGCCCCAGGGATCCGTGGCCACGTCCAGGGAGGAACGCATCTTGGTGTTGATCACCTCCCGGGAGGTCAGGGTTTCATCCAGCTCCATGTCTCCGATGATGTTGCGGAGAGTGGTGGCGGACAGATTTTCAATGGCCATAATGGGATTTTCCACACCGTATGCAAACAGCTTGGGGTCTGTGATCTGGAAAAACACCACCGTATCGATCTGCATGGTGACGTTGTCCTTGGTGATCACCGGCTGGGGCGGAAAATCCACCACCTGCTCCTTCAGATTCACCTTTCTTGCCACCTTCTCGATGAAGGGCACCTTAAAATGCACGCCGGTGCTCCAGGTGGTACGATATGCGCCAAGGCGCTCCAGCACAACGGCGTACGCCTGGGGTACGATACGAATACAAGATGCGACCACCCACACCAGGATGATCAAAGCCACGATCAGCACGATTGCTTTGCCCATAAATCAGACCTCCTTTTTTTCTTTTACGATCAGTTTTACGCCCCGCACCTCCAGGATGGTCACAATGGCGTTTGCCGGGATCCGAACGTCATCTTCCAGGGTGCGGGCCATCCACTCAATGTCATTGATGCGTACCTGCCCGGTCTGCCCCAGGTTGTCGATCTCCTGGATGACCACCGCCTTCTTCCCTATAAGGCTGTCCACGTTCGTCTTCTGGATGCCCCGGTTCATGTACCGGACGGCAAGGGGTCTTGTAAAGACCAGAAGGATCACGGACACCCCCAAAAACAGCACAAGCTCCAGGATCAGGTTTGCCCCCAGATAAGCGGCAAGGGCGGCGATCACTGCGCCTCCCGCAAACCAGATCGTGGTCAGGCCCACTGTGACGGCCTCTATGACCAAAAGGACGGCCGCGATCACCAGCCACATGATGGATTCTCCCATAAGCCCCTCCTTTTTTGTGCGCAGCGGCCCGGGCGGAGAAAGCTGGTGCTTCCTCCCATACCGCTGCCTTCGTACCACATATTTGCTGCCGGAAGCTACAGCCGGTCCGCTGTCCCCGCTCCCAAGAGCCGGCTCCTTCGCTGCCTTGCCGCCTCGTACATCAGGATACCTGCGGCCATGGCGGCATTCAGCGACTCCACCTCCCCCTCCATGGGGATACGGACAAGGCAGTCCGCCGCCTCTGCCGCCTCCTGGGTCAGCCCATTTCCCTCGTTTCCTATGAAAAAGGCGCTTCCTCCCAGGTAATCCTCCTGGTCGTAGTCCTTCTTTCCCAGGAGATGGGCCGCAAAGGTGCGGATCCCCCGCCTCTCCAGCTCCTGCTTTAAATATACCACATTTTCCACATATAGAAAAGGCATTCTGTAAATGGAGCCCATGGTAGCCCGGATCACCTTGGGGTTGGTGATGTCCACGGAATTTTTCGTCAGGAACACCCCGGAAACCCCCGCTCCCTCGCCGGTACGGAAAATGGTTCCCGCATTTCCCGGATCCTGAAGGTCCTCCAGGATCACCAGAAGGGGATTTTTTTTCTTTAGAAGCGCCTCCATGGTGTAGGAGGGCTTCCTCAGCACCGTCAGGATGCCCTGAGGCGTCTGGGTGTCGCACATTTTCCCGAATACCGGATCCGCCACCACCTCTGCGGGCAGCCCCGCCATGCGGCTCATCAGCTCCTGGTCCCCGGCCAGGGATTCTGAGACAAACACCTGATGGATCCAGCTCCTGGGTGCCTCCAGGAACATCTTCCGCCCCTCCGCCGCAAAAAGCCCCTGCTCTCTGCGGGCCTTTGCCCTTTGGTTCAGCTGTATCACATTTTTGACCTGTTGGTTATTTGCACTGGTGATCACCCGCTCTGCCCCCTTTTTCCTTATTATAATTATAAGTGGTTCAGATCCTCATTCTTCCCGATGACAATAAGCAGACACCCATCCTGGAGGGGCTCCTCCGGCCTGGGATTCACGTCCACGCTGTCTCCCCTTTTTACGGCGATCACGTTGACGTGATGCTTTTCCCGGATGCGGAGCTGGGCCAGGGTCTTCCCCACCCACTCCTCAGGAATCTGGATCTCCGCCAGGCTAAACTCCGTGGAAAGCTCCACCATGTCCACAAAGCCGCCGGAGATCAGGTTCTTTGCCACCCGCAGCCCCATGGATTTCTCCGGGTAGATCACCCGGTCGGCCCCGATCTTTTCCAGAATGCGCCCGTGCAGGCGGTTCATGGCCTTAGCCGCCACCATGGGAACTCCCAAATCCTTGGCCTGCATGGTGGCCGTGATGCTGGCCTCCATATTTTCTGCCACGGCAACGATGACCGCATCCACGTTCTGCACGCCCAGGGATTTCAGGACCCCCGGCTCCCGCACGTCCGCCCTCACCGCATAGGTGACCTTGTCCGCGATCTCCTGGATGTTTTCCTCCTTGTCGTCGATGGCCAGAACGTCACAGTCACTCTCCGCCAGCGTCTGAGCCAGGCTCATACCGAACTGTCCCAGGCCGATCACCGCAAAGCTTTTGTTCATAATCTTCCTCCCTTATCCGATCATAATGTCTTCCGCCGCCAGCTCCACCTTCTCCGGCCGTCTGGCCGCCCTTGCCACCACGGCGCTGCCCAGGGTGAGGGGGCCGATCCTGCCCAGATACATGGTGACCATGACGATCCATTTGCCGGGAATACTCAGGCGAGGCGTCAGTCCCCTGGTGAGTCCCACCGTCCCGATGGAGGAGGTGAGCTCATAGGCGATATCCGTCAGACCCGCCTGAGGCATCACCGCCGACAGGAGCATGAGCATGGTAAAAAGAACCAGCAGCGCCATGCTGGTCACCACCACCGCCGATCGGACATAGCTACCCCGGATCCTCCGGCCATGGCACTCCACGTCCCTTTTTCCCCGCAGGTTTGCAGCCACGCTCAGAAACAGCACCGCCACCGTGGTGGTCTTGATGCCTCCCGCCGTGCCCATGGGGGAGCCGCCGATGAGCATAAACACCAGGCAGAGAATGGTCGTGCTCCCCGAAAAAGCTGCCTGATCAATGGTGAAAAAGCCAGCCGTCCTGGTGCTCACCGACTGGAAGGCCGAGGCCAGCAGCTTTTCCCAAAAGGGCATGTCCTTCATGGTGGCCGGATTGCCGTGTTCAAACAAAAGGATCAGAAGGGTGCCGCCTATGGACAGAGTGGCTGAGGTTTTCAGCACCAGCTTGCTGTGGAGCCGGAGGGTGCGGTACACCCTTTGGACAGACAGCTTCTTCTGGAACACCTTTTTCACCTTATCCGCCAGATCCCACCAAACCGTGAAGCCCAGGCCAGAGGCCGTGATCAGCCCCATGGTGGTCAGATTAACCGGCACATTGTCCACGAAGGGAGAAAGGCTGTTTTCACCCAAAATATCCACGCCAGCGTTGCAGAAGGCGGAGACAGCGGTAAACACCGACTGGATCAGCCCTTTTTTCCACCCGAACAGAGGGACGAAGGACAGGGCATAGAAAAAAGCACCCAGCCCCTCTGCGGCAAACACGCAGAACACCACCCGCTTTACCATGCGGACGAGACCGGACATCTGATCCAGATTGTAGGCCTCCTGGATCATCCGGCGGTTCCGCATGGTGATCTTCTTATGAAGGCCGACGAAGATCAAGCTGGCGATGGAGATCAGGCCGATGCCTCCCGTCTGGATCAGCAGGAGGATGACCGCCTTGCCCAGCCCGCTCCAGTGCAGGGCCGTGGGGACGGTCACCAGGCCGGTGACGCAGACGCAGGTCGCCGCGGTAAACATGGCGTCGGTGAAGGTGGTGTGCTGTCCTGGCGCCGCACAGACAGGCATCCACAGCAAGAGTCCGCCTACAAAAATTACCCCCGCAAAGCTGAGGGTAATTGTTTGTGCCGTATTCAATCGGTGAAGCCTTTTTTGAATTATTTCGCTTCTCATTTTGTTTCTTATCTCGTTTCTTATCTCTTGGAGGTTTTGTTATAGTTGTGAGACAGGGAATTGCAGACCTCCCATTGATACTGGGAAACGTTCTTCTGCATTGCCAAAGCCTCGTTGATGTCAAAGTCCACGAAATCACCGTGGCGATAGCCCACGATCCTGCAATTCTTTCCCTGCACCAGAAGATCCACCGCCATCGCACCCATCATGGAGGCGTAAACCCGGTCTTTACAGGTGGGACTGCCTCCCCGCTGCATATGTCCCAGGATGGTAGCACGGGTCTCGATGCCCGTGGCCGCCTCAATGCGCTTTGCCATGGCCTCCGAATGGCCGATCCCCTCCGCATTGATGATGATGTGGTGCTTCTTCCCCAGCTTCCGGCTCTCGATGATGTTGTTGATCAGCTTCTGCTCGTCATAATCATATTTCTCCGGGATCAGCACGTCCTCCGCACCGTTGGCGATGCCGCACCACAGCGCCAGATAGCCGGCGCCCCGCCCCATGACCTCGATGATGCTGCATCTCTCATGGGAGGTGGAGGTGTCCCGCACCTTGTCGATGGCTTCCATGGCGGTGTTCACGGCAGTGTCAAAACCGATGGTGTACTCCGTACAGGCAATGTCCAGGTCAATGGTACCCGGCACTCCGATGGTATTGATCCCAAGATTCGCCAGCTTCTGGGCGCCTGCGAAGGAACCGTCCCCGCCGATGACCACCAGGCCCTCAATACCGTGCTTCCTGCACACCTCCGCACCCTGCTGCTGTCCCTCCGGCGTACGGAACTCTGCGCAGCGGGCCGTATAAAGGATGGTGCCGCCCCGCTCGATGGTATCGGATACATCCTGAGCTGTCATATCTACGATCTCCTCATTCAGGAGCCCATTATATCCCTTGTAAATACCTTTTACGTTTAAGCCGCTGCTCAAGCCCCTTCTGACTACCGCGCGGATCGCGGCATTCATACCCGGAGCATCGCCGCCGCTGGTAAGGACACCTATTGTTTTGATCTTTTTTTCTGCCATAGCAATTCTCCTCCATCTTCAGAAACTGTCGGTATTGCGATTTTCACATATATTCAGACAATAGTTTATAGCATTTCTATAAGTTTTTCAATACTCTTTCCACAACTTTAACATTGGGGGTACCATATTTTTTACGCATCTGGGAAAGCCAGAAATCCTGCAGCTCCACATGATATCCCGGCGGAAGCTTCTTGATGGCCTTCACGTCCTTCAGATAGATCACCACCCCGTCGCTCCCCGGGGACCGGCGAAGCTCCTCCAAAAGCTCCTCCTCCTTTTCCCCATAAGCCTGCCGGTTTTCAAACTGGATCCAAAGCTCCCTGGGAATGTCCTGGAAGGAGCGCACCCTCTCCAGGATCAGCTTGCTGGCCTTGTCATCCTCGCCGCTGACACGGCCCTGGATCAGCACCTTCGCCTCCTCCTCCAGCATGGTCTGCCATTTTTCATAATCTCTTGGAAACACCACGATCTCCACGGTTCCCACCAGATCCTCCAAAGTCAGAAATGCCATGACCGTATTATGCTTTGTATATTTGATGGTTTTATCCACGATCATCCCGCCGATGATCACTTTTTTGTTGTCCGCCACCCGCTGGAGACCTGTTTCCTCATCCGGCTGGAAATCCGTGGTTTTTGCGGTGATGGTCTTCTCCAGCATGGTGCGGTAGGGCTCTAAGGGATGGCCGCTGAGATAAATGCCTAGGACCTCTTTTTCAAAGGCGAGGACCGTCTCCTTCTCAAACTCCTCCACATCCGGCATACGGATCTCAAAGTCCTTTTTGTCTTCCTCCCCCACCAGGTCAAACAGGCTCATCTGCCCCGCCATGGTATGCTTCTTATCCTGGTTGATGGAATCCATGACCTGGGGATAAACCAGCACCTTCTGTCTCCGGTTGCCGGGTAGACTGTCCATGGCGCCGGATTTGATCAGATTTTCCACTACCCGTTTGTTGACCTGCTGGTAGTTCCGCTCCACAAAATCGTTAAGAGAACGGTATTCGCCCCGCTCCTGCCTCTCGTTCACGATGGCCTGGATCACTGGGCGGCCAATGCTTTTGATCGCCGACAGGGCATAGCGGATGGCCCCATGGTCCACGGAGAAGCTGTAGGTCCCCCGGTTGATGTCGGGAGACAAAATGCGGATCCCCATCTGGCGGCACACCTGGATATACTCCGCCACCTTTGCAGGCATCTCGATCACGGAGGTCATAAGGGCCGCCATAAATTCCACCGGATAGTAATATTTCAGATATGCGGTCTGATACGCCACAAGGGCATAGGCCGCCGCATGGGATTTGTTGAAGGCGTACTTGGCAAAATCGATCATGTCATCATAGATCTTGTTAGCCGTTTTCTCCGGGATTCCCCGGGAAATACAGCCAGGCACTCCCTCCTCCTCGTTTCCGTAAACGAAATTCTGCCGCTCCTTTTCCATCACGGCAGCCTTTTTCTTGGACATGGCCCGGCGGAGCAAATCGCTCCGCCCCAGGGTGTAGCCCGCCAGGCTGCGGACGATCTGCATCACCTGCTCCTGGTAAACGATGCACCCGTAGGTGGGCTTTAGGATGGGCTCCAGCAGAGGACTGTCGTACCGGATGGTGTCCGGCCTGTTTTTTCCCCGGATATACTGGGGGATAAAGTCCATGGGACCGGGACGGTA
>JAUNJL010000112.1 GCA_030533315.1 Eubacteriales bacterium
AGCCACTGGCCCTGCGGGTGTGACGGGCCCCACGGGAGCCACTGGCCCCACAGGAGCTACCGGTCCCACCGGCCCCACCGGTGAGGATGGCAGCCTGGCAGACTCCGGGATATCAGCCTATTCCACTCCGCCTCAGGAGACGGCGGCCGGAGGCAGCCTTCTTTTTGACCTGAACGGAACCTCCTTTGGAACGGGCATCACCCATACGGCTGGTGACGCAGCCTTTACCCTGGAGGAGCCGGGTTACTACAGCGTCACCTTCCACGGAACGCTGGCGCCCCAGACAGGAGCCACCTTCCCGCTGACATCTACCACCTATCTGGAGCAGGATGGCTCCGCCGTTCAGGGTGCTGTCCTCACAAACACCTTCCAAAGCGCTTCCGACACGGACGCCGTTTCCTTTACCCGTATCATTCCCGTCACCTCGGCTCCTTCGGTGCTGGAGGTGGTGGTACAAAATGCAGGTGTTCTGTATTCCAACATTACCATGACCATTTATCGGATCGGCTTGATACAGTAAAAAACGAACGGGAGCCTCTTTCGCCGGGCCTTTTGCCCGGCGGGAGGCACCGATGGGCCTGGCTTCTGGACAGCTGCTGGCGGCCAGGGGCCGGATCTTTACGGCTTTCGCACGTCGGCCCGTCCATCAGCGGAGGGTGAAAGCGGGCAGGAACGGTGATGCAATGGTTGCAATTCAGGTGGAAATAGAGGGAATTTGATTGAAAGAAAAGGCCTGATATGGTATAATGACGCAGTATAGAGAGATTTGATGACTATGGTATATACGAATGTTTCGTAGAAAAGGAAGGACGGACAACATGAAGAAAAGCCTCAAGATACTCAGCGGCCTCCTGGCGGTGACCTTGCTCGTGTCGGGCTGCCAGGTCGGGAAGAAAAAAGTTTACAGTCCTAAGGATCCGGTTTCCATCACCATATGGACCTACTACAACGGTGATCAGCTTATGGCCTTCAATGGGCTGGTGGAGGAGTTTAATGATACCGTTGGAAAGGAGGAAGGGATTTATGTGGAAAGCTTCAGCCAGGGTACGGTGAACGACCTGGAGACGACTGTGATGGCTGCCGCCCAGGGCAAGGTTGGAGCGGACGAGGTTCCAAATATCTTTGCGGCCTATTCGGACACGGCCTACACGGTAGATCAGATGGGGCTTTTGGTGGATCTTGATGAGTATCTGACAGATAAGGAACGGGAGCGTTATGTGGACAGCTACCTGGATGAGGGTCGTTTCTCGGATGAGGGCGGCATCAAGATTTTTCCCACGGCGAAATCCACGGAGATCCTCATGGTCAACAGGACGGATTGGGAGATATTTGCCCAAGAGACCGGGGCCTCCTATGAGGATCTGAAGACCATGGAGGGCCTGGTGGAGGTGTCCCGGAAGTATTACCAGTGGACGGACAGCCTGACAGATGAGCCGGATGACGGAAAGGCCTTCTTTGGCCGGGACGCTGTGGCCAATTATTTCCTGATCGGCTCTATGCAGCTGGGAACGGAGCTTTTCCAGGTTCAGGATGGAAAGATGACGCTGAATTTTGAGAAGGAGACCATTCGGAAGCTTTGGGACAACTTCTATGTTCCCTTTGTGAAAGGGTATTTTGCGGCTGACGGCCGCTTCCGCAGCGACGACGTTAAGACGGGGAACATCCTGGCTTTCGTAGGATCCACCTCCGGTGCGACCTTCTTTCCCAACCAGGTCATTGTCAGCGATACCGAAAGCTATCCCATCCAGATGGAGGTGCTTCCCTGTCCCCGGTTTGATGGAGGCGAAAAATATGCCGTGCAGCAGGGGGCCGGGATGGTGGTGACAAAGGGCACCGAGGCGGAGATCCAGGCTTCTGTGGAGTTTTTAAAATGGTTTACCCAGCCGGAGAGGAATATCCTTTTCTCCATCGGATCCGGATATCTTCCGGTCACAAAAGAAGCAAATAGTATGGAGGAGATCCGAAAGGCGAAGGATACGATTGACCCGATCGTGGAAAATATTTTGGAGGAAGCAGTCGCCACGGTGAATGAGAATCAGCTGTATACGCCTCGGGCCTTCCCCAAAGGATCGGACGCCAGGTCGATTCTGGAGTATTCCATGAGCGATAAGGCGATGGCCGACAGGGAGATCGTGGAGGGCAGGATCGCCGACGGAGAGACCATGGAGGAGGCTGCCGCAGAATTTTTGACGGACGAGTGTTTTGACGCCTGGTATGAAGAAACCCTAAGTAGGCTTCAGGAGTGCGAGGGATGATGGAACACATGATGGGAAGAGAGGCCGTGCCATATGGCTTATAAGAGGAAGGACAGATCCATATTCCGTATTACGTTGGCAGCACTTGTGATGGTACTGGTGCTGGGGATGCTCTTGATGGCGGGAAGCCTGTTTTTCAGTGGGGTCACTGATCGCCTTGACCAGAATGCAAGGGATATTCTGGACAAGCAGGTGGAAAACCGCAAGAATTTTCTCCAAAATTCCATGGTGGACTATTGGGCGGATCTGACCATGCTGGCGCAGGATATCAACATTGCCGCAAAGCAGATGGCGGATCAGGGCCAGATTCGGATGGAGGAGCTGGACAGCGGCAGTGACGCCTGCCTGCCCTTGCTGCAGGAGATTTCCGGCAGTCTGATTTCCACCTTGTACGGCAAACAGGTAAGCGGGATTTTTGTGGTCTTCAACACCCATGATCTGGATGAGGCGGAGGGAGACATTGCCCGGCCGGGGATCTATATCCGGGATATGGATCCTTATTCTACGCCATCTCAGAGAAATGCGGATCTCCTTGTGGAGAGAGCGCCCATCCAGATGCTGCAGTCTCTGGAGATCTCCACAGACAGCTCCTGGAAGCCGCTGATTACCGAGAACTGCCTGAAAAGAGAAGGCTTTTTGTACAAGCCCTTCCAGGCGGCTTACAAGGATGAGGAGAAGCAAAAGGCGGAGGAGTACGGGTATTGGACGACGGAGTCTTACACGCTGGAGGGAGACGATCGCTGCGGGATTTCCTACAGTATGCCGCTGATTCTTTCCGACGGTACGGTTTATGGAGTGGTGGGAGTGGAGATCCTCATTGACCATTTGGAGGGTCTTCTTCCCAATGAGGAGCTGCAGGATAAGGAGAGAGGCACCTACCTTTTGGGGACGGTGTCGGAGGAAGAGGGCGGGAGATGCGTGGAGATGCGCATGACGGCGATGGCTGCGAGTCCTTTCTTTACCCGCTCTGCAGCATCCAAGCCGCTGCACCTGGAAGGCGGTGAGGGAGGATGGTATCTGGAGGCGGACGGCAGTCAGTATTATGCCGCCATGGAAAGCTTTTCCTTGTACAGCCGAAACGGCCCCTTCAGTGACGATCAGTGGGTGCTGGTGGGAATGGTGAGGTGTGACCAGCTTTTTGAGTTTTCCCGGCAGCTGCTGCTGACCATGACCTTGGCATCCCTGATTGCACTGGGGCTGGGAATTTCCATGAGCGTTGCAGCCAGCCGAGGGCTGTCCCGGCCGATCACCAAGCTGTCGGATGAGGTGGCACAGAGCCGGGAAAGAGGAGTTCTTCCCAACCTGTCAAAGACAGGCATCCGGGAGATCGACCATTTTTCCAACGCCATCACAGAGCTGAGTCAGGAGGTGCTGGACACATCCACCAAGTTTCTGCGAATCATGGACATGGCCAGCGTGGAGCTGGGAGGCTATGAGCTGAGGGACGGGACGGACTATCTCTATATGACTGAGAATTTTTTCCAGCTGCTGGGAATGGGAGATCTGGATCCCCAGGAAATGACGGCGGATGGTTTCCGGGAGACCCTGGGTAAGCTGGATGAGATCTACGATTACCGCAGCTCTCCCGATGGGCATAAGGTTTATCGGATTCCTCTCCAGAAGGGGAAGGTCCGCTACCTGCACATGGAGGTCACCTGCGAGGGCGGCCGTGAGGTGGGCGTGGCGGAGGATGTGACGGAGGCGACTATGGAGCGCCTGCGCGTCGAGCACGAGAGGGATTATGACTCTTTGACGGGCCTGTACAGCAGAAGGGCCTTTCTGAGGGAGAGCGAGCTGCTTTTAAACCATCCTGAGGAGATGAAGTATGCAGCCATGCTGATGATCGATCTGGACAATCTGAAGAGCATCAATGACAGCTTTGGCCATGACTGGGGGGATCAGTACATCCGCCAGGCAGGCCGCTGTATGGTGGAAAACACGCCTGGGGATACCCTGTGTGCCCGTGTGTCTGGGGATGAGTTTTTCATCCTCCTCCATGGGTATGACACGCCGGCAGCTCTGCGGGACACTTTGCAGGAGCTGTCCAGGGCCATCCAGGGGAGCGTGATCCGGCTTCCCAGCGGGAGGGAGCTGACCATCAGCGCCTCCGGCGGCGTTGCCTGGTATCCGGAGGATTCCACGGATCTTGCCACCCTGATGAAGTATGCGGACTTTGCCATGTATCAGGTGAAAAGGTCTCACAAGGGTGAGATGGGAGACTTTGATCTTGGGGCGTACAACCAGGAGGCATATCAGAATCAGAGCAAGCGGGAATTTCATCAGCTTTTGAGCCATGAGCTTCTCACCTATCACTTCCAGCCCATTGTCTCCGGGGAGACGGGACGTCCCGTGGCCTATGAGGCGCTTATGCGGGTAGATCTTCCGACCCTTCAGAATCCGGACGCCGTCATGCGGATGGCCAGGTCGGAGGGGTGCCTCCATGAGATCGAGGCTTTGACCGTTTTTAAGTCGGTGGAGACCTTTTGCGGGCTGCTGGAGGACGGGGCTGTGGAGGAGGATGCTCTTCTCTTCATCAATTCCATTGCCAGCGAGAGTCTGACCAGGGAGGAGACGGAGGACTTTTGCAGGAGGTTCCGGGATTTCCAGT
Source organism: Eubacteriales bacterium (assembly GCA_030533315.1). The sequence continues at coordinate 4,864 of JAUNJL010000112.1, forward strand.
CACGAATCGTCGTGGAGATCACGGAGGGAGATACGCTGGACCGGAGAGCTTTGGAGATCAAACGCAGGACGCCGGGTTTTTCCGGGAAATTTGCCCTGGATGATTACGGCAGCGGCTACAATTCAGAGAAGAACCTGCTGGACATGCAGCCGAAATTCATCAAGGTGGACATGGCCATCATCAGGGATGTTGACACGGATACGGACAAGCAGCAGATCCTGTCAAACATTGCCGTCTATGCCCACCAGAGAGGTATGCAGATCATTGCGGAGGGTGTGGAGACTGCTTCCGAGATGACGAAGTGCCTGGAGCTGGGAACCGACCTTTTCCAGGGATATTACCTGGCCCGGCCGTCTGCGGTTCCGGGAAAGATCAACCCAGATGCGCTGGCCCTGATCCGCCATTTCAGAGAATTGGAAAAATAAAAAATGAAAAAAGAGCTGGCCCGTTCAGTAGGATTTCCAAGTCCGCAAAGGGCCGGCTCTTTTTGGATATATGCCGCTTCCTCAGATAAGTCCCGCCAATGTTCTTTTTTGAGAAACCATGAACGCACAAAGACGCACCCGTTAAAAGGCCCTGTCTGGAATCATGTATAAGCCCTGCCGCCTCCGCATATTCTGTAACAACAAGAAGCGCAGAGGGATTTCTTGAAGGATTATATCGAAGAGCGGGCGGTGGAGATCGCCCACTACATCATCGAAACGAAAGCGACGGTACGCCAGACGGCAAAAAGGTTTGGGGTTTCTAAATCCACAGTACATATAGCAGTAACGAAATAGAACGGTTAATCTGGACAATACAGTAAAGCAGTTTGAACGAAGAATAAGAGTTCCACTATCCCT
>JAUNJL010000113.1 GCA_030533315.1 Eubacteriales bacterium
GATGGTACGGTGATCCGCCATTCACATGGACACACCCACAGCCACGCTCAGACGAAGGCTGTATTAAACCGGCTCTCCAGGGCGATCGGCCATATGGAGTCTATTAAGCGGATGGTGGAGGACGGCAGGGATTGTACGGAGGTTTTGATCCAGCTTTCCGCCGTGAAATCCGCCATTAATAATACGGGAAAGATCATCCTTCAGGATCATATTGAGCACTGTATCGTGGATGCGGTGGAGCATGGAGATCGGGACGCCATCAAGGAGCTGGAAAAAGCCATCGACCGATTTGTGAAATAAATGGGTGACGCCCAAAGACACGGGCAGAAACAGAAAGGAGAACATTATGGCAAAGGAGTGCAACAGCACAACATGCGACAAGACAAGCTGTGAGGGCTGCGAGAAAAAGAACAATCCGCAGAGCTTTCAGGAAAAAATGAACGGAGATTCCAATATCAAGCATGTGATCGGGATCGTCAGCGGAAAGGGCGGCGTGGGAAAATCCTTCGTGACCGCCTCCCTGGCAAACCGTATGGCAAAAAAAGGATACCGGGTGGGGATTTTGGACGCGGATATTACCGGTCCCTCTATCCCGAAAATGTATGGACTGAAGGGGGCGGCCATGGCTAGCGACGCCGGGATCAGCCCTATGGAGACAAAAAATGGCATCCGGGTTATGTCCATTAACCTTCTCCTTCCTACAGAGGAGACTCCGGTGATCTGGAGAGGCCCCATCCTGGCAAATATGGTAAAACAGTTCTGGACAGACGTGATCTGGGGAGAGATCGATTACCTGTTTGTGGATATGCCTCCGGGAACCGGCGATGTCCCCCTGACCGTTTTCCAGTCCCTTCCTTTGGAAGGAGTAGTCATTGTCACCTCCCCCCAGGATCTGGTAAGCATGATCGTCAAGAAGGCTTACAACATGGCTGAGATGATGAAGGTGCCGGTTCTTGGCATTGTGGAAAACTACAGCTACGTAAAATGCCCGGACTGCGGGCGGAAACTTTTGGTGTTTGGAGAAAGCCACATCGACGAGATCGCCGGGGAGCTTCAGGTGCCGGTTCTTGGAAAGATGCCCCTGGATCCGGCCTTTGCCGCGAAGGCGGACGAGGGAGCCTTTGAGGAAATCGAAAACGAGTATGTGGAGGAAGCGGAAAAGGTGATGCCCCAGTGACCGGATCGCTGCGGCAGAGGTGTTGTCTTAGGATACAATGGTAAGGAAAAAACAGGAGGCCTCTTTTGGAAAGGAGTTTTTTATGAGTAACGTAAGACGAGTGTATGTGGAAAAGAAACCTGCATTTGCCGTAAAAGCCAGGGAGCTGAAGCATGAGATCCGCAGCTATCTTGGTATTCAGACCGTAACAGCCGTCCGGGAGCTGATCCGTTATGATGTGGAAAATATTTCAGACCAGGTGTTTGAAAAAGCCTGCAGGACGGTGTTTGCAGAGCCTCCTGTAGATGACCTTTATCTGGAAGCCTTCGATATGGAGGAGGGCGCCCATGTTTTTTCCGTGGAGTACCTGCCGGGGCAGTTTGACCAGAGGGCGGATTCCGCTGTCCAGTGCGTTCAGTTCCTGGACGAAAACGCCCAGCCGGTGATCCACTCCGCCACTACCTATGTGATCCAGGGAGAGCTTTCAGAGGAAGAGCTGGAGGCCATCAAGAACCATTGTATCAATCCTGTGGATTCCAGGGAGACCGGTATGACGAAGCCCCAGACGCTGATCGCGGAGTTTCCGGAGCCAGAGGATGTCCGGATCTTTGACGGATTTACAGGGATGCCAGGGGAGGAGCTTCGGGCCCTCTACGACTCCCTGATGCTTGCCATGACCTTCCAGGATTTCCTTCATATCCAGAAGTATTTCCGGGAGGAGGAGCAGCGGGATCCCTCTATGACGGAGATCCGTGTGCTGGATACCTACTGGTCCGATCACTGCCGCCACACCACCTTCTCCACAGAGCTGACGGACGTTTCCTTTGGGGAAGGGGATTATAAGGAGCCTATAGTCAGGACCTATCACCGTTATCTCTCTGACAGGGAGGACCTGTACAAGGGAAGAACGGATAAGTTTGTCTGCCTGATGGACCTGGCCCTTACCGCCATGAAAAAGCTGAAGGCCGAGGGGAAGCTGGCAGACCAGGAGGAGTCTGATGAGATCAACGCCTGCAGCATCGTTGTCCCCGTGGACGTAGATGGAAAGGAAGAGGAGTGGCTCATCAACTTTAAAAATGAGACCCACAACCACCCTACAGAGATCGAGCCCTTCGGAGGGGCCGCCACCTGTCTTGGAGGAGCCATCCGGGATCCTCTGTCCGGCAGGACCTATGTGTACCAGGCCATGCGTGTAACGGGAGCCGCAGACCCCACGGTGTCCGTGAAGGATACCCTGAAGGGCAAGCTTCCTCAGAAAAAGCTGGTGCGGGGAGCGGCCTCCGGCTACAGCTCCTATGGAAATCAGATCGGTCTTGCCACCGGTTATGTAAAAGAGATCTATCACCCCAACTATGTGGCTAAGCGTATGGAGATCGGCGCAGTGATGGGCGCGGCGCCCCGCCGGGCAGTGATCCGGGAAAATTCGGATCCGGGAGACATCATCATCCTTCTGGGCGGAAGGACGGGACGTGACGGCATCGGCGGCGCCACAGGCTCCTCCAAGGTACATACGGAGGCCTCCATCCAGGTGTGCGGCGCAGAGGTACAGAAGGGAAACGCCCCCACCGAACGGAAGCTTCAGCGTATGTTCCGCAGGGAGGAGGTCAGCCACATCATCAAGAAGTGCAACGACTTTGGGGCTGGCGGAGTTTCCGTGGCCATCGGTGAGCTGGCGCCGGGCCTGCGGGTGGACCTGGATAAGGTTCCCAAGAAATACGCGGGTCTGGACGGCACGGAGATCGCCATTTCCGAGTCCCAGGAGCGTATGGCAGTGGTGGTTGACAAAAAGGATGTGGATACCTTCCTGAAATTTGCCAACGAGGAAAACCTGGAGGCTGTGCCGGTAGCTGTGGTAACGGAGGAGCCCCGTCTGGTGCTTACCTGGAGAGGAAGGGAGATCGTCAATATTTCCCGGGCGTTCCTGGACACCAATGGAGCTCACCAGGAGACGGCTGTGGAGGTGGAGATCCCCAAAAAGGCAGAGAATCCTCTTCTTGACAGGCCGGACATTCCTGATGTAAAGAAAAAATGGCTTCAGACCTTAGGGGATCTGAATGTCTGCTCCCAGAAGGGCCTTGTGGAGATGTTTGACGGCTCCATCGGAGCTGCCAGCGTCCTCATGCCCTACGGCGGAAAGTATCAGCTCACAGAGACTCAGACCATGGTGGCGAAGGTACCTGTGGCAAATGGAAATACAAACACCGTAACCATGATGAGCTACGGCTTTGACCCCTATTTATCCTCCTGGAGCCCTTACCACGGCGCCGCCTACGCGGTAACAGAGTCTGTGGCCAGGATCGCTGCCTCCGGCGGGGATTATAAAAAGATCCGCTTTACCTTCCAGGAATACTTCCGCCGCATGACGGAGGATCCGAAGAGGTGGAGTCAGCCCTTTGCCGCCCTTTTGGGGGCTTATGAGGCCCAGATGGGCTTTGGCCTGCCCTCCATTGGGGGAAAAGACAGCATGTCCGGCACCTTCAACGACATCGATGTGCCGCCTACCCTTGTCTCCTTCGCTGTGGATGTGGCGAAGCTGCAGGAGGTGATCACTCCCGAGCTGAAGAAGGCGGGCAATAAGCTGGTTTGGCTCCGGGCGCCGAGGGACGCCTATGAGCTTCCCGATTACCCGGCCATCATGGAGCAGTACGAAAAGCTTCACCAGGATATTCTGGACAAAAAGGTGGTTTCCGCCTATGCCCTGGACCGCCACGGACTTGCGGCGGCTGTGAGCAAGATGGCCTTTGGAAACGGCATGGGCGTTAAGATCGAGCATAATCTGGATCCCAGGGATTTCTTCGCCCCCGGCTTTGGGGATATTGTGATGGAGGTTCCGGCGGATCAGGTGGGAGCCCTGTCCATCACCTACACCCTGATCGGCCAGGTGACAGAGGATGGCAGATTTTCCTACGGAAATACGGAAATCTCCCTGGATGAGGCTTATAAGGCCTGGACGGGGACCCTTGAAAAGGTGTTCCGCACAGTTTCCGGTGAGGAGAAGGAGGGCCCCATGTCCCTGTTTGTCAAGCCTGAGGATGAGGACGCTGCTTATGAAAACGGCCTTTACAGCACCAATAAGGTGTATGTGTGCAGGCATAAGGTGGCCAGGCCGCGGGTATTTATCCCCGTATTCCCGGGGACAAACTGTGAGTATGACAGCGCAAGGGCCTTTGAGCGGGCAGGAGCCCAGGTGGATGTGAAGGTGTTTAAGAACCTGACGGCAGAGGACATCCGGGATTCTGTCGAGCTTTTTGAAAGCTCCATCAGCCAGGCCCAGATGATCATGTTCCCCGGAGGCTTTTCCGCAGGGGATGAGCCGGACGGCTCTGCGAAATTCTTCGCCACGGCCTTCCAGAACGAAAGGATCAGGGAGGCGGTGAGAAAGCTTCTGGATGAGCGGGACGGCCTTGCTCTTGGAATCTGCAACGGCTTCCAGGCCCTGATCAAGCTGGGGCTTGTACCATATGGGGAGATCTGCGGCCAGAAGGAGGACTCCCCCACATTGACCTACAATACCATCGGACGCCATATTTCCAAGATGGTTTACACCAAGGTGGTGAGCAATAAGTCGCCCTGGCTGTTGAAGGCTCAGTTGGGCGGCGTATACTGCAATCCGGCTTCCCACGGGGAGGGACGTTTTGTGGCAAATGAGCAGTGGATCCGGAAGCTTCTGGCTAACGGACAGGTGGCGACTCAGTATGTGGATGCCGAGGGAAACCTGGATCAGTCGGAGGAATGGAATATTAACGGCTCCTACTACAACATTGAGGGCATTACCAGCCCGGACGGCCGCGTCCTGGGTAAGATGGCCCACAGTGAACGCAGGGGCAAGGGTGTGGCCATCAATATCTATGGTGAGCAGGATATTCAGATCTTTGAGTCGGGGGTGGCGTACTTCCAGTAGGAGAGGTTCGGGCGGCCGGGAGGGGGTGTTCCCCCTCCACCCCTGATTTTTGTTTTTCGCATTTTTTCTTTTTATTTTTACTCGGTTGCCACCGGAGGGTTGCGAGGGGGAAGGCGCTCAAAGTTGCGAAGCCCGCTTTCCCCCTCGCGCTCCCCCTTCCGGGCACGCTTTTTGTGGCGGACGAGACGGGCTTTCCGGGAGAGAGAGCCGTTCTTGACGCTGCCCCTTCGGGGGACGCTGGTTGTTCAGGGTGGGACGGGATGGACTTTTCGGGAGAGAGAGCTGTTCTTGACGCTGCCCCTTCGGGGGACGCTGGTTGTTCAGGGTGGGACAGGATGGACTTTTCGGGAGAGAGAGCTGTTCTTGACGCTGCCCCTTCGGGGAGCGCTGGTTGTTCAGGAGGGGACGAAAAAAATGAAAAAACTTGTTGACAATTGTGTGGAAAGAATAGTATAATGTCTAAGCGAGTTGCGGAAGAGTACATCTTCTGACGCTGGTTAGCATGGGGTCTTAGCTCAGCTGGGAGAGCATCTGCCTTACAAGCAGAGGGTCATA
>JAUNJL010000114.1 GCA_030533315.1 Eubacteriales bacterium
AGATATTATGAGAAAAATTATTTTAGCGTCTGCTTCGCCCAGAAGAAGAGAGCTTCTGGAGCGGGCGGGCATCAGGTTTACGGTCCTTCCGGGGAATGGGGAGGAAAAAGTGACAGAGGTCCGGCCTGACAGGCTGGTGGAGAAGTTGTCCCTGGCAAAGGCTGCCGGGGCGGCAGAGGCGCTGGGTGAGGCTGAGAATGGGACCTTGGTGATCGGAGCGGACACGGTGGTGGCCTTTGAGGACAGAATCCTGGGAAAGCCCAGGGACGAGGAGGATGCGGTGCGCACTCTCAAGAGGCTTCAGGGAAATACCCACCAGGTATACACCGGAGTTACCGTTTTTGTCCGGGCAGAAGGGGCGTGGGAGAGCCATACCTTCAGCCAGAGGACGGATGTTGCCTTTTACCCGGTGACGGAGGAGGAGCTTCGGGCCTATGTGGCAACGGGGGAACCCATGGACAAGGCGGGCAGCTACGGAATACAGGGAGGCTTCGGCCTCTACGTGAAGGAGATACGCGGGGATTATGACAATGTGGTCGGCCTGCCGGTAAGCAGGCTGTATCACGAGATGAAGCAGCTGGGGATCGATCTGAGAGGTTGAGGTCATGAGGAAAGCGTGTATTTTTGATCTGGACGGAACACTGGCTTATACCCTGGATTCCATGGCCAGGCCGGCCAACGAGGTTTTGAGAGGGCTGGGGCTGAGGACGCTTCCGGCAGAGAACTTTCGCTTTTATTGCGGAGAGGGAGCGGATATGCTGGTAAAGAGGTGCCTGGCAGATGCCGGCGACCAGGAGCTGGTGCATTATGAGGAGGCGAAAAGGCGGTATCGGGAGAGATTTGCCCGGGAGCCTCTCTACGGAGTCCGGTGCTACGAGGGCATGAAGGACGCCCTGGAACGCCTAAAGGGCCAGGGGGTCAGGCTGGCGGTCTGCTCCAACAAGCCCCACGAGGCGGCGGTCAGGGTGGTGTCCTCTCTGCTGCCCTCCCTGTTTGACGTGGTGATCGGGCAGCAGGAGGGGATTCGGAGGAAGCCGGCCCCGGACGCCCTTTTGCTCGCGGCTGGGAGGCTGGGGGTAAGCCCCCGGGAGTGTATCTATTTTGGGGACAGCGGAACGGATATGCTGACGGGAAGAGGAGCCGATATGCTCACCGTGGGAGTCCTTTGGGGCTATCGGAAGAAAGAGGAACTTGTGGAAAAGGGGGCGGAGCTCTTGTTGGAAAGGCCAGAGGACATCCCCAGACTTTACGAGGAGAGAAAAAATGATCAAGCTGATTGCCAGTGATCTGGATGGAACAATTTTGCAGAACGGCGCCCAGGAGATCTCGGAGGAAATGTTTTCCCTGATCCGTCAGCTGAGGGAGAAGGGAATCCTTTTTGCGGCTGCCAGCGGAAGGCAGTACGCAAACATGAGACGGCTCTTTGCGCCTGTTTTTGAGGATATGGCCTTTGTCTGTGAGAATGGGGCGGTGACATTTTATCAGGGGGAGCTTTTGTACCAGGACGTCTTTGACAGAGGGCTGATGCGGGATATCCTGAAGGAGGCCTATGAGAAAGAGGGAACGGAGTTTTCCTGCTCCACCAAGGATTTTTATTATATGAAGCCGAAATCGGAGCACTATATCCGCCTTATGACGGAGGTTGTTGACTGTGAATATAAGGTCATCCAAAGCCTGGACGAGATCCGGGAGCCCTGCATCAAGGTGGCTGTTTACGAAGAGGGCGGCATCACGGAGGAGTCCCGGCTGTATTGGCAGGAGAGGTTCCAGGACCGGTGTAGGGTGGTCACTTCCGGCTTTGCCTGGCTGGATTTTATTCCCTTCCATACCAACAAGGCCAGAGGAGTGAAAAAGCTGCTGGACATGAACCGGATTGCACCGGAGGAGTGCCTGGTCTTCGGGGATGAATACAACGATATCGAGATGCTGGAGGCGGTAAAGTATAGCTTCGCCATGAAGAACGCCAAGCCGGGAGTGAAGGCGGCGGCTTCTTATGAGACAGAGAGTGTGGAGGAGATCCTAAAAAAGCTTCTGATGGCGGGAGGGAACATAGAGGAGATTCTGTAAAGGGCTTTGCCGCAGCCAGGGGTAAATCCATATTACATGAGGGCGTGAGGCCTTGATATAATAGGTGCAAGGTAAAGAAAAAGAAAGGTTTCCCAAAGCGAATGAAAACGAGGAATTGTTTTTCATGGCGTATAGAAACAAGGTATTTGACACAGAGGGATCTGTGTCTGCGGGGAAATGTAAAGGAGGACGTCATATGAAGCCTAGAAAAGTATTATCCATTATCATGGCAATGCTCATGGCCCTCACCATGCTTCCGTCATTGGTGTTTGCGGCGGAGGTGCCGGCCGGTGAGCTGGGAGGAAGGCTGAAGCTAAAAGGAACGGCAGCCGTCGGCTGTGAGCTTTCCGCAGATTACGAGAAGGTTACGCCGGCAGGCGTGACTGACGATTACGTGACCTTCCAGTGGTCCAGAAAGACCGGGGAGGGGGCCGGTGAGACCCTGACGGAGGTAGGTACGGAAAAGACTTACACCGTGGCTCCTGAGGATCTGGGCTGCAAGATCGCTTTGAAGGTGACCGGCCTGGAGGAAATGGGGATCACCGGAAGCCTGACGGCCAACACGGTCGCCATTGCAGCCACTGCTGAGGAGGCTCCGGCGGAGACCACAGAAAAAACGGCTGAGGAAAAGGCGGCCGAGGGGATCGTAGAGGATGTGGATCAGATCGTTGAGGAGCAGCCTCAGGATCTTCCAGATGGAGAGGAGATCTGGGGCGAGGAGACACCGATGGATGAGGTGATTCCCCCTGCTGAGGATCTGGTTTTAGGCCAGGAGGAGGTTCCGGCCCAGGACGGTTTAGAGGATCAGGCGGCCGCATCTGAAGATCCGGCGGAGATTCCGGAGACCGCACCGATGGATACCACGGAGGATCCAGGTCAGGCTCAGGAGCCAGCAGGCGGGGACCTGGGGATCCAGACCGATGATTCGGCCTTTCAGATTGGCACGGCGGAGACTCTGAACATTCCTGAGACAGGGGAAGAAGCACCTGGACAGGAGCAGAGTGTTTCCTACGATGCGCAGGTGAACATGGAGGAGGGGGAGACTCTCCTTGACTTTGGGACGGTGGAGGCCGGCTTTGAGGAGGCGCCTGAGAGAAAGAATGTGACCATTACCAATACCGGTACAGGGACCCTGCACTTTGACGGGATCTCACCGGAGCATTTTATGGTGGCGGATGTCCAGGAGCCCCTGGAGGCAGGACAGTCTGTGACCGTATGGATCCAGCCTCGGGCAGGCGTGGGAGAAGGAGTCTATCAGGACACCATCAGCTACACCACCGAGGAAGGCATCACCGTGTCCTTCGACGCCATGGTGACTGTGGAAACTCCGGCAGCCCAGGGCGTGCAGGCTTCTGAAGACACCCAGGGAGAGGGAGAGAACCTCCAGACTCCAGATGCGCAGAATGGGGAGACGACCGATCCGGCAGCACCTGGAACGGAGACCTTGACTGGGGAGACAACCGACCCGGCAGCGCCGGAGACGGAGACGCCGTCTGAGGGAACAACTGACCCGGCAGCGCCGGAAGCGGAGACGCCGTCTGAGGGGACGACAGGCCCTGTGACGCCAGGTGAGGGGACATCCCAGGAGGTTCCGGTCACCGTGACTCCGGCAGAGCCCAGGGTGACGGCCGCAGAGAGCATTGGCTTCGGCAGCGTGATTCAGGGCTACGGGGCTATTGCAGCCCAGACTCTGGAGCTGACAAACGGGGATGCCGTAAATCCGGTTCGAGTGCTGGTTACGGTGGAAAATGGAGATGGTTTTGCCGTCACCGCACCAGAAGGGATCGATCTGAAGAATGCAGAGATCCCGGCAGGCGGGAAGCTGGCACTCCAGATCTGTCCCAAGGAAGGACTTGGGGCAGGCGAGTATGAGGCGGCCATCAAGGCGGCTCCCGTATCAGAGCCCACAAAGACCCTTTGTACCACGTCGGTGACCTTTGCCGTGGCGGCAGCCACCAGAAACGTGTCCGCAGCGCCGGCGGCTCTGGATTTTGGCACGGTGGAGACGGGATACGCCGTTCCTGCTCCGAAGGATATTGTCCTGACGAATACGGGAAATTCCGATGCCAAGGTCACCATACAGCCCAATGGATACTTTGACGTTTACAATGAGGCTATGGCCGCCGCTTCAGAGGTGACCGTACCCGCAAACAATGGAACCGCCGTATTGAAGGTACAGCCAAAGGCAGGCCTTGGTGCCGCCGCTTATACGGATAAGCCGATCGTCCTTTCGGCGGAGGGAGCAGCCCAGCCGATCTCTGTCGCAGCAGTCTTTCATGTGAAGGCGCCGGATACCTTCGGGATCGTTCTCAGCCTTTCGGCCAAGGATTTTGGTACGGCGGAGGCCGGCTATGCCAAGGCTCCGGCCGCTGAGACCGTGACGGTGACCAATACGGGAAGCACCGCCGTTACCCTGACGCAGCCGACGGCGAAGAGCTTTGAGATTGGCGCTCTTTCTGCAGCCACGTTAGCTCCCAACGCTTCGGCGGTCTTTACCGTTCGTCCCAAGCTGGGCCTGACGCAGAGTGTGTACGAGGAGGATATCCTGGTTGCCAGTGAGAAATCCCAGGCATCCCTGAAGGCGATCTTTACCGTGACGAAGGCGGCAGTGAAGCTGACAGGCATCGATAAGCCGTCAGGGATCGCTGGCCTGGCAAACGGCACGAAGAAAACGGCGGATGCGCTTGGACTGCCGGGAACCGTGGTTATCAAGACCACAAACGGAAAGATGAAGGCGAAGGTGAAGTGGGACGTAAAGGGATGCTCCTATGAGGCCGGAAGCACAGAGGAACAGACCTTCAGCGTGAAGGGAACGGTTACCCTTCCGGATGGAGTGACGAATCCGGATAAGATCAGCCGTATCACTTCGGTAAAGGTGACGGTCAATGGCAGAACGGCCCTTACGGCAGATCCCAACAACAATACCATCGGCGGCATTCGTTCTGATGAGGCTTACACCACGGAGACGAAGATCACCATCACGGCCAATGGAGCCGGGATGGACAATACCGCTCCTGGAAAAGGCGATACCAGGTATGTGCCGGTGAATTGGAAGGTGCTGGAGACCAGGGTATGGGAGACCGCTCCCTACACAGCCACCTTCCGCATGGGGAAGGGAGGCAGCTATACCTTAAGCGTTGCCTTCAATCAGCAGAAATATGATGGAAGCACCTGGGTGAATACAGGTGCGCAGGATGTTCGCCAGGTAAGCTTTACCGTTGCGGAGGTGACTGGCCAGAGCCTGACGCCCTCTGCTGACCGGACGGACGCAGCCACAAGGACTGCCGTACTGACAGGTGACAGCACCCCGATCCTGACCTTTGTGATCATCCTCATTGTGGCAGTGGTCTGCATTGTGGGAATCCTGGTCTATCGCAAAAAGAGAAAGTAAGCCTTTCGGACGGGGACTCAGGGTCCCATCGGACAGGCGATGAAAAGCCGCTCCCTGTAAAGGGGGCGGCTTTTTGGGTATGACGGGCATGCCCGTGTTCTGTGGTGAAAGTCCACAT
>JAUNJL010000003.1:0-6687 GCA_030533315.1 Eubacteriales bacterium
TATGATACTAATATAATTTTATGAGAAAATCAACCTTTTTTTGGTGGTTATTACCAATTCTATCATTGATTGGGATTGGGGCGGGTCCGGAGGACGGGGCTTGTGTATTTTTGCCAAAAATGGTATGATTAGACAAATTGGGTGCTCTGGATCCCCGTGGGACCGGGAGCCAGGTCCTGGTTCTGCCGAAGGCGCATGCAGGCGGGCCAGGCATTTGCATCATGATGGAAGAGATCCATGGAGCCCAGGGACGCTCCGGGATTTCCAGGAAGGACGGCGGCTATGATAGAATTGAGAGACCTTACCAAGACCTTTGACGGGTTTACGGCGGTAGATCATTTGAATCTGAAGATCGAAACGGGAGAGTTCTTTGGCCTTCTGGGGCCGAACGGTGCGGGGAAGACCACCACCATCGGGATGATCTCCACCCTTCTCCTCCCCACCCAGGGGGAGGTTTTGATAGACGGACAGGTGCTGAACAGAAAAAACACAGCCTTGAAGCGGAAGCTGAGCGTCATCACCCAGGAATACTCGATGCGCCAGGACATGACCATGGACGAGGTGATGGAATACCAGGGGAGACTTTACTTCATGCCCGTGAAGAAAATACGGGCCAGAAGCCAGGAGCTTTTGGAGTTTTGCGGCCTTCTCCGCTACAGAAAACGGACGGTGCGCAAGCTCTCCGGGGGCATGAAGCGAAAGCTGATGCTGTGCAGGGCCCTCCTCACGGAGCCGCAGATCCTGGTGCTGGACGAGCCCACCGCAGGAATGGACGCCATCTCCCGGAGACAGATGTGGAGTCTTCTTCGCACCCTGAATGACCAGGGGATGACCATCCTTCTCACCACCCACTACATGGAGGAGGCGGAGACCCTCTGCCACAGGACGGCCCTGATGCACCAGGGGAGGCTGGAGGAGCTGGACACCCCCCAAAATATGATACGGGCCCTGGGGCCGGTTGCGGTGGACGAGATGACGCCCCAGGGACAGAGGACCACCTATTATCCCCACAAGGAGGCGGCCATCGCTTATATCCACACCCTGGAGGGACAGCCCGCCATGCGGAGCACCACCCTGGAGGACGTGTTTGTGGTGCGGGCGGGAAAGCATCTGGGCTGATCAAGAAGGAGACAGGAAAAATGGGTATTTTGACAGTGCTATGGGAAAAATGGACGGAGTTCCGCAGGGATTTTTACAAGATCACCCTGGCGGCCATGATCGCTCCCCTCATGTACCTCATCGTGTTTGGCATGGGGATTCAGATGGTGTCCCACGGGGAGCCGTATCTGAACTTTCTGATCCCCGGGGTGGTGGCCCTTACCACCATGAACGGCAGCTTCAACGCCATCGCCCAGAACCTGAACGTGCAGCGTCTCTACGAAAAGGCCTTCGACCAGGTGATGATCTCCCCCACGCCTCTTTGGCAGTTCATCGTGGGACAGATCATCGGGGGCTCCCTGAGGGGACTCTATGCAGGCTGCATCATCATGCTTTTGGTGCTTCCCGTGAAGACGGGACTTGTGTTTAACGGGATCACCCTGTGCATCATGCTGCTGAACGGGGCCGTTTTTTCCACCATCGGGGTGGTGGTGTCCTTCTATGCAAAAAACCATGCGGACGTGCCCCGTTTTTCCAATTATGTGATCATGCCCATGTCGTACCTGTGCAACACCTTTTTTTCCACGGACAACATGCCGGCCGGTATGTCGCGGGTGGTGAGCTGTCTGCCCCTTTCCCAGACCAGCGGCATGATCCGGAGCATCGCCAACGGCGGGGAGACCGATTACAGGGGGATTCTGATCCTTCTTGCCTATCTGGTCCTGTTTGTGGCCATGGCGTTCTGGTTTCTGTACAAAAAGAAAAATCTGTAAAAGTCAAGGGGGATCGAGATGAGATTTCATGAGAAGGGGCAAAGGAGGATGAGATGGAGGGCTGCCGTGCTCTTTTTCCTTTTGATGGCGGCGCCTGTCTGCTCTGCGGCGGCAGAGCCGGTTTCCGTGGCCATGAAGGACGGGGAGTATGCGGTGGAGGTTTCCATGACGGGGGGAAGCGGCAAGGCCAGCGTCGCCAGTCCTACCATCCTTGTGGTACGGGAGGGAAAGGCCTACGCAAGGCTGGTGTGGAGCAGCTCTCACTACGATTACATGGTGGTGGACGGGGAAAAGATCCTCAACGAAAATACACAGGGAGGCTATTCCACCTTTACCGTCCCCATTCTTTCCTTTGATGAGGAAAACCAGGTGATCGCAGACACCACGGCCATGGGAGCTCCCCATGAGATCATCTACACCCTCACCTTTTACGGGGATTCCGTCACTTCCAAGGGGGAGCTTCCCCAGGAGGCGGCCAAGAAGGTGCTGGCAGTGGCGGCGGTGATCATCGTGGGCGGAGGAATCCTGAACCATTTTGTCAATAAGAGGAGGAACCGGGACTACATGGGATAAAAAATAAAAAACCTCTTGTGGAAGTTCTGGGGCTGTGGTATAATGCCACACAGAAACGGGGAGGCTTGTGCCTGAGAGTAAACCGGACGGTTTTGACCCTTTGAACCTGATGCAGATAATGCTGACGCAGGAAAATATGGAAGCTGCACACAAGGAGGAGGTTCTTTTTTGTGTGCCTGTCTGTATGCCAGTGCGTCCGCACTGGCGTTTTTTTTAGTTTTTTATCTGGACGGATCCAGGGATGCGTCCGGCAAAAAATACAAAAGATTGCGGGAGATCATTCATGAAGAAAAAAGTGACGAGATTTGCCCCAGGCCTGGTGATCCTGGGACTTTTGGTTTTGTGGGAGCTGGTGGTCCGGATTCTGGGGATCCCTCTCTACGTGCTTCCGGCGCCCACGGCCGTGGTGCGTACCCTTGGTACGGAGATGACCAGTCTTCTTGGCCATGGCTGGGTCACGGTGGGGGAGGCGCTGGCGGGAATGGGGATCTCCTTCGTGCTGGGAGTGTCCATGGGGATCCTCATGGACGCCATGCCTACCTTCCGGCGGTGTGTCTATCCCATTCTGGTGGTCACCCAGACGGTTCCCACCATTGTGCTGGCGCCCATCTTTATCATTTATCTGGGGTTTGGCTACGCCCCCAAGATCCTCACGGTGGTGCTCATGTGCTTTTTTCCCATTGTGGTCAGCTTCAGCGACGGGCTTAGCCAGATGGATGAGGAGTACCTGGCCCTTGTCAGGACCTACGGGGGAAGTCCTATGCAGCTTTACCGTATTGTGAAGATCCCGGCGGCCATGATCTCTCTTTTGTCAGGACTGAAGGTGGCGGCCACCTACAGCATCAGCGGCGCTGTGGTGGGGGAGTGGATCGCCTCCCAAAGGGGGCTGGGATATTATTTGATCCGGGCGAAAAACGGATACATGCTGGACAAGGTCTTTGCCTGCGTGGTGATGATCATCGTCCTGAGCCTGTTGATGAATGGCCTGGTGAAGCTGCTGGGCTATCTGGTCCTTCCCATGAACAGAAGGAAGGGCCGCTGCTGAAAAAGGTTTCCATAAAACAAATTTCACATAAAAAGGAGAACGATCATGAGAGGAAACTGGAAAAAGGGGGCGGCCCTTTTGTGTGCGGCCGCCGTGCTGGCAGGAGGAAGCGCATCCGTATTTGGAAAGGGAGGGGAGGACAAGGATCTGAAAAAGGTGACGGTGATCCTGGACTACGTCCCCAACACCAATCATACGGGGATGTACGTGGCCCTGGACAAGGGCTACTATGAGGAGGCCGGTCTGGACGTGGAGATCATCGAGCCCACCGACGGAGCCACCGCCACCCTCATCGCCCAGCAGAAGGGAACCTTTGGGATCAGCTACCAGGAGGACGTGACCATTGCGCTGACGGCGGAGGATCCCCTTCCCATCAAGGCGGTTGCCGCCGTCATCCAGCACAACACCTCCGGCTTTGTCAGCCTGGCGGACAGCGGCATCCAGTCCCCGGCGGACTTTGAGGGAAAAACCTACGCTGGCTGGGGAGGGCCCGGCGAGTCTGCCGTCCTGGAGGCCTGCATGAACCAGGCGGGGAAGGATTTTTCCAAGCTGAACGTGGTGATTTCCGACGGCTCCGGCTTTGAGGCCCTGGGAAAGAGCTGCGACCTCATGTGGTTCTTCGAGGGCTGGGACTGCGTGAATGCTCAGATGAACGACTGTGCCCTGAATTACATGGAGCTGCGGCAGCTGGACGAGAGGCTGGATTATTACACGCCGGTGATCATCACCAGCGACCAGGTGATCCAGGAGGATCCGGAGATGGTAAAGGCCTTCCTGGCAGCCACGGCAAAGGGCTATGAGGACACCATACAGGAGCCGGAGGCCTGCGCCGGGATTCTTCATGGATATGCGCCGGATTATGACCTGGAGATGCTGGAGAGATCCCAGGTGTACCTGGCGGACAAATTTATGGAGGATACCCACACATGGGGTGTGATGAAGGATGAGGTTTGGGACAATTATGCGGCCTTCCTTCAGGAATACGGGGTGATCCAGGAGGTGCTGCCCGCCTCTGACTGCTACACAAACCAGTTTTTGGGAGGTCAATGACCTGGGGGCAGAAAAGGTGCTTGCGGCGGATGAAACAGGAAAAAGGGGAGAGGGTAACGATTATGAGGCTGAAGGTCCAGAATCTGAGATTTTCTTATCCGGGACAGGAGATTTTGCGGCGGTTGTCCTTTGAGGCGGGGGACGGGGAGTTCGTCAGCATCCTGGGGCCGTCGGGCTGTGGAAAGTCCACGCTGCTGAATCTCCTGGCAGGCATTCGCAGGCCGGAGGAGGGAAGTCTTTTTCTCGACGGCAGAAGGGTGGAGTGGGGGGAAGGCTCCTTTGCCTACATGCCCCAGAAGGATCTTCTGCTCCCCTGGAGGACCATTTTGGATAACGTGTGTCTTTATGGAGAGATTCACCACACGAAGGAGTCCATGAAGGGAAAAGCCAGGGAGCAGATGGCAAGGTTCGGCCTGGAGGGGTGCGAGGAAAAGTATCCCCATGAGCTGTCCGGCGGTATGCGCCAGAGGGCCGCTTTCCTGCGCACCACCTTATGCGAGGCGGAGATCTATCTTCTGGACGAGCCCTTTGGCGCCCTGGACGTGATCACCAGAAGCGATATGCAGGATTGGCTGAAGGAGCTTTGCGCCTCCCTGAAAAAGACCATCCTTTTGGTGACCCATGACACGGACGAGGCCATTTATCTTTCCGACAGGATCCTGGTCATGGGAGCTCCCGGTGAGGGCATCCGATGTGAGATCGGGATCACCCAGAAGGACCGCTCCAGGGAGTGGCTGTACCGCCAGGGGGAGCTTCGCTCCTCCATACACAAGATCATAAAGGGGGAAACGGGAGATGCTTATTGACATGCACAGCCATCTTTCCGCCTTTTCTTGGGATCGCCGGGAGGATTCTCCCGGCGATTCCTGGATAGAGAGGGAAAAGGAAGCAAAAAAAGAACTGGGCTTTCGGAGGAGAGCGGGGATCCTGTCCTTTTTCAGCGGCGGAAGGCCGGTGGAGTGGGAGGGGCTGACCTGCCTGGGGAGGGAGGAGAGCTTTTGGAAAAGCTTTGGCATCCACCCCTGGTATGCAGACCGGTACGAGCTGGAGGATCTCCTGCCCTATGTAAACCGGTGTGACGCACTGGGTGAGGTGGGCATGGACAGTGTCTGGTGCCAGGTGGAGCTTTCTGTACAAAGAAGGCTTCTGGAGAGGCAGCTGCTTTTGGCGGCGGATCTGAAAAAGCCGGTGATCCTCCACACCAAGGGGCAGGAAGCCCCGGACGCCTCCCTGCTGAGGGATTTTCCGGGGAAGGCCTGTGTCCATTGGTATTCCGGGCCGGAGAAGGATCTGGACGCCTACCTGGAAATGGACTGTTATTTTACCCTGGGCCCGGATACGGCCATGCTCTGGGAAGAGAGACCGCTTAGCCTGTCCTGGGAGGAGAAAGAAAGGGCCAGCGCTTGGAGGCGGATGCTCCGAAGGATCCCGGTGAACCGTCTGTTCCTGGAAACAGACGGCATCGATGCCGTGGCCTGGGCCTTAGGCAAAAGGTCTTTGCCCTATGAGGCCCTGGAGAGAGTGCTGCGGGAGAACCTTTTTTTCCTGGCACAGGAAAAAGGCCTGTCCCCCGCGGAGCTGGAGAAGCAGATGGAAAGAAACCTGTGGGCCTTTATGGGACGGCCCCGCACCGCTGAGGAAGATGCCCATTGAATCCTGGGAAAAGAGATGTTATAGTATGCAGTAGAAGTCAGAAATTTTTTTTGGCGTCAGCAGAAAAGGGATCCAAAGGAGAGGGAAAAAATAAGATGGGCTTTGAGATGAGGAGGAAGTGGTGACATGGGTTGTTTAGGTAATTTTTTGTGGTTTGTGTGCGGCGGATTTTTAAGCGGGCTCAGCTGGTGTCTGGCGGGATGTATCTGGTGTCTGACGGTGGTGGGCGTTCCCATCGGGATGCAGTGCTTTAAGTTTGCATCCCTCAGCTTCTTTCCCTTTGGGAAGGAGGTGGTCTACGGAGGGGGAGCCATGTCCTTTTTGGTGAACGTGATCTGGCTCATTGTATCCGGCCTTCCCTTGGCCCTGGAGCACCTCGTCCTGGGAGTCATCCTGTGCGTCACCGTCATCGGCATCCCCTTCGGCCTTCAGCAGTTTAAGCTGGCCAAGCTGGCCCTGATGCCCTTTGGGGCGGAGGTGCGCTAGGAAAAGAGC
>JAUNJL010000003.1:6787-89221 GCA_030533315.1 Eubacteriales bacterium
GCTGGCCAAGCTGGCCCTGATGCCCTTTGGGGCGGAGGTGCGCTAGGAAAAGAGCACCCCTTTGCAGCGGCCCTTCCAAGGGCCAGAGCTTTTGGAAATAAGAGGAGGCGCCCAAAAAAGCCCATTCCGGTTTCATGGAGGAATGGGCTTTTTTTGGATGCTTATGTGGGCGGCAGCCTTATCCAAAGAGGGCGCCCAGGGCTCCGAAGAGGCCTGCGCTGGCCGCACCCATGATGATTCCGGCCAGGATCACTCCCAGCAGGACCGCAAGGACGCTGGACTTAAAGTCCATGTCCAGGAGACTGGCGGCCAGGGTGCCGGTCCAGGCTCCCGTGCCGGGAAGGGGGATCCCAACAAACAGCATCAGGGCCACGAAAAGACCCTTTCCGGCTGTCTCCTGGAGCTTCTTTCCTCCCTTTTCCCCCTTCTCCAGGCAGAGGGTGAAAAACTTGCCGATGAGGGGCTTATCCTTGCCCCACAGCAGGATCTTCCGGGCAAAGAGATAGATGAAGGGAACGGGGAGCATATTTCCAAGGATGGCGATGATGTAGGCGGGAACCAGGGGGATCCCGAAGCCTACGGCATAGGGAATCGCTCCCCTCAGCTCGATCAGGGGAAGCATGGAAACAAAAAATACGATCAGATAGTTTTTCATGAAAATCTCCTTTGGTTTTATTTTTATGATATGTGGGAAAAGTTCAAAATAGAGACTCTTCCGCTGGAAAAGTATCGCTGGGAACGAACGCAGGCCGCCCCCGCTTCAGCTCCTGGAAGGCGGGGGCGGCTGGCAAAAAGGGGCGGTCAGGGGCCGCCGGCAGCCTCTTATGACGGGGCATTCAGGGCATCCAGCATCCTCTGGACCTCCTGGGGGGAGACGGCGCCGTTGGAAAAGGCGATCATTCCCCGGAGGGGGGTGTACTGGATCATGGCCTTTGTCATGTCTTCGGTGATAGCCTCCTTGGAGGCCTCCCCGTTGTTGGCCGTCGTCTGGCTGGCGGCATAGCCTTTCAAAAACTCTCCGATCAAGGACATGGCTTTCGGGTCCTCCATCAGATCCCCAATGGTGGTGTCCATGGTGTACACCTTGGGGAGCCTTACCGTGGAATGTACGTTTACGCAGCCGCAGACCCGGATGTCTCTGGAGGAGCTTCCCACCTGGATCTCAAAAGCGCCGCTCTCCACATGCCAGTCATGAATTTGGGTGTTCCAGTATGCAAAGGCCCGTTTGTCCAGGGTGAAGGACACCGTCTTCGTTTCTCCGGGAGCAAGGGATACCTTTTCAAAGCCCTTCAGCTCCTTGGCAGGCCGCAGCACCGTGCTCTCCAGATCTGCCACATAAAGCTGGACGACCTCCTTGCCGCTGCAGCTTCCAGTGTTGGTCACGTCCACCGTCACCTTCAGCAGCTCCTGATCCGTCATATCCGTCCGATCCAGAGTCAGGCCGCTGTAGGAGAAGGTGGTATAGGAGAGGCCGTGGCCAAAGGGAAAGAGCACGTCCATCTTTTTCTTCTCATAATAACGGTAGCCCAAAAAGATCCCTTCCCCGTAGGACACCTCGTCCTTTTCCCCGAAGCCGTACAGCCAGGAGGGATTGTCCTCCAGGCGGAGGGGGAAGGTCTCCGCAAGGTGGCCGCTGGGATTCACCCTTCCAAAGAGGATGTCGCAGACGGCGGCTCCCACGGCCTGGCCTCCCAGGTAAGCCTCCAGGATCCCCTTTGTCCCGAAGGCCCAGGGCATCTCCACAGGGGAACCATTGTGCAGGACGATCACGGTGTTGGGCTGTACCTTCAAAACCCTGTCGATCAGGTGGTTTTGGCAGTCCGGCATCTTCATGTGGGAACGGTCATACCCCTCGGATTCAAAGGAGTCTGGAAGACCGACGAAGATCACGGCGGCCTTCGCCTCCCTTGCCGCCTTCACGGCCTCCTCCTCCAGGGCCTTGTCCACCTGGTCCTTTTGGGTCTGGTAGCCCTGGGCGTAGGTGACGTTCGGCATTCCCTTCACAGCGTCCAGAGCGGAGGTGATGCGGAAGCTGTTGATATGGGAGCTTCCTCCTCCTTGGTATCTGGGTGTCTCGGCAAATTTGCCGATGAAGGCCACGGGGGCATCCTCTGGAAGGGGAAGAATGCCATCGTTTTTCAAAAGCACGATGGACTCCGAGGCCACCTCTCGGGAGAGGGCGTCATGGGCTTCAAGGTCAAAGCTGGCATCTGGATCCCGGTTTTCCTGGAAACGGTAGACGATGCCAAGGATCCTTTCCACGGCCTGATCCAGCACCTCCTCCTTCAGAGAGCCGTCCCGCACGGCCTGAACGATGGCCTCGTCGCTGGCCCCGCCGCTGGAGGGCATCTCCAGATCCAGGCCCGCCTTCAGATCCTCCACCCGGTCGTTGACGGCGCCCCAGTCGCTGACCACGTATCCGTCAAAGCCCCATTCATCCCGCAGGATATCCGTGAGAGTCTCTTTGTTCTGGGCGGCGTAGGTGCCGTTGATCCGATTGTAGGAGCACATGACCGTCCAGGGCTTTGCCTGCTTGACGGCGCCCTCAAAGGCGGCAAGGTAGATCTCTCTCATGGTTCGCTCGTCCATGGAGGCGCTGACGGACATCCGTCTCGTCTCCTGGTTGTTTGCCAGAAAATGCTTGATGCTGGTGCCCACGTTTTTGCTCTGCACGCCTTTGATGTGGGCGGCCGCCGTCTCTGAGGCCAAATAGGGATCCTCCGAGTAATATTCAAAGTTCCGCCCGCAGAGGGGAGAACGCTTGATGTTCACCGCCGGTCCCAGGATCACGCTGACCCCCTCCGCCTGACATTCATCTCCAAGGGCCTGGCCCATGCGGGTGATCAGCTCCCGGTTGAAGGATGAGGCGGCACCGCAGCCTGCTGGGAAGCAGACCGCCTTGATGCTCTCGTTCATTCCCAGGTGATCCGCCTCCAGGTTCTGCTTGCGCAGTCCGTGGGGGCCGTCGGAAACCATGGATGCAGGTATGCCCAAACGGGCGATTTCTTTTGTATGCCAAAAATCCTCACCAGAGCAGAGGGAGGCTTTTTCCTCCAGCGTCATCTGCCTGATCAATTCCTGTAATGCTTCTCTTGTCATAAATTGGCTCCTTATCTTCCTGATTTTCACATTTCATTCATAGGTACAGATACAGTCAGGCACCAATAAGGCCGCAGCCCTCCCTCTCAGAGATTAGGGCTCTGCAGGCCTGGGCTGTCAAAGGGATCTCTTTTACGGAAGGACGTCCGCAAAAGGGCTCTACAGCAGTCAGACGGCCCGACTGTTCTCAGACTGCCGCCGCCTTGGGGATGCCATGAGCGGCGGCACTATCAGTATACTGGAAAACAGGGAAAACGTCCATGTTTATTTTACGAAAAAGAGAAAAAGGACGGCCGTACCTGCTACCCTTTGTGGAAGGGCTCAGATGAATTGTCACTTGAATAAAGGCCGGGAACATGGTACAATCTCCCTTGCGTAAAAAGGCGAAGATCCAAGGTACGGCAGGGTCGAGGCGCAAGAAAGGTGCGGCCGGGGGCCATGAAAAGACATGGCTGATCAAAAGAGACCCTGCACACCTGTGAGAGATCCTGCGCACACACAGCACACACACATGTATATATGTAAGAATCCTTGCGAACATACAGGAATCCCTGCATACACGTAAGGTACCCTGTACATAGAGAGGTTTCGGAAAGGAGTCACGAGATGAAAACGGCCGTTATGACAGACAGCAACAGCGGGATCACGAAGGAGGAGGCAGATTCCCTGGGGATTTTTCTTTTGCCCATGCCAGTGATCATAGATGGGGAGACGTATTTTGAAGGGGTCAACCTGGAGCAGGAAATGTTTTATGAGAGTCTGACCGGTGGAAGAGAGGTGTCCACCTCCCAGCCATCCCCGGGGAGCCTGATGGATTTCTGGAAGGAAATCCTGTCAAAGGGCTACGAGGAGATCGTCCACATCCCCATGTCCAGCGGCCTGAGCAGCTCCTGTGGGACGGCCCTGACTCTTGCGGAGGATTTTGACGGGAAGGTGGAGGTGGTTGACAACCACCGGATCTCCGTGACCATGCGCATCGCCGTCATGGAGGCCGCCCACATGGCAAAGGAAGGAAAATCCGCCCTGGAGATCAAAAAGAATCTGGAAGAGAGGGCTTATCATTCCAGTATTTACATCACCGTGGACACGCTGGAATTTTTGAAAAAGGGAGGACGGGTCACGGCCGCTGCAGCCGCCTTGGGAACCGTGTTTCACATCAAACCGGTGCTGTCCATTCAGGGAGGCAAGCTGGACGCCTTCGCAAAGACCAGGGGGCTAAAGAAGGCCAAGGGCACGGTGGTCGCCGCTCTGCAGAAGGATCTTTCGGAGCGCTTTCCCGGGGTGGACGCCAGGTACGTCCGCGTGGGCGCCGCCGGCTCCGGGCTGACGGCCCAGGAGGCAAAGGAATGGCGGGAGCTGCTCCAGGCGGCGTTTCCCGGGGTGGATGTCTATTATGATCCCCTGTCCTTCAGCATATCCTGCCACACGGGTCCCGGGGCCTACGGGGCCGGCTTCAGCGTGGTTCAGGATCGGGACGTGTGACCCCTTTCCTCTTCATCTGTCACAGACCGCGAGGGCTACAGATTGCTGAAAAAGATCTCCAGTCCGATGACGATGAGGATGATCCCGCCCATGATCTCTGCCTTGCCGGAGAGCCTGGTCCCGAAGGTCTTTCCAAGGATCAGGCCTCCCATGCAGATCAGGAAGGTGACGATGGCGATGATCAGGGAACAGACCAGGGCCATGGGCAGACCGTATTCTGCGATGGTAAAGCCTACGGAGAGGGCATCGATGGAGGTGGCCACTCCCTGCACCAGCAGGGCGGCCAGCCCCACTCCCACCGGCTCCTCCTGGGATTCACCGCCCCGGATGCCGCTGAGCAGCATCTGGATCCCGATGAAGCCCAGAAGCAGAAGGGCGATCCATGGGATGAATTTCCCGAAGGACTGAAAGTATTCCAGGATGGTATGGACACAGATCCATCCGATCATCGGCATCAGGGCCTGAAATCCGGCAAAGACGCCGGCGACGCAGCACATCTTTTTTATTCTCATCTTTGACTCATTCAGTCCGTTGGCCAGGGACACGGAAAAAGCGTCCATGGCAAGTCCTGCACCTAAGAAGGCGCTGTTGAAAAAAAACAAAAAGCTCCAATCCATCATTCATTCTCCTTTGTAAGATCATACAGGTAAAAAAGGTTCTGGGCCCCCGTTTTGCCCTGCGGGTGCACATCCCCAGACGGGGGGCCTTCTCCATGGGATGATAAAAAAAGACCCGCGCACGGGAACCGTACACAGGTCGAAAAAAGGCAAAAGAAAAGACGCATGTACAGTATCAGCCCTATACATGAGTCTCGCAAATTAAAGCAAGCCAGACCAAAGGCCAGTATGTTGACTTGCTGCGCACCGGGCGCTTGCTACTCCCCCATGGGAAATATCATGCTTACTTTATCAGATAAAAAATGGACTGTCAATGCTTTTTCAAAAAGAGGCGAAGGAGTTTTTCAAAAAAACAAACGAAAAGGAGTACCGCAGATGAAGATACGTCAGGTTGAACGGGAGGATATCCCCGCACTGGTGGAAATCTACCGTTATTATGTGGAGAATACAGACATCACCTTTGAATACGTCCCTCCAAGTCAGGAGGAGTTTACCAGGCGGGTGCAGGAGATCACCGCAAGGTATCCCTACCTGGTGGCGGAGGAGGAGGGAGAAATCCTGGGCTACGCCTACGGGGCGGCCTTTAAGGGGCGGGCGGCCTATGACTGGTCCGTGGAGACCACGGTGTACGTGAACTGGGAGAAGCGGGGCCGGGGAGTGGGGACGAGGCTCTACCGGGAGCTGGAGAGGGAGCTGAGAGAGCAAAATATCCAAAACGCCAACGCCTGCATCACCTACCCCAACCAGGGGAGCATGAGCTTTCACGAGAAGGAGGGGTACCGCCTGGCGGCGCACTTTGAAAAATGCGGCTACAAGCTTGGCCGGTGGCTGGACATGATCTGGATGGAAAAGCTGATCGGCAGTCACCCGGAGGATCCGGGGAAGGTTCTTTGGAAAAACAGGAGGTTTTAAAGATGGTGTTAGGATATTGACAAAACGCTCTTATTAGTATACACTAACTTTCGATAGATGATAAAATTTCTCAAGAGAGCTTTGGAAGATACATAAGGAGAAAAAGAGGATGACACTGAAAGATTTGCCCATCGGAAAAACGGCCACCGTGGTTTCCGTGAAGGGGGAGGGCGCTCTGCGGCAGCATTTCCTGGACATGGGGCTGATCCCCATGGCGGATGTGACCATGGTGAAGTATGCGCCCATGGGGGATCCGGTGGAGCTTAGGATCCACAGCTATGAGCTGACCCTTCGCCTGGAGGATGCGGAGAAGATCCAGATCACCAACGTGCGGGAGGAGATCAAGAAGGATTCCAGGGAGCGGACCAGATCCATCCCCCATCCTGGGCTGGGAGAGGGAGGACGTTACCACAAAAAGAAGGAGGAAAAGCCTCTTCCCGAGGGGGAGACCCTCACCTTTGCCCTGGCGGGAAATCAGAACTGCGGAAAGACGACTCTGTTCAACCAGCTCACAGGTGCCAGCCAGCACGTGGGTAATTTTCCGGGAGTGACGGTGGACCGAAAGGATGGGGTGATTCGGGGACAGGAACATACCTTGGTGACGGACCTTCCGGGAATCTATTCCATGTCGCCCTACACCAGCGAGGAGATCGTGACCAGAAGCTTCCTTCTGGAGGAGCATCCCAGAGGGATCATCAACATCGTGGATGCCACCAACATCGAGCGGAACCTGTACCTGACCATGCAGCTGATGGAGCTGGACATCCCCATGGTCCTGGCGCTGAACATGATGGACGAGGTGCGGGAAAACGGGGGCGCCATTTTGGTAAACCAGATGGAGGAGATGCTGGGGATCCCGGTGGTTCCCATTTCCGCCGCAAAAAATGAGGGGATCCAGGAGCTGGTGAACCATGCCATCCACGTGGCCAAGTATCAGGAGCGGCCTCTCCCCATGGATTTCTGTGACGTCAACGAGGACGGGGGAGCGGTTCACCGGTGTCTCCACGGCATCATGCACCTGATCGAGGATCATGCGCAGCAGGCGGGGATTCCCCTGCGCTTTGCCGCCAGCAAGCTGGCGGAGGGCGACTCCCTGATCCTGGAGCAGCTGGGCCTGGACCAGAATGAGAAGGAGACCCTGGAGCACATCGTGGTGCAGATGGAAAAGGAGAGGGGACTGGACCGGGCCGCCGCCATCGCCCATATGCGGTTCGACTTTATCCAGAGAGTCTGTGAGGAGACGGTGGTAAAGCCCAGGGAGAGCAAGGAGCACTTAAGGAGCGTGAGGATGGATGAGCTCCTGACCGGCCGGTACACCGCCATCCCCTGTTTTGTGGGGATCATGGCCCTTGTGTTCTTCCTGACCTTCAGCGTGGTGGGAGCGGCCCTGTCCGCAGTGCTGGAATGGGGGATCGGCAGCCTTACAGGCTGGGTGGACGGCCTTCTGGCCGCCTGGGGAGTCAATGAGGTGCTCCATTCCCTGGTGATCGATGGCATCTTCAGCGGGGTGGGCAGCGTCCTGGGCTTTTTGCCCGTCATTGTGACCCTGTTCTTCTTCCTGTCCCTTTTGGAGGACAGCGGCTACATGGCCAGGGTGGCCTTTGTGATGGATAAGCTGCTGCGAAAGATCGGCCTGTCGGGGCGGAGCATCGTTCCCATGCTGATCGGCTTTGGCTGTACGGTTCCGGGGGTGATGGCAAGCCGGACCCTGCCCTCGGAGCGGGACCGGAAGATGACCATCCTCCTCACCCCCTTCATGAGCTGTTCCGCAAAGCTCCCCATCTACGGCTTCTTCACGGCCGCCTTTTTTCCCAGGCACAGGGCTCTTGTGATGGTGGGACTTTATTTCGGCGGGATCCTGGTGGGGATCCTCATGGCCCTTCTTTTCCGGCGGACCATGTTCCAGGGGGAGGCCGTTCCCTTTGTGATGGAGCTTCCCAATTACCGGATGCCAGGGGCGAAAAACGTGGGCCATCTTCTGTGGGACAAGGCGAAGGATTTCCTTCAGAGGGCTTTCACGGTGATCTTTGCGGCCACCATCCTGATCTGGTTTTTCCAGACCTTTGACACCCACCTGAACATTGTGACGGATTCCAAGGACAGCATCCTGGCGGTGGTTTCCGGATGGATCGCCCCCCTCTTTGCCCCCCTGGGCTTCGGGGACTGGAGGATCTCCACGGCCCTGATCTCCGGGTTTATGGCAAAGGAGAGCGTGGTCTCCACCATTTCCGTTCTTTATGGACAGACGGAGAACCTTCTGGCGGTCCTCACTCCCGGGACGGCGGCGGGGCTTTTGGTATTCTGCCTCCTTTACACTCCCTGCGTGGCGGCGGTGGCGGCGGTAAAACGGGAGCTGGGAGGAAAATGGGCCGCAGGCATGGCGGCTGGCCAATGTCTCATTGCCTGGCTGGCAGCCCTTCTGGTTCGGCTTGCGGCCATGGCTTTTGGGATTGCATAAGGTAAAATAACTAAAAAAGTCTGGATTATATCCAGAATTTTTGTATAAATTACACATAATTTAGTTGATTCTTGAAGAGATCGCTGGTATAATTGGAGATGGAAAAGCGGATAGGAAGCGGCCATTTGGATGCCAAAAGATTTCTGATTTCGACTCTTTTTACACCTGGATTTCAAAGAAGGGCTGTACAATTTCCATGTTTCCATGGTAGAATGTCCCTGCTTATCATATGATATCCTGGGAAGTCAGGTTTTTTGTTCCCGGAGTATGACCGTCGGGGGCGAAGGGTACAGCTGCCCAGAGTCCTGGAGGGCTGTGCCAGGGTTTTAAGAGGTGAATCCATATGAGGAAAAGATTTGCACAGAATCAACTGAAGCATTATATTCTTGGCACGGCGGTTTTCATCGTGTTTCTTCTCTCCAGCCTGATGGTGTTTTTTGTCTGCATTCAGAGAGAGGTGAATAAGGGAACAGAGAATACCATTGTCAAGTACGTGGACCGTCAGAGGTATCATTTCCAGACCATCATGGACATCCACTTTTCCTTCCTGGAGGGCATGGCGGGATATTTCGGGGAGACCTCGGAGCTGCTGAGTGAGGAGAACAAGGCCCTGCTGAGCCATATCCACCGGGAGAGCAGCTTTGAGCGGATGGCCATCATCGACCTGGAGGGCAACAGCTACTATGACAATGGAGAGGTGGCCAACGTCAGGGAGCGGGAATATTTCCAGAAGGCTTTGGGCGGGGAGCGCTGCCTCAGCGAGCCCATCGTCAGCAAGGTGGACCAGCACGGCCGGGTGGTGCTCTGCGTGCCTGTTTTCCGAGGGGAGAAGGTTCTGGGCGTTGTCTGTGCGTCCTACAACTTAAGCGAGCTTACCCGCCTTTTGTTCGAGGACATTTACGACGGCCAAGGGTATTGCAGCATCATTTCCACGGATGGCCGGGTGATCTCCATAGACACCCCTGACCAGGAGAAGGTCCTGCGTGAGGAGGGCAATTTTTTTGATTATTACGGCGCTTTGGAGTATAAGGGGCACCGGAACATGGAGGACGTCCGAAGGGATTTCAAGGCTCAGGCGGGAGGCTGCATCCGCCTGCACAGGGAGGACGACCACCGCTTTTTGGCCTATGAGCCCTTGGGATACAACGATTGGATGCTGTGCTACGTGGTTCCTGTGGGGATCGCCAGGGCGTCCTACACCTTTATCAACGATTATGAGAGCGTTCTGGCAGGATGTACCGCCGTGGGTGTCCTGCTGCTGGTGCTGTACATCCTGCGCATCAACACGCGAAAGGACAAGGCTCTGCTCCACTATGCGGAGACGGACGCCCTCACGGGATGCCGGAACAAGCGGAGCACGGAGGAGCTGATCGATGAGAGGCTGTCGAGAGGAGGAGGGCAGCTGAACGCCTTTTTGATGATGGACGTGGACAAATTTAAGGAGATCAACGACGTGTACGGTCATGCGGTGGGAGATGAGGTCCTCCACGCCATCGGAAAGAAGCTCCGCAGCGGCTTTCGGGACCGGGATATCGTGGGGCGCATTGGCGGGGACGAGTTCGTGGTATTCATGGAAAATGTGGACAGCAGGGAGACCGCGGTGGCCAGGGTCCAGCGGCTGCGGGAGGCGCTGCTGGGAATGCGTTTTTCCTCCATGGGGGAGAAGGGGATCACCGTGAGCATGGGCCTGGCCTTCGCTCCGGCAGGAGGCGAAAGCTTCTCCCAGGTCTACGTAAAGGCGGACGAGGCCCTGTACCGGACAAAACGAGGCGGCAGAAATGGTCTGACCGTCTATGAGGAAGATCGAAGAACGGAGGACGTTTATGACATTACAACAGATCCTGAATGAGGTGAAGGAGGGGGCTGTCTCTGTGGAGGATGCGGAGAAGCTGCTGAGGGAGGCTCAGTATCAGGACATGGATTTTGCCAAGCTGGACACCGGCAGGAAGGCCCGCACCGGCTTTGCGGAGGTAATCTACTGCAGCGGCAAGGCAGATGAATATCTGCTGGATATTTTTGAGCGGCTGTACCAGGAGGAGGGGGAGGTCTTTGGCACAAGAGCTTCCCAGGAGCAGTACCAGCTGATCCGGGAGCGCTTTCCCCAGGTGGAGTACGACCCTATTTCCCATATTTTGAAGATCGAGAAAAAGGACAAGCCCCGCGTGGGAAGGATCGCCGTGTGCACCGGAGGCACCGCAGACATTCCCGTGGCGGAGGAGGCAGCCCAGACTGCGGAGTATTTCGGAAGCCGGGTGGAGCGGATCTACGACGTGGGCGTCAGTGGCATGCACCGCCTGTTTTCCAGGCTGGAGACGATTCAGAGCGCCAATTGCGTGGTGGCCGTAGCCGGGATGGAGGGAGCCCTGGCCAGCGTGATGGGAGGGCTGGTCAGCAGGCCGGTGATCGCCGTCCCCACCTCGGTGGGATACGGGGCAAATTTTCACGGGCTTTCCGCCCTTCTTACCATGATCAACTCCTGTGCCAACGGGATCGCCGTGGTAAATATCGACAATGGCTACGGGGCTGGCTACATCGCTACCCAGATCAACCGTCTGGCCGAGAGAATGTGAGAAAGGAAATGGATATGATGGAAAAAATCTTATATTTAGAGTGTTACTCGGGAATCAGCGGCGACATGACAGTTGCCGCTTTGCTGGGCCTTGGAGCCGATCAGGGACTTTTGCTGGAGGGCCTTAAAAGCCTGCCCCTGAAGGGCTTTGAGGTGGAGATCAAAAAGGTGATAAAATCAGGCGTGGAGGCATGGGATTTTCTGGTCAGGCTGGATTCCTCCCACGAGAACCACGACCACGACATGGCTTATCTCCATGGCCATGAGGGGGAAGGGCATCACACCCATGACCATGAAGGCCATGACCACCACGGCCATAGCCACGAAGGCCATGACCATCATGGCCATCATCACCATCACGGAGACCATGAGCACCGCGGGCTGGCGGAGGTTTCTCAGATCATAGAGGAAAGCCGCATCACCCCCAGGGCAAAAAGACTGGCCCTGGATATCTTTGAGGTGCTGGCAGATGCGGAGGCAAAGGCCCACAACGTGCCGGTATCCCAGGTGCATTTTCATGAGGTGGGCGCCGTGGATTCCATCGTGGACATTGTGGCGGCGGCCATCTGCCTGGACAACCTGGACATTCGCCAGGTGATCGTGCCGGAGCTGTGGGAGGGGAAGGGCACCATCCGCTGCCAGCATGGAGTCCTCCCCGTCCCCGTTCCCGCTGTGGCCAACGTCATCCGGGATGCTTCCCTTCCCCTTCGCATCACTCAGGTGGAGGGAGAGCTGGTGACCCCCACGGGAGCGGCCATTGCGGCGGCCATCTGTACGGGCAATACCCTGCCGGAGACCTTCGTGGTGGAAAAAACGGGAGTGGGTGCCGGGAAACGTCAGTATGACTGCCCGGGGATCCTTCGGGCAATGCTCATCCGCCCTGCGGCCAGGGAGGAGCGGGACGTGATCTGCAAGCTGGAGACGAACATCGACGACTGTACCGGGGAGAACCTGGGCTTCGTGATGGAGCGCCTTTTTGAGGCCGGGGCAAAGGACGTTCATTACACCCCGGTCTTTATGAAGAAGAGTCGCCCGGCCTGGCTTCTCTGCGTTTTGTGCAGGGAGGAGGACCGGGAAAGGATGGAGGAGATCATCTTTTCGGAGACCACCACCATTGGCATCCGCAGAATGTCCATGGAGCGCACCGTCCTTAGAAGACGGCAGGAGACGGCCGTCACCCCCCACGGAGAGGTACAGGTCAAGGTCTGCACCCTGAAGGGGAAGGAGCTGCGCTATCCAGAGTACGACAGCCTGGCCGCCCTGTGCAAAAGAACGGGCCTTTCCTTCCGGGAGGCCTACGAGGAGGCCCTGCGGGCCACCCTTTAAGCCCCAAAAGGGCCGCAGGCAGTCCCCTCCCGGGACGGGCGCCGGGAGGGGACAAAAAACGACTTGATTTCCGACAGGGGATGATGTACTATATATGGTGCTGATTGACGGTGACAGACACTATATATGCTAATAAGCATAGCAGGAGGAATGATATGAACGTAAGGAAGAGAAGCGGAAAGATCGTGCCCTTTGACGCAGAGTTTATTAAACGGGCCATCTCTCTGGCCTCTGCGGCAACAGGCGAAGCCGACGGCGAGCTGGTGGAGGTCATTACCCAGGACGTGGTGGAGCGTCTGAAAAAAACGGGAAAAAACATTGTGGATATTGAACGGATTCAGGACAGGGTGGAGGATTCCCTTTTTGAGCACCGGTGCTACCAGACGGCAAAGGCCTACATCCTGTACCGCACCGAGAAGGAGAAGGAGAGAACCAACGGCGCCTGGAAGGAGGGCCTTTTGACCAGGGAGTTTCTCAGCGCCTACAAGCACGCCCCCAACCCCATGGAGCAGCTGGGCTCCTTCGTTTATACCCGCACCTACTCCCGTTTTCTTCCCAAGATCGGGAGGAGGGAATTTTGGTGGGAGACCGTGAGACGTGCCGTGGAGTATAATTGCTCCCTGGCGCCCACCTCCAAGGAGGAGGCGGAGAAGCTGTACGACAACATCTATCATATGCGCCAGTTCCTGTCGGGGCGTACCCTCTGGGTGGGGAACACCCCCGTGGCCGACGCCTATCCCATGGCAAATTATAACTGCGCCTTTGAGGTGATCGATGATTTCCACGCCTACCACGACCTGTTCTACCTTCTCATGGTGGGCAGCGGCGTGGGCGTTCGGGTGCTGAAGGAGGATGCGGCGAAGCTTCCCAAGATCCGCACCAGCATGAAGATCCTCCACAAGGCTTATGATGCGAAGCCGGCGGACCAGAGGCTGGAATTTACGGACGTCAATTATTCCGGCAGCTCCGCCATCCTCTCCGTAGGGGATTCCAAGGAGGGCTGGGCTCAGGCGCTGGAGCGGTATTTTGACATCATGACCAACAATGAGTTTTCCAAAGTGAAGGAGATCGTGGTGGTCTACGACTCCATCCGCCCAAGAGGAGAGCGGCTGAAAAACTTCGGCGGCACGGCCAGCGGCTATGAATCCATGATGACCATGCTGGACAAGATCCACAAGGTGGTGACCGCCGCAGGAGCCAGAGAGGGTGAGGAGCGGACCCAGCTAAGGCCCATCGATCTTCTGGACATCGCCAACATCATCGGGGAGAACGTGGTGTCGGGAGGCGTCCGCCGTACCTCGGAGATCGGCCTCATCGATGCGGAGGACAAGTCCTGCATCGAGGCCAAGAGCCACCTTTACCGTCAGGTAAAGGGACGATGGGAGATTGACAAATCCATCGCTCACCGCCAGATGAGCAACAACTCCATCTATTATCGGAAAAAGCCCACCAGGGAGATGCTCCACTGGCACATCCAGCAGATGCGCTACTCCGGGGAGCCGGGGTGGATCAATGAGGAGGCCGGAAAGAAACGGCGCCCCAACTTCAACGGCTGTAATCCCTGCGGGGAGATCCTGCTGGACAGCCATGGCCTGTGCAACCTGACCACCCTGAATACCATGGCATTTGTGAAGGATGGCGTTCTGGACGAGGAAGGCATCCTGGAGGCCCAGAGGCTTTCCGCAAGGGCGGGCCTTCGGATGACCTGCCGGGAGCTGGAGATCCACAGGTGGAACAAGGTGCAGGAGCGGGACCGTCTCCTGGGATGCTCCCTTACGGGCTGGCAGGACATGGTGAACGCCACCGGGCTGGATGAGGAGGGGCAGATCGCCCTGCTTGAGAAGCTGCGCCAGACGGCCCGGGAGGCCGCAGACAAACTGGCGGACCGTTTGGGAGCGCCCAGGCCCCTGCTGGTGACCACCGTCAAGCCGGAGGGCACTCTTTCTCTTCTTCCCACGGTGTCCAGCGGCGTTCATTATTCTCATGCACCCTATTATATCCGCCGCATCCGCATCAGCGCTACGGATCCTTTGTGCCGGGTGTGTGAGGATCTGGATTACCCCGTGTTCCCCGAGGTGGGCCAGGATCCTGAGAACCCGGTGACGAAGGTGGTGGAGTTTCCAGTCAAGGCCCCGGAGGGGATGGTGAAGGCGGACGTGTCCGCCATCCAGCAGCTGGAAAACTACAAGATGTTCATGAAGCATTACGTGGATCACAACTGCTCCATCACCGTCCACGTGCGGGAGCACGAATGGGAAGAGGTGGAGGAATGGGTATGGAACAACTGGGACGACATCGTTGCCCTTTCCTTCCTCAGCTATGACGATAATTTCTACGAGCTCCTTCCCTATGAGGAGATCTCCAGGGAGGAATACGAAAAAAGAAAGGCGGCCATGCGTCCCTTCAATCCGTCCCTCCTCTCCAAATATGAATTTGACGAAAGCGAGCTGGATATCGGTGACTCCGAGTGCGTCAACGGCGTATGCCCGGTGAGATAACCAGAAGTCAATCCAAAAAACATTCACACAAAGAGCGTAACCCTTCAGATATTCGGAAGGTTACGCTCTTTTACATCAAGTAAAGAATCCCTCCCGTCCTGCTCTGGTCCCCAAAAATGAACCCGCCCAGAAGGGAGAAGGATACTTCTCCCGCCCTGAACAAAAAAGCGTGCCCAGAAGGGGGAGCGCGAGGGGGAAAACGGGCTTCACAACTCCCAGAGCCTTCCCCCTCGCACCCTCCGGCGGCAGCCCGATAAAAACAAAAAGAAAATGCAGAAAAACTTCCACCAACCCTCCCCAGCCAAAAAGCTCCACCCAGAAGGGGGAGCACGAGGGGGAAAACGGGCTTCGCAACTCCCAGAGCCTTCCCCCTCGCCCCCTTCTGAACTACTCATAGAATTTTCGCAATTTCCCCGTGAAAAGTTGCAAAAAAAAGGAGAATATGATAAAATACCTAGATAGTTCTGCCGGGACGGCCTGGGGATTTCGGCACATTTCCGTCATCCCTCCATGGCTGGCGGGGCAGGCCCCGGCCCGTCCTGGCCCGGAGCGAAAAACAGCGTGTGATGGATGGAGTGAATATGAAAAAATACATTGACAACCTGTTCCAATATCGGTTTCTTCTAAGTGAGCTGGTGAAAAAGGGGATCAAGCTGAAATACCGGCGTTCCTACCTGGGGATCGTTTGGTCCATGCTGGAGCCCCTGCTGACCATGGTGGTGCTGACCATCGTGTTCGGTACCCTTTACGGGAACACGAACAAGACCTTTCCCGTGTATATCCTGGCGGGACGGCTGCTGTACAGCTTTTATTCCACGGCCACAAAGTCCGCCCTGAAATCCATACGATCCAATTCGGCCATGATCAAGAAGGTGTACGTCCCAAAGTACCTTTACCCTCTTTCCACGGTCATTTTTAATTATGTGATCTTTTTGATCTCCCTGATCGTGCTGGCCCTGGTGAGCCTGATCCTGGGAGTTAGGCCCACCGTGTATCTTTTCCAGGCCCCGGTGGCCCTGATCCTGATATGGATCCTGGC
Organism: Eubacteriales bacterium; assembly: GCA_030533315.1. Next base: position 22,788 of record JAUNJL010000003.1, read on the forward strand.
TTACGGAAGCGGGATGCTCCTGGCCACCATCGGCGTGTTTTTCCGGGATATGGAATACCTGTGGTCCGTGGTCCTTATGATCATCATGTATACCTGCGCCATCTTCTATTACCCAGAAAAGCTCCTAAAAAGCGGCTGGGACTGGATCTTGAAGTACAATCCCCTGTACTGCATCATCAGCATTTTCCGGGATTCCCTTTTCGGACGGCCCATGAATCCTTCGTATCTTCTGTATGCGGCAGGCTTCAGCCTGGCCTGTCTGGCGGTGGGGCTGGTATGCTTTAAGAAAAAACAGGATGATTTCATCCTCTATATTTAGGAGTGGAGACATGAGCGAAAAACCGGCGATCGTTGTAGACAATGTGAGCATGAAGTTTAATCTGAGCAAGGAAAGGGTGGACAGCCTGAAGGATTACGTGATCAACATGCTGAAGGGCAAGATCCAGTATAATGAGTTCTGGGCCCTCCAGAACGTATCCTTCACCGTGAACAAGGGAGACCGGGTGGGGATCCTGGGACTGAACGGGGCGGGAAAGAGCACCCTTTTGAAGGTGATCTGCGGTGTGTTCAAGCCCACGGAGGGGGCGGTGACGAAGCACGGCAAGATGGTGCCCCTGCTGGAGCTGGGCGCAGGCTTTGACCCCCAGTACACTGGCCAGGAAAATATCTATCTTTACGGTGCCATGCTGGGCTATTCCAAGTCCTTTATCGACGAGAAGTACGATGAGATCGTGGAATTTTCCGAGCTGAAAAAATTTATGGACGTTCCGGTGAAAAACTATTCCTCGGGAATGAAGTCCCGGCTGGGGTTTTCCATCGCCACGGTGGTATCTCCCAAGATCCTGATCCTGGACGAGGTGCTTTCGGTGGGAGATGCCAAGTTCCGCAGAAAAAGTGAGAACAAGATTATGAGTATGTTTGACTCCGGGGTGACGGTGCTGTTCGTATCCCATTCCCTGGATCAGGTGAAGCGCCTTTGCAACAAGGCGATGATCCTGGAGAAGGGGAGGATGATCGCCTACGGGGACATTGACACCGTTGCGGAGGAGTATGCCCGGATGGTCGAGGGATGATCATGGAGAGAAGGAGGCTGTCATGGGACAAGGACTAAGAAAAGAAGATTCTGCCGCCTTAAAGGGTGCGGCCATCCTGATGATGGTGTTCCACCATTGCTTTCGGACGGCGGAGAAGTTTCAGGGCTATGAGCTGATCTTCTCTCCCTTTACCCAGGACCAGGTGGTGCGCCTGGGACTTCTGGCAAAGATCTGCGTGTCCATTTTCGCCTTTGTCTCAGGCTTCGGGCTCATGTACGGTTATCAGAAGAACCGGGAGAAGGATCCTCCCCTTGGGGACGGCGGCTGGATCAAAAGGCACCTGATCTCCACCTGCAGCGGCTTCTGGTTCCTTGCGGTTGTTTCTTATGTGCTTTACGGTCTGGCCCTGAGGGACTTCCGGTATGAGAAATGGGGAAATGATCCCGTGAAAAAGGCGGTGAACATCCTTCTGGACATGGCGGGGCTGTCTGGACTTTTCAAGACGAAGAGCATCAACGGGGCCTGGTGGTATCTTTCCGCCGCCATTCTTTTTATCGTGATCCTTCCTCTGCTGGCAAGGCTTCTGGAGGCCTGCGGAGGGCTGGCTTCCATGCTCCTTCTGCTGGCTCTTCCCAGAGTTTTGGGGACGGGCTATCCGGGAGGACGCAATCCTCTTTCCTTCCTGCCGGCCTTCCTGATGGGGATGATCTGCTGCAGGTACGACCTGCTTTTCCGTTTCCGCACATATTCCCCCCTGAAAAACAAAAAAGCGGGAGAGTGGCTGAAGGGGACCGTTCTGGGAGGGGCGGCCCTTTTGGGGGCTCTGGGCTATGCCTATGTGGACATGAAGTCGGTTTGGGAGTACCATTACCTTGTGGTGCCCTTTCTGGTCATCCTTTTTTGTGTGGGATATCTTTTTCGGATCCTTCCCCTGTACCGGCTGCTCCAGTTTCTCGGCGCCCATTCCCTGAACATTTGGCTGCTCCACACCTTTGTGCGGGATTATATGAGGTCTCTGGTGTGGTCCGTGAAATATTTCCTTTTGTCCCCCCTGGTGATCCTGGCCATCTCCCTGGCGTGCAGCCTCATCATAGAGGCGATCAAGAAAAAAAGCGGCTACAATGCCTGGATGGCGGGGCTGATGAAAGGTATGAAATGAGGAGTGGCTTGTGAAGATCTTGCAGGTGGGTTTGGGAAACAACCCTGGAGGCCTGGAGGCCTTTGTGATCAATTATTATAAGGAGCTGGCAAAGAGAGGCGTATCCTTCGATTTCGTTTCCATGTATGGGCGGATTGCACACGAAGAGGAGATCCTCAGACTTTCGGGCCGGGTATTTTACGTGCCCAACGTAAAAAAGGATTACTTTGGCTACGTGAAAGCCATGAAGGCTCTTTTGCGGCGGGAGAGGTACGACGTGGTGCATGTGCACATGCTGTCCGCAGCCAACATCCTCCCTTTGAAGCTGGCCAGAAAAGCAGGTGTGAGGACCGTCATCGCCCATTCCCACAACACCTCGGCTCCCGGCCTTCTCCGAAAAGGGATGGACGTTCTCCACAAGCCTTTGATCGGCCGGTACGCCACAAGAAGGCTGGCCTGCTCAGAAGCGGCGGGAGCCTGGCTTTTCGGAAGGAGGGCCATGGAGGAGGGACAGGTGATCCTGGTGCCAAACGCCATCGACGTGGAAAAATATGCCTTCTCCCCGGAAAACAGAAGGAGGCTTCGGGAGGAGCTGGGACTTTCCATGGAGGATCTCGTCATTGGCCATGTGGGCCGTTTCCAGATCCAGAAAAACCATGAGGGGCTCCTTCGCATCTTTGCCGCAGCGGCAAAAATAGAAGAGAGGGCAAGGCTCCTCCTGGTGGGAGAGGGGGAGCTTATGGAAAAGATCCAGGCGGAGGTGAGAGAGTACGGCCTGGAAGACCGGGTGATCTTTGCGGGGGTGCGCCTGGACGTGGAAAGGCTTTTGTCCGCCATGGACGTCTTTTTGTTCCCCTCACTTTTTGAGGGGCTGCCCTTCACCTTGGTGGAGGCCCAGGCAAACGGCCTTCCCTGCGTGATCTCCCGTACCATTTCCAGGGAGGCGGTGGTCAGCCCCCAGACCGTAAGGATGCTGGATCTAAGGGAAGACGAGGAGATCTGGGCCAGGGAGCTTCTCTCCTTTTCAGGTCAGGAGAGGGAGGCTGAGGGCCCCATCCGGGATCGTCTGTCCAGGAGCCGGTTTGACATCCAGCAGGAGGCGGACCGGCTGCTGGAGCTATACCGGGAAAAGGCCTGAGAGGGGGAAGCCTCCCCCATGTGAAAGGAGACACTGATGGAGCAGAACATTGATTTTGTCCTCACCTGGGTGGATGGAAGCGACCCGGCCTGGCTCAAGGAGAGAGAGGCCTACCAGCCAGGGATGGGGGAGGACGGCAGGGAAAGCTGTTACCGGGACTGGGAAAACCTGGCATATTGGTTCCGGGGCGTGGAAAAATTTGCCCCCTGGTTCCACAAAATATATTTCGTCACCTGGGGGCACGTGCCTCAGTGGCTGGACACCGGCCATCCAAGGCTTCAGGTGGTCCGGCATGAGGAGTTTTTGAAGAAGGAATACCTGCCCACCTTCAACATCAACCCCATTGAGCTGAACTTCCACCGGATCCCCGGCCTTTCGGAGCGGTTCGTGTATTTTAACGACGATATGTTTCTGCTGTCTCCGGTGGAGCCGGAGGATTTTTTTAAGAACGGGCTGCCCAGGGACTGCTGTATCGAGACGGCACTTGCCTCGGACAATGTGGAGAATCCCTTTGCTCATATCCTGATGAACGATGCGGCCCTGGTGAACATGCACTTCCGAAAGCGACAGGTGATCCGAAAGCAGATCAAAAAGTGGTTCAGTCCCGCATACGGCTCCATGGTGTTCCGAAATCTGCTGATGCTGCCTTACCGGGAATTTTCTTCCTTCAAGTACACCCACCTTCCCAGCCCCTTTTTGAAAAGCACCTACGAAAAGCTGTGGGAGGCAGAGGGAGAACGGCTGGACCGTCTTTGCCGCAGCCGGTTCCGCTCTGTCTTTGACGTGAACCAGTACGTGCTCAAGTATTGGCAGTACATGGAAGGAAAATATGAGCCTCAGTCCCCGGGGATTGGGGAATTTTGCCTGATGGGAAGGGACGAGGAGCGGATGTTTGAGATCCTGCGGGGCCAGAAAAAGAAGATGATCTGCATCAATGACGATTCCAGGTTCCAGGATTTTGAGGGGATGAAGCGGAAAGTGATCCAGGCCTTCGACTCCATCCTTCCGGAAAGATCCTCCTTTGAGAAAGATACCGGGAACGGGGGGACCATATGAAAATCAAGGCCATCAAAAAAACCATTAAGGAGAGGGGGCTCTGGGAGGCCATCCTCTATTATGCCTGCCGTTTTCTCTCCAAGTCCTCCATGAGGATTCTGGGGAAATACACCTCCTCCCGTCCGGTGAAGCCGAACCGGATCGTGTTTAAAAACCGGGAAATGCAGGATTTTACGGACAATGCCAGGGCTTTGTTTGAATATCTGGTGGAAAACGGGTATAATGAAAAATATGAGATCATCTACATGGTTTCCCAGAAGAAGCATTTCCGAAAAAACAGCATTCCCCATGTGCGGTTCGTGACGGCGGAGAGCCCCAGAAGCTTCACCAGCCCCCTGGCCTATTACTATGGCGCCACCGCCCATTATTTCTTTTACACCAATCACAGCGCAGATCTGAACCGGTATCATGGGAGGGGACAGGTCACCGTCAATCTCTGGCATGGCTGCGGCTATAAGGGGACGGTGAGGAACAACCGGGACGTTCCCCACAGTGACACCATGGCGGCCTTTGACTACGCCATCGTGCCGGGGCCGGTCTTTGTGAGGACGAAGGCGGCCTACTGGGGCTGTGAGGAAAAAAAGCTGCTGCCCCTGGGCTATCCCCGCTATGACTGGATGCTGGATCCCGCCAATGACAAAAGAGCCTTCCTGAAAAGGCTTTTTGGCTGGGAGGAGGATACCAAAACGGTGATCTGGATGCCCACCTTCCGAAAAAGCAGCCTGGAGGGCTACGGGGAAAACAGCATATCCCTGCCCTACGACCTGCCGGCCCTGGAAGGGGAGGAGGAGATGGGCCTTCTGGATGAGCATCTTCGGAGGCTGAAGCTGCTTTTGATCGTGAAAAAGCATCCCATGCAGGTGGGATGGTCCGAAAAAAGGGCGGCCTACACCAACATCCGGTACGTTACGGATGAGCTGCTGAGGGAGAAGGACGTGCTCCTTTACCGGCTGGTGGGGATCTGCGACGCCCTGATCTCCGATTATTCCTCCATTGCGGTGGATTATCTGCTTTTGGACCGCCCTCTTGCCTTTGTCCTGACGGATTACCAGCGCTATCAGGATACCAGGGGCTTCGTCTTCGAAAATCCCCTGGACTATATGCCGGGAGAAAAGGTCTTTACCTTCCGGCAGCTTTTGGAGTTTTTCACCCACGTGAAGGAGGGGCAGGATCTTTTCCGGGAGGAGCGCCGCAGGCTGCTGCCTGTGATGCACAACCAGTCTGAGCGGTACTGCCGGCGTCTGGCAGAGTATTTTTTGGAGGAACCAAGATGAGAAAATTAATCGGATATACACAGGGAACCTACGACATGTTCCACATCGGCCACTTGAACCTGATCAAGAATGCCAAGAGGCGGTGCGACTATCTCATCGTGGGAGTCAATACGGATGAGCTGGTGGAAAGCTACAAGCATAAGCGGCCCATCGTTCCCTTAGAGGAGCGGGCGGAGATCGTCCGGTCCATCAAATACGTGGATGAGATCCTGGTCACCGACACCCTGGACAAAAGGGCCATCTGGGACAGGATCCGCTTTGACGAGATCTACATCGGGGACGACTGGAAGGGGAACCAGCGGTGGGAGCGCACCGGAAAGGAGATGGAGGAGCTGGGAGCGAGGCTGGTGTACCTGCCTTACACAAAGGATACCTCCTCCACCATGCTGCGGGAAAAGCTGAAGGATTATTGATCACCCTGGGAGGGAAAGCACAGAAAGAAGAGGATTATGGGAAAAATCAGTAGAAAATTAACCAAGATAGCGGCAAAGCTGGGGGGCGTGCAGGAGGAAAAGGGAAAGGAAGCGGCGGTCAATTCCTTCCTGGCCTACGTCACCTATGCGCTGTATGACAAGCATAGGATCAAGAGGCTGAAAAAGTTTCCGCCCAAGCTGGTGGAAAACAGGATCCTGTTTGAGACAAACGACGATTTTACGGACAACAGCCGGGCTCTTTTTGACTACATGCTGGAAAAGGGCTATCAGGAAAAATACGAGCTGATCTGGCTGGTTCACCAGCCGGAGAAATATAAAGAGTTTGAGACGAAAAACGTGAGGTTTGTCCAGAATTTCAAGAAGGATTCCGGCGTGCGCCGGGCAGAGGCCTATGAATGCGCCCTCACCTCCAAATATATCTTTTACACCCAGGCCTTTAACTGGATCGGGATGTCCAGAAGGGGCCAGGTTTTCGTCAATCTTTGGCATGGCTGCGGCTATAAGGCCAACAAAAACAACCGGAAGGTGTTTTTTGATTACTGCCTGGTGCCGGGAGACATTTTTATTGAGACGAAAAAGGAGTTTTTCGGGTGCAGTTCCAAAAAGCTCCTTCCCATCGGCTATCCCCGCTATGACATGATGCTGGCGGGCAGCGACAAGGCCAGGGCCTACCGGGAACGTCTCCTATCCGAGACCAAAAGCACCCACCTGGTGCTCTGGATGCCCACCTACCGCCATGCCACCAGCCAGCGCCTCAACGAGGAGACCCTGAACAATGAGTTTAACATCCCCATTGTGGATGACAGGGAAAAGCTGTTAAGGCTTAATGATTTCTGCAGGGAGCAGGGAATCCTTCTGGTGATCAAAAAGCATTACCTACAGATCCCTTATGATTTTGGGGAAAACGTGCTGACCAACATCATCTACGTGGAAAACGGGGATCTGGACCGGGAGGGAGTCCAGCTTTATCAGTTCATCAACTGCTCGGACGCCCTGATCTCGGATTATTCCTCCGTGGCCATTGACTATCTGCTTTTGGACCGGCCTCTTGCCTTTACCCTGGACGATTACGACGCCTACACCCAGTCCAGGGGCTGGGTTTTTGAGGATCCCCTGGAATATATGCCGGGCGCCCATGTGTACAGCATGGAGGAGTTCTGCGCCTTTCTTCTGGACGTGAAGGAGGGACGGGACGACTATGGGGAGAAGCGGGCAAAGGTGCGGGCAAAGACCCACAACGTCTGCGAAAATTACTGCCAGCGGGTTTTGGACTACTTTGGAATTTGAAAAGCGATAGGCGATAGGAGGAAACCCCTAAAGGGGGTACCATTATGCCCAAAAACACGGGCGATAGGGGGAAACCCCACAAGGGGGTACCATTATGCCCAAAAACACGGGCGATAGGAGGAAATATGAAAATCTGTATCTGGGTGACGAAGATTTTTGATCTGGGGGGGACGAAGCGGGTGGTGACCCTTCTGGCCAATGAGCTGGTGAAGGAGCATGACGTGACCATCATGACCTACCAGGATCGTTTTCGGGAAGACCGGAACATGTATCACATGAGCGAGGACATTAAGGTGGACTTTATCGACAACTGGGAGTTTGTGGACCGCCGCCGCACCCCGGCCTTCTGTGCCCGCTTTCTGGTGAAAAAGCTGAATGAGCGCTGGGGGATCTTCAACAAAAAAGCCTTCAACGGGATTTTGACGGAGGCTATTTTTCCCAAAAAGACGCAGGATCGGTGGGTGGAATACCTAAATGAGCAGGATTACGACATCATCATCACCACGGCGTCCTTAAGTCTCCGCCTGGGGATCCTGGCGCCCCGGCTGAATGCGAAGACCATAGGCTGGCAGCACAACTGCTACAACGGATACCTGGACGTGCCGGGGGTGGTATTTTGGAAGCAGGAGTGCCTTCTCCAGGAATACCTGCCTAAGCTGGGGCGGTACATTGTCCTCAGCGATTACGACAAGCGGGACTATATGGAAAAGCTGGGCATCGACACGGAGGTGAAGATCAATCCCCGAAGCTTTGTCAGCGAAAAGAAATGCGATCCGAAGGCGAAGCGGTTTTTGATGGCCACCCGCTTTGTTTATGCGAAGGGGCTGGATCTGATGATGGAATCCTTCGAGGAATTTTGCAGGCAGGATTCCCAGTGGGAGCTGGACATCATCGGAGACGGAGATCTGTGGAAGGAGATTCTGGCGGACGCGAAGAGACGAAATCTGGAGGACCGGGTTCACTTCATAGGCTACACCAACCAGCCGGAGAAATATTACCTCAATTCCTCCGTTTTCCTCCTTCCATCCAGATGGGAGGGCTGGCCCATGGTGATCATGGAAGCCTTTGAATTCGGCCTGCCGGTGATCGCCTACCACACCGGGGCCATGGACCTGATCATCGACCACGAAAAGACCGGGCTTTTGCCGGAGGCCTTTGACACTCACCAATTTACCCAGGCCATGCTGAAGCTGGCCCATGACGAGGACTTAAGACTTGAGATGCACAGGAACGCCATTGAGAAATCCGGCGATTTCGCCATCGAGCACGCCGTTGCCGACTGGAACGACCTGTTTCATCGCCTGCTTGAGAAATAAGGAGTAGTCAGATGTTCAAAAAGTTTGAAAGGATCAAAAAGCTGTTCGGCAGGATGAGGGAGAAGGAGGAACAAAAGGAGGAGCAGGCCCCTTCCCCCTTGGACGTGGCCGCATCTTTTGCAGAGGAGAGGGCCCGTCTGAACCTGTATGAGGAGATGCGGCAGAAGTACGCCGCATTGCTGCAGACCACGGCCCTGCGGGAGAACCAGGTCCTTTATGAGGCATTTGGAGGCAGAGGCATGACCTGCAGTCCTTATGCCTTTTTCTGCTGTCTGCTGGAGGAAGAGGCCTACAAGGATCTGGTCCATGTCTGGGTCATAGACGATCTTGAGGACAACGCCTGGAAGATCAGGCGCTATGAAAAGTACGAAAATGTCCGATTCGTAAAATACCAGTCCCTGGAATACCGGGAGGCCCTGGCTACCTCCAAGTATCTGATCAACAACGTAAGCTTTCCCGGCTTTTTCACAAAGCGGGAGGGGCAGATATATCTGAATACCTGGCATGGGATCCCCCTGAAGACCATCGGCTTTGACATTCCCACCGGCAATGTTTCCGCAGGAAACTCTGCCAGGAATCTTCTTGCCGCAGATTATCTCATGTCCCCCAATTCCTTTATGACGGAGATCTATGAGAAAGCCTTCAAGCTAAAGGGCCTGTACCAGGGCACCATCCTGGAGGAGGGGCAGCCCAGGAATGACCGGTATTTTCACGCCGACAGGCGGAAGGTCTTTGAGGATCTGGCGGCCTGCGGAGTTCAGGCAGATCCTGACAAAAAGCTGATCCTCTATGCGCCCACCTGGAAGGGAAGCCGGTACAGCAGCCCGGACACCAGCCTGGATACCTATTATCAGGTCATCCGTCAGATCGAGAAGAGGGTGGATACGAGGAAGTATCAGATTCTGGTGAAGCCCCACCAGATCGTGTACTACCATATCAAGAAAAACCTGGGGATGACGGACCGGTTTATTCCCGCCACCGTGGACACCAACGAGCTGCTCTCGGCGGTGGACGTGCTGATCTCGGACTACTCCAGCATTTACTTTGACTTTTTGGTATCGGGGAGGCCCATCCTGTTTTTTATTCCCGACCTGGATGAGTATCTGGACTACCGGGGGCTTTACTTTGGCATAGACAAGCTGCCGGGGCCCATCGCCACAAGCTGCCAGGAGCTGGGAAGGATGGTGGAGAACCTGGATGCCGCCATGGAGCCCTGCCGGGAGAAGTATGAAAGAGAGGCGAAATGGGCCTGTGAAAAGGACGACGGCCAGGTGTGCAGACGGGTGATGGAGGTGGTCCTGGGCGGAAGGAAGACGGAGGCGAAGGAGGAACCGGCCCCCAAAAAGAGGCTGCTCCTTTACGCCGGAAATCTGAGCCGCAATATGGACGTCCTGTCCCTGGAGGCTCTTTCCCGCCTTCTGGACTACGACCGGTACGATGTGACTCTCCTGGTGGAGGCGGCGAGGGATGAAAAAGAGGAAGAACGGATCCGAAGCCTTCCCTCCTCCTTCCGGGTGCTTTACCGGGGACAGCCGGAGAACGGCACCCCCAGGGAGCTGGGCGCTCTGAGTCTCTTCCTGGAGGGAGAGCAGGAAGGGGGAGACCTTCCCCTGGATTTTTGCAGGCGGGAGCTTCGCAGGCTGTTCGGGGAGTCCCGGTTTGACGCAGCCGTGGATCTTGTGGGAGGGCGTACCCTCTTTTCCTGCCTTGGAAAAGCCATGGAAGGGTGTAAGAGCCTGTCCTTCACAGAACCCTTCCTGGATCTTGAGGCGGTGGAGCAGGCAAAAAAGAAGGAGGAGCTTCTCATCCTGGAAGGAACCTCCTATTATCTGGATGAGACGAAGGGGGAGGACACCTCCCGTCTGGAGATTTCGGCCATTCCCCTTCCCCAGCACACCGACCATCTTTTTGCCGCCATGGGAACCATGGGGGAGGCAGATCTGGGAGCTCTTCTGGAGCAGTTTGTCTTTGTTTACGAAAAAAATAAGAAAAGCGTCCTCTATCTGGTGGGAGACTGTCCTGAAAAGGAAAAGCTCCAGTATCAGGCGAGGGAGAACGGGCTGTCTGAGGCCATTTTCTTTACAGGTCCCCTTCAGCGTCCCTGGGCCTTTTTGGCTCACTGCGCCTGTCTGGTGATCCCGGAGGGACAAGAGGATACTGTGATGGGGCTGTATGCCAGGGCCATGGGTACAGGGGTCTGCAAAATGGACTTTACGCCGTTTACGGATCCTTCCTTTGACGGGGAGGAGTACAACCGCAGGCAGTACGAACGCTTTGAGAGGTGTTGTCAATGAGTGAGATGGAGCAAATCCTGAAGGAAACGATAGAGGAATATGAGTTCGCCGCAAGAAACGCAGAGAAATATCTTCAGGAAAACAAAAAAGAGCTGAAAAAACGGTTTATTTACGGACAAGCCCTGGCCAAGCCCGTCAAGGAGGGACAGTTTTTCTTCGTTTGGGAGGAAAATGCCCCTGAGAGCCAGCGGGCGAAGGAGCTTCTCTCTTACCTAATGGAGAACTATGGAAAGAAGTACACCTACATCGTTTGCGTCAGCGACAACCCGGAGGCGGTGGTGGAGGGAGCGGAGGTGGTGAGAAGGGGCAAACAGCCCTATTGGGAGGCCATGGCCTGCTCCCGATACCTGGTGAGCAGCCAGCCCCTCACCGTCTCCTTCGTGAAGCGTCCGGAGCAGATCTACCTGAACCTGATGCACGGGGTGTGGGAGAAGGATAGATCCTGGATCGACGGCTGCTCCTGCTATGCCAGGGAGCTTTTGAAAACAGACCTGATGTACGCACCCTCCCTGGAGGAGGGAAAAGCCTTCTGGGAAAAGGAACTGAGGGTGGCGGGCCTCTATGACGGCCTTCTTGTGACAGGGGGAATGGAAGAAATCGCTCAGGCCCTCCTGGAAAAGGGAGGGGAGCTTCCCAGACGGGAGGGAGGCCATTTCCTGAAAAACGGGAAAAAGCGTCTTCTTGTCCTCACAAGCTGGAAGGACACCAGGGAGCACCGGTGCGTGGTCAAAAGCCTTTTGCAGCAGATGGACACGGACGCCTATCAGGTGGCGGTGCTCACCTCCTGGTGCAGTGAGCCCAGGGTGGAAAAGGAGATGGAGGAGCTGCAGGAGGGGATCGTCCCCCTGATGACCAGGGGGCATATGGTGCTGACGGAGGAGGAATGCCGGTTCCTGCGGATTTTGGAAAAGCATCCCGACGTGGTTCTCAGGGAGCCCCAGCTGAGGGCCCGCATGGAGGAGCTGATGGAGAGAGAATGGAAAAGAGTCCTTGGGGCGGTCTCCTTCGATCTTTGCCTGGTCCTGGGCGGCCAGTCCTACTCCCGGTATTATCTTTCCCTGTCCAAGCGCTTTTCCCAGCGGGTGCTGGGGGACCTGGATTTCCTGGAAAATCTCCGGGAAAAGAAGCCGGGCAAATGGAAAAAAGCCCTTTCGGTTTACCACAAGATCTATTCCTTCCCGGGAGGAATCTCCCTGGGAAGCTACGGGGAGGAGAACATCCAGAGGGTGCAGCGCCTCCTTCCCCTTCCTCCTAAGCGCGGAAAAAAAGGGACCGTCCCCGGAGAGAAGGTGACCATAAAGGGAAAAACCTATCTGGTCTGCGACCGGCGGCAGGAGGAGGGCCGTCTTCAGGCGGATCTGCTCCTCCTTCCCCAGGAGGGCAGCGTCCTGGTCAATGCGGAGGTGCTTCCCGACGAGAAAAAGAAAAGGCTTCTGGAGGGCCTGAAGACGAAAAGCGTCTGTCTTGTAGGTCCCAAGGCCCAAAGCTACCGCAGCCTTCTGCCGGACGGGGAGGTCCTGGACCAGTCCCTGTTTACCTCCTTCTACCTTCTTCCCCAGGCGGGAGAAATCTTTGAACGTTTTCGGGGCTATGTGGGAAGAGGAGATCGGGAGTACGATCTGTTTGGGGAGATCTGCGGGCTTTACAGGGTGCCTCCCTACAGAGGAGAGGCCTGAAAAAAGACGGACCCAAAAGGGTGGAACCCTTAGGGCCGGAGATAGTTTCGCATGGTCTTTAGTGCGTTTTTTTCCAGACGGCTGACCTGGGCCTGGGAGATTCCGATCTCCTGGGCCACCTCCATCTGGGTCTTCCCTTCGTAAAAGCGAAGCTGGATGATGTGACGCTCCCGTTTTCCAAGGCGGTTCATGGCCTCCCGAAGGGAGAGGTTTTCGATCCAATGCTCCTCCCGGTTCTTCTTGTCGCTGATCTGGTCCATCACGTAGAGAGTGTCGCCGCCCTCCGTATACACCGGCTCAAAAAGGCTGACCGGACTTTGGATGGCGTCCATGGCATAGACGATCATTTCCTTGTCGATGCCGATCTCCCCGGCGATCTCGCTTATGGTGGGCTCCTTCAGATTTTCACGAAGGTAGGTTTCCCGTGCGTAGATGGCCTTGTACGCAATGTCCCGCAGGGAACGGCTGACCCGTATGCTGTTGTTGTCCCTTAGGTACCGCCGGATCTCTCCGATGATCATGGGGACGGCGTAGGTGGAGAATTTTACCTGCAAGGAGGTGTCAAAGTTGTCAATGGCTTTGATCAGGCCAATACAGCCGATCTGGAACAGGTCGTCCGGGTTTTCGCTGCTCCCGGAAAATCGCTTGATCACACTGAGGACCAGGCGCAGGTTTCCCTTGATATACAGATCCCTGGCCGCCGCATCCCCTTCCTTGATCCGCTGGAAAAGAGCCTCCTTCTCCTCGGATCTCAAAACGGGAAGCTTGGCCGTGTTTACGCCGCAGATTTCTACTTTGTTCAGTGCCATCCTGTAAATCCTCCTTTTTGTGCTTCTTGAGTAAATCTTTCTCATATGGGGGGAGAAATATACGGCGGCAGAAAAAATATAAAAAATAAAGCCCCTTGACAGACGGCGGAGCGATCAGTTTTTTCGCAGACAGGCGTCCTCCTGGATCTCCACCAGGATGATGTCCGCCCCGATCTGGCGGATGCAGTTCCAGGGGATCACGTATTCGCTGTCCCTTGCAAAAAAGAAGCAGAAGCGGCCAGGTCCCGGGACCACGAGAGCCTCCAGCCGGCCGGTGCGGCAGTCGAACTCCACGTCCAGGGCGCAGCCCAGGCTTTGGCAGGTACAGATGTTGATGATCTCCTTTTGCTTTAATTCACAGAGACGCATGACAGACGTCCTTTCCCGCGGTGCTGTAACAAAAGATATGCGAAAAAAGAAAAAAACATGACCGCGTGCAGGTTAAAAAAGGAGGGGAGGAGCCTTCGGTGGAGAGATGACTGTACGGGGGACAGGCCAGACAGAAAGGGGGAGATCCATGTGAGATGTCCGTATTGTAACCAGGATAATACCCGTGTTGTGGATTCCAGGCCGGTGGAGGATACCAATGCCATCCGCCGCCGCCGTCTCTGCGATTCCTGCGGGAGGAGGTTTACCACCTACGAAAAGGTGGAGACCATTCCCCTCACCGTGATCAAAAAGGATCAAAACCGGGAGCAGTACAGCCGGGAAAAGATTCAGGACGGGGTGCTGAGGGCCTGCTATAAGCGTCCCATCCCCATCGACCGGATCGAGGCCATGATGGATTCCATTGAGGCGGATATCTTCCATGCGGAGGAGAAGGAGATCTGCAGCAGCAAGATCGGGGAGATCGTCATGGAGCATCTGAAGGACTTAGATGCGGTGGCCTACGTCCGCTTTGCCTCGGTGTACCGGGAATTTAAGGACGTGAGCACTTTTTTGGACGAGCTGAAAAAGTTTATGAATTAAAGGGAAAAAGGCCTGACAGCAGAATGCTGTCAGACCTTTTTCTTCTGGTGGTGCGCCTGGCAAAGAATCAGCAGATTCCCTGTGCCTTCATGGCATCCACCACTTTTTCAAAGCCTGCGATGTTGGCGCCAACCACATAGTTGTCCTTCATATCGTAGCGCTTTGCAGCCTCGTCCACCTTGGAGAAGATGTCCTTCATGATGCCCTTCAGCCGCTGATCCACCTCCTGCGCGCTCCAGGAAAGGCGCATGGAGTTCTGGCTCATCTCCAGGGCGGAGGTGGCCACGCCGCCGGCATTGGCAGCCTTGCCGGGCATGAAGTAAACGCCGTTCTTCATCAGATAATCGGTGGCCTCCAGGGTGGTGGGCATGTTTGCCCCCTCAACCACATACTTGCAGCCGGCGGCGGTGATGGCCTTTGCCCCCTCCAGGCCCAGCTCGTTCTGTGTGGCGCAGGGGAGATAGATGTCGCAGGGGATGTTCCAGATGCCAAGTCCTTCCGTGTAGGAGGAACCCTCCACTCTCTGGGCATACTCCTTGATACGGCCTCTCTGGATCTCCTTGATCTCCTTCACAACGTCCAGGCGAATGCCTGCGGGGTCGTGGATATAGCCGTTGGAATCGTTGAGGGCGACCACCTTTGCCCCCAGCTGCTGGGCCTTTTCTGCGGCGTAGATGGCCACGTTTCCGGATCCGGTGACAACAATGGTCTTGCCCTCCATGGAATCACCGTGTGCCTTCATCATCTCATCCAGCATGTAGACCAGTCCATAGCCCGTGGCCTGGGTGCGGACGAGGGATCCGCCGTAGGAGATGCCCTTTCCTGTCAGCACTCCCTCGTGAAGGGCGCGGATCCGCTTGTACTGGCCGAAAAGGTATCCGATCTCACGGGCGCCCACACCGATGTCGCCGGCAGGCACGTCCGTGTCCGCGCCGATGTATTTACACAGCTCTGTCATGAAGCTCTGGCAGAAGGCCATGACCTCCCGGTCGGATTTGCCCTTGGGGTCGAAGTTGGAGCCGCCCTTGCCGCCTCCGATGGGAAGGCCGGTCAGGGAATTTTTGAAGATCTGCTCAAAGCCCAGGAACTTTAGGATGCTCTGATTTACGGAAGGGTGAAAGCGGAGCCCGCCCTTGTAGGGTCCGATGGCGCTGTTAAACTGTACCCGGTAGCCCTTGTTCACCTGAACCGTGCCCTTGTCATCCACCCAGGGAACCCGGAAGGAAATGATGCGTTCCGGCTCCACGAGACGCTCTAGAATGGAAAGCCTGCGGTACTCGTCCTCATTGCGCTCAATGACCACCTTCAGGGAATCCAAAACCTCCCGTACCGCCTGGTGAAACTCAGGCTCGCCGGGGTTTTGCGCTACGACTTTTGCATAGACTTCTTCTGTGTAAGACATGATAAAATCCTCCTCGTCCATCTTGCGTATCATTTTGTTTTCAGATGCTCCTGTATAAAAGGAACTATACAGAAAATCTGCTGTAATTATACACGATTGATCTAAAAATGAAAAGTTTTTTTTGAGGAGCAAACGGGCAAAAGTTTTTTTGCGCCGGCCTCCTTGCCCTTCCAGGCGGGAAGCGGCTGCAAAAGGGGTGCGGCCTCATCGGCCAGAACGGCCCCCAGGAGGCGCCGGAACGGGAACACTTTTTTGTTAAGACTTGCGAAAATCTTCCAAATATGAGATGATATAGTGGAGTATGAAGAAGAATGTGCGAGGACAGGAGGAATATGGTTATGCGAACCTTTGAAAAATCATCCAAGCTGGATAACGTGCTTTACGACGTGCGGGGACCGGTGGTGGATGAGGCGGCCAGGATGGAGGAGGACGGGATGGAGATCCTGAAGCTGAACATCGGCAATCCTTACCCCTTCGGCTTTACAGCTCCCCAGGAGGTGATCCTGGATATGCTGAGCAACGTGCGTACCTCCCAGGGCTATTCCGATTCCCGTGGGATCTTTTCCGCAAGAAAGGCCATCATGCAGTACGCCCAGCTCCGGGGCATCCCGGGAGTCACCATGAACGACATCTATACGGGAAACGGGGTCAGCGAGCTGATCAACCTTTGTATGCAGGCCCTTTTGAACAATGGGGACGAGATCCTCATCCCATCTCCCGATTATCCCCTGTGGACCGCCACCGCCACCCTGGCCGGAGGAAATCCGGTTCATTATATCTGTGATGAGCAGTCGGAGTGGTATCCCGACCTGGAGGACATCCGAAGAAAGATCACGGACCGGACGAAGGCCATCGTCCTGATCAATCCCAACAACCCCACGGGGGCCGTCTATCCCAGGGAGGTGCTGGAGCAGATCGTCCAGATCGCCAGGGAGCACGAGCTGATCATCTTCTCGGACGAGATCTATGACCGTCTGGTGATGGACGGGCTGACACATACCTCCGTCGCCTCCCTGGCGCCGGACGTTTTCTGCATCACCTTTTCCGGACTGTCCAAATCCCATATGATCGCAGGATTCCGCATCGGATGGATGATCCTAAGCGGGGCGAAGCACCGGGCAAAGGGCTACATCCAGGGCCTGAACATGCTGTCCTCCATGCGGCTTTGCTCCAACGTGCCCGCTCAGGCCATCGTTCAGACGGCTCTGGGAGGCTATCAGAGCGTCAACGAGTACATCCAGCCCGGAGGAAGGGTCTGTGAGCAGAGAGACTTCATTTACAAGGCTCTCACCGACATCCCAGGCATTACGGCGGTAAAGCCGAAGGCTGCCTTCTACATTTTCCCGAAGATTGACACGGAGAAATTCGGTATTCTGGACGACGAGCAGTTTGCCCTGGATTTCCTCCACGAAAAGCAGGTGCTCATCGTTCCGGGGAAGGGCTTCAACTGGGGAGAACCGGATCATTTCCGGGTTGTTTACCTGCCGAATAAGCTGCAGCTGGAAAAGGCAGCGAAAAAGCTTGAGGAGTTTTTGGCCGGATACCGCCAGAGATAAGGGTATCAAAGGAAAGGGGAGGAATGGATTAGAATCAAGAAAGAAAGGAGTTCGTTTATGACAGGATTTAACATGAAGGTGACGCCGGAGATAGAGCGATTGACAGACATCTGCGTGGAGTATTCCCGGCTGGATACCTCTCTCTACAGCAAGTATGACGTAAAAAAAGGCCTCCGGGACGTAAACGGAAAGGGCGTTCTCTCAGGACTGACGCAGATATCCGATGTAAATGCTACCAGGATGGAGGATGGAAGGGAGGTGCCCTGTGCGGGCAGGCTTTTTTATAG
This sequence comes from Eubacteriales bacterium, assembly GCA_030533315.1. Next base: position 40,458 of record JAUNJL010000003.1, read on the forward strand.
GGGATACGACATCAAGGAGCTGACCAAGGGATTTATCAACGACGATCGCTATGGCTTTGAGGAGACGACCTACCTTCTTCTCTTCGGCAAGCTTCCCAACGAGCAGGAGCTGGCCGATTTCAAGAAGCTGCTGGGCAACCAGAGAAGCCTTCCCACCAACTTTGTGAGGGACGTCATCATGAAGGCGCCCTCCAGGGATATCATGAATGCCCTTTCCCGCAGCGTGCTGACCCTGTACTGCTATGACAAGGAGCCGGATGATGTTTCCCTGCCCAACGTCCTCCGTCAATGCCTCAACCTGATCAGCGTATTTCCTCTGCTTTCGGTGTACGGCTACCAGGCCTACAACCATTACCTGGGAGGAAAGAGCCTTTACATCCACAATCCCAAAAAGGAGCTGTCCACGTCAGAAAACATTCTGCGGATGCTCCGTCCGGATAAGAAATATTCTCACCTGGAAGCAAAGATCCTGGATATCGCCCTGATCCTCCATATGGAGCACGGCGGCGGAAACAACTCCACCTTCACTACCCACGTGGTTTCCTCCTCCGGTACCGACACCTACTCTGCCATTGCGGCGGCCCTGGGCTCCCTGAAGGGGCCGAAGCACGGCGGCGCCAACATCAAGGTGGTCAGCATGTTCAAGGATATGAAGAGGCACGTGAGGGACGTCACGGACGAGGATGAGATCAGGAATTATCTGAGGAAACTGCTCCACAAGGAGGCCTTTGACAAGCGGGGCCTGATCTACGGCATGGGACATGCGGTCTACTCCGTGTCCGATCCCAGGGCCGAGGTTCTGAAAAGCTTTGTGGCGGCCCTGGCAAAGGAAAAGGGGCGGATGAAGGATTACCAGCTGTACAACGCCGTGGAGCGCCTGGCCCCGGAAGTGATCGCCCAGGAGAGGCGGATCTACAAGGGCGTCAGCGCCAATGTGGACTTTTACAGCGGCTTCGTGTACAGTATGCTGGATCTTCCTCTGGAGCTGTACACTCCCATGTTTGCCGTGGCCCGTATCGTGGGCTGGAGCGCGCACCGCATGGAGGAGCTGATCAACGTGGACAAGATCATCCGTCCCGCATACAAAAACGTGCTGGAGCCTTCCGTGTACATTCCTCTGGGAGAGCGGTAAGGGCCGCCTGCCAGAAGAGGTGCGAGGGCTTTTCGCAAGGAAGGAAGCTAATAACTATGGAACAGCAAAAAAAGGCCGCCCTGATCTTGGAGGGCGGCGGGAACCGGGGTGTGTTTACCGCCGGTGTCTTGGATTATCTCCTGGAAAGGGAGGAGGAGTTTTCCTATGTGGCAGGCGTGTCCGCAGGTGCCTGCAACGCCATGGATTACGTTTCCCGTCAGATCGGAAGGACCAGGGACTGTATGATCGTGACCGAAAAGGAAAACCGTTACCTGGGGACGAAGGAGGTCCTGAAAAAGGGGCGCATCATCGACATGGACATGGTGTTTTCCGTCTACCCCTACGAGACCTTCCCCTTTGATTTCCAGACCTACTTTCACTCGAAGCTTCGGTGCGAGATGGTGGTGACCAACTGCCTGACGGGGGAGGCAGAGTACCTGTCGGAGGACAAGGACGAGGAACGGCTTCTCAGCATCTGCCGGGCCTCCTCCAGCATCCCGGTGATGAGTCCCGAGGTGTTTATCGACGGCTGCCCCTACGTGGACGGCGGGGTGGCGGATTCGGTGCCCCTGATCCATGCCATGAAGGAGGGGTACCGGAAAAACGTGGTGATCCTCACGAGAAATCCAGGATATCGAAAATCGAGGCCGGGGAAGAGCCGGGCCCTTTACGTGGCGGCCCTGAAAAAGTACCCCAATCTGCTAAACGTCATGGTGAACCGTTACCGCAGCTACAACCGCACCATGGAGATGATTGAGAAATGGGAGGCGGAGGGAAAGATCTTCGTGCTTCGGCCACAGGTGGAGCCGGTTTCCCGTTTGGAGGGAGATCCCAAAAAATTGACCGGCTTTTACCAGCACGGTTATGAGTTGATGAGGGACAGCTACGACAAAATGCTGGATTACCTGCACGACAGACAGGAAGGTTAAGGAATGCTGAAGTGTTTTTTTCCAGATGAATATCTGGATTCGGCCTATGACATTGATTACGAGGGACTGTATCAGGAGGGGATCCGGGGGATCCTTTTTGATATTGACAACACCCTGGTGCCCCACGGTGCACCGGCGGACGACCGGGCGAGGGCCCTTTTTGCCAGGCTGAGGGAGCTGGGCATGGGCTACTGCTTCGTCTCCAACAACAAAGAGCCCCGGGTGGAGCCCTTTGCGGGCGCCGTACAGGGAAGATATATCCACAAGGCGGGGAAGCCCTCTCCGGGGGGCTACCGGCGGGCCATGGAGATGCTGGGAACCGACGAGGCGTCCACCCTTTTTGTGGGAGATCAGCTGTTCACCGATATTTACGGGGCAAAAAAGGCGGGTCTTCGGAACATTCTCGTAAAGCCGCTCCATCCCAAGGAGGAGATACAGATCGTTCTGAAGCGATACCTTGAAAAAATCGTTTTATATTTTTACCAAAAGGAGGGGGATTCATGAATCACATTGCAGTGATCGGATTTGTGGGTTCAGGAAAAACAAGAGTGGGAAAGCGTCTTGCAAAGGATCTGGGGCTGCCCTTTGTGGACGTGGACAGGGTGATCGTCAAAAAGATGAACCTGTCCATCAAGGAACTTTTTGAGCGTTTCGGGGAGCCCTTTTACCGGGCCTTGGAGACCACGGTGATCAAAGGGCTCCTGGAGGACCGGGAGCGTAAGGTGGTTTCCCTTGGAGCCGGTCTTCCCATCCAGGAGCAGAACCAGAAGTACCTGAAGGATCTGGGTACCATCATCTATCTGAAGGGTTCTGCGGAGGTGCTGGGAAAGCGCCTGGAGGGCAGCCAGAACACAAGCCTTCTTCTGGATGGGGACAATCAGGGAGACAAGCTGAAAAAGCTGTTGAAGCAGAGAGACCCGGTGTACGCAAAATTTTCAGATATCCAGGTGGTGACCGGAGTGAAGAGCTTTGACGACCTGATCCTGGAGATCGAGGAAAAATTGGCGGCCCATGAAAAAAATAGTTGAAAAAACTGCCTAGGTATTATAGAATTATCGTAAAGCGAAATGCACAAGAAGGAGGAAATAATAAAGATGATCTCAGCAGGTGATTTCAGAAACGGCGTCACAGTGGAAATTGACGGCAACGTTTGTCAGATCGTAGAATTTCAGCATGTAAAGCCCGGCAAGGGAGCTGCTTTCGTAAGAACCAAATACAAAAACATCATTACAGGGGCTGTCCTGGAGAAATCCTTCCGCCCTACGGAGAAGTTCCCCGCTGCCCGTATCGAGCGGGTGGACATGCAGTATCTGTACAATGACGGCGGACTGTTTTATTTCATGAATCTGGAGACCTTCGACCAGATCGGCCTGACCGAGGAGCAGGTGGGAGACACCCTGAAATTCGTGAAGGAGAATGAGATGGTGAAGATCTGCTCCCACAATGGCAATGTGTTTGCCATCGAGCCGCCCCTGTTCGTGGAACTTGCCGTTACGGAGACCGAGCCTGGCTTTGCGGGAAATACCGCACAGGGAGCTACGAAGCCGGCCATCGTGGAGACCGGAGCGCAGGTGATGGTGCCTCTCTTCGTGAACGAGGGGGACAAGCTGAAGATCGATACCAGGACCGGCGAGTATCTGTCCCGAGTATAAGGATCTTCCCCAAAAAGAGAACAAAAAGAGAGCTGCCGCCGGTTTTTTCCGGCGGCAGTTTTTAGGTGGCGCATTTTTTGATCTCAAATGAAAGGGGAGGCGGCGTATCTGCTTCCGTGGGCGAAGTCCTGAGAGCCTTCTTGGACCCGGCCTGTCTGAGCCGGTTTCTTCCATCGAAAAAGGCAGCCTCGTCAGGAACGAAAGCTGCCATTTTTGCATCCAGGATCATAAGAGAAAATGGAGAAATCCATGCCTAAGGTGTGATACCAGCGGCAGGGGCCCCGTCACCGTCCACCTCTGCCCCTAAGCTCCGATGATACCCAAAAGTGTGCATAATCAACCATGATCAATGCTCATCCTCCCTGGGCCTGAAATACTCGTCCATGATCGGTCCGGCCATCTGCCAGAAACGCATCACCGGACGGATCGCAGTTCTGTTCAGGTCTATGTAGTAGTAATTTTTTGTGCCCTCGTGGCGCACGCTGATGATGTCTGCCTGAAGCAGTACCTTGAGATGATGGGACACAGAGGAACGGGAAACATGGCATCTCTGCTGAATGTCCCCGACGCGCAGACCCCCTTGCCCTTCTGCCTCCATCAGGGCAAGAAGGATTTCCTGACGAACTTCGTCACCTAATACGGTCATAATGGGCCTGGCCAGATTGTACGACTCAATGAGTTCCTGCTTCCGGCGCTTTCTTTCTTCGTCCATTCTTTACCTCCCGATGGTTGGTGTTGCAAATTCAATCAACAGTTACATATTCCGTTACAAAGATTATAAAGGCTTAACATAAAGTTTGCAATATTGGTACAGTAAATCGAGACTATGAGGCGACCTTTTAACGCAGTTTTCGCCCTGTTTTTCCGGGGGGAAAAGGGTGGGAGAGAAGCGGAAAAGCCAGTCTCTCAGGCTGTTCCATCCGGCGGGGCGGGCGTGTCGTAAAAGGAAGGATCCTGAAATTTTTTTGGGGATTTTTTGGAGAAAAAATAAGGAAGAATTTCACACTTTCGACACAGTTATCCGCTAAAGTAATAAAACAGACAAAAATTGCAGCAAGTAAAATCAGAGCAAAAACAAACAAAAAACAAGAAAGGATATCCGCAGATGAAAAGAAGATACGCAGCGATCCTCCTTGGGGTCGCAATGACTATGACATCCATGAATGCAGGCGTCGTTTACGCAGAGGAAGAGGAGGCAGAGCTGATGGAGGAAGAGCCGATGGAGGAGTATTATCTGGACGAGTACATGGAAGTGAATGGGATGGTCACGGAGGTGGGACCAGATTATATCACCATCGCCACCGGTTTTTTGGATTCGGAGGTTTCCTTGGGAGATCTGGACCTGGAGTCTCTTTTGGCGGAGGCCGAAGATGAGGAGGCGGACGAGGACGAGGAGGATGAGATCGTGCTGGACGTTTCCGAGGGTCAGGTGCTGGAGCTGGACGGGGTGGAAGAAACCTATGAGATTGATGAGTCCGTGCAGCTTTACCAGCTGGCGGAGCCCTACACGGACATCGAGGTGGCTGAGGTGGAGCTGGAGGAGGAATCCCTGGAGGATGAGGACGAGGACATTGCGGTAGACCCGGAAGAGGAGGAATTTACCATTTCCCTGGGAGACGAGGACGACGCCCTGGAAGAAGGGGAAGAGGAGGACTACGGTGATGAGGGAGAAGAGCTCATGGAGGAAGAGCTGATGGAGATGGAATCCATTCCCATCACCCTGGATGACATCCAGGCAGGGGACATCGTTTCCATCATCACCGAGGAGGACGGCACGGTCATCCTCACGGTCCTTCAGAAGGGCGATGTCCTGGAGGATGAGGAGGCCGAGGAGCTGGATGAGGATATGGAAGAAGAGGAGGATGAGGAGGAATAGTCCTGGCGTCTGTGCCTTCTTCCCTGCATCTTTTTGTTGACTTGACAGGTGAAATTTGCTAGAATTGTGCATTGTGAAAAGAATTAAGAAGAATGCGTGTAGCAGTTCAGCTGATTGAAGTGTTACGAAAAGCCGTTGTATAGGAGGAAGACCATGGCGAAGAAAAGAAATATCATTGTAGGACAGTCCGGAGGACCTACCTCCGTGATCAATTCCAGTTTGGCCGGTGTTTACAAGAATGCCATTGAGCGAGGCTTTGACAAGGTGTACGGGATGCTCCACGGGGTGGAGGGCCTTTTAGACGAGCTGTATATCGACCTTTCCACCCAGATCCATTCTGAGCTGGACATCGAGCTCCTGAAGAGGACGCCTTCTGCCTTTTTAGGCTCCTGCCGTTACAAGCTCCCGGAGATCCACGAGGACAGATCCATCTACGAGCGTATTTTTGAGATCCTGAACAAGCTGAGCATTGATGCCTTCATCTACATCGGCGGCAATGATTCCATGGACACCATCAAGAAGCTTTCCGATTATGCGATCCTGACAGGGCAGTCCCAGAAGTTTTTGGGAGTTCCCAAGACCATCGACAATGACCTTGCCCTGACGGACCACACCCCTGGCTTTGGCAGCGCCGCAAAATACATTGCCGCAGCCACGAAGGAGGTAATTCGGGATGCGGACGGCCTTACCTACAAGAAAAACTGCATTACCATCATGGAGGTGATGGGACGGAACGCTGGATGGCTCACCGGAGCCACCGCCCTTGCCAAGACCGAGGACTGCGACGGTCCGGACCTGATCTATCTGCCGGAGGTACCCTTCGATATCGACAAGTTTCTGGTGAAGGTGAAGGAGCTTCTGAAGAAGAAGGAATCTGTTGTCATCGCCGTTTCCGAGGGTATCAAGCTTGCGGATGGAAGATATGTCTGTGAGCTTGGCAGCTCCGACGATTACGTGGATTCCTTTGGACACAAGCAGCTTCAGGGAACCGCCACCTACCTAGCCAACTTCTTAAAGGCAGAGTGTGGCTGCAAGACCCGTTCCATCGAGTTTTCCACCCTCCAGAGGAGCGCATCCCACATGGCCTCCCGGGTGGATATCAATGAGGCCTTCATGGTAGGCGGAGCCGCAGTGAAGGCGGCGGATGAGGGAGACACCGGCAAGATGATCGTGATCGACCGGGTTTCCGACGATCCCTACATGGCGGCCACGGGCATTTACGACGTACACCGGATCGCCAATGAGGAGAAGACGGTTCCCAGAAACTGGATGACGAAGGACGCCACCTACGTGACCAAGGATTTCATCGATTACATCAATCCTCTGATCCAGGGAGATTACCAGCCCATCATGGTGAATGGCCTTCCCAGACATTTGGTGCTGAACGTTCCCACTCCCAGAAAGAAAAGAAAAAGCACAAACGAAGAATGATCCGCATGGCATCTCGGGCCTCCCGTAAAAGGGCGGCCTGGGACGGTCAAAGGGGCCGGAGCGATCCTCGAGATACAAAAAAAGGAGAGCGTCCGGCCTTTTTTCGTGCGGCTTTCCCTAAGCTGCGCCTGTTTCCGTCAAGGGATCCCTGTGGGCAGGGGAAAGCCGGATCGGCCATCCTTTTTGGAATGTCTGAAAACAACGGCCTTATTGGGGAAAATCCTCCAATTTTTTACCAGAATGACCTTGACTAATGGAAAAGAAATCTATAGAATGGTTATGTGCGTATAAGAAACACGTTTTTTGTTTAAAGAACTAATAATTTAGGAGGAAAGTGTAAGATGGCAAAATGGGTCTATATGTTTACAGAAGGCGATGCAACCATGAGAAACCTTCTGGGTGGTAAAGGCGCTAACCTTGCTGAAATGACAAACCTTGGCCTGCCTGTTCCCCAGGGCTTCACCATTACTACGGAAGCTTGTACTCAGTACTATGAGGACGGTAGACAGATCAACGATGAGATCATGGGGCAGATTATGGAAGCGATCGTGAAGATGGAGGGCATCACCGGCAAGAAGTTTGGTGACAAAGAGAATCCCCTTCTTGTTTCCGTTCGTTCCGGAGCCAGAGCCTCCATGCCTGGTATGATGGATACCATCCTGAATCTTGGCTTAAATGAAGAAGTGGTAAATGTTCTTGCTGAGAAATCAAACAACCCCCGCTGGGCTTGGGATTGCTACAGAAGATTCATCCAGATGTATTCTGACGTAGTAATGGAAGTTGGAAAGAAATATTTTGAAGAGCTGATCGACCAGATGAAGGAGAAGAAGGGAGTAACCCAGGACGTGGAGCTTACTGCCGACGACCTGAAAGAGCTGGCCATGCAGTTCAAGGCTGAGTATAAAGAGAAGATCGGAACGGATTTCCCGTCTGATCCCAAGGAGCAGCTGATGGGCGCTGTCAAGGCTGTGTTCCGTTCCTGGGATAATCCCCGTGCAAACGTATACCGCCGTGACAACGACATCCCCTATTCCTGGGGTACCGCTGTAAACGTGCAGATGATGGCATTTGGAAACATGGGTGACGACTGCGGTACCGGCGTTGCCTTCACAAGAGACCCGGCAACGGGAGAGAACGGCCTGTTCGGCGAGTTCCTGACCAACGCTCAGGGCGAGGACGTTGTGGCCGGCGTTCGTACTCCTATGCACATCTCCGAGATGGAAGAGAAATTCCCAGAGGCCTTCGTACAGTTTAAGAATGTTTGCGAGACCCTGGAGAAGCACTACAGAGACATGCAGGACATGGAGTTTACCGTGGAGAACGGCAAGCTTTACATGCTGCAGACCCGTAATGGAAAGAGAACGGCTCAGGCCGCTCTGAAGATCGCCTGCGACCTGGTGGATGAGGGTATGAGGACCGAGGAAGAGGCGGTTGCCATGATCGATCCCCGTAACCTTGACACGTTGCTTCATCCCCAGTTTGACGCTGCCGCTCTGAAGAAGGCCGTTCCGGTTGCAAAGGCCCTCGGCGCTTCCCCGGGAGCTGCCTGCGGTAAGATCGTGTTCACGGCAGAGGACGCCGTGGAGTGGGCTGCAAGAGGGGAGAAGGTGGTTCTTGTCCGCCTTGAGACCTCTCCAGAGGACATCACCGGCATGAAGTCCGCCCAGGGTATCCTGACCGTTCGAGGCGGCATGACCTCCCACGCAGCGGTTGTTGCCAGAGGTATGGGTACCTGCTGTGTATCTGGATGCGGCGACATCGCCATGGATGAGGAGAACAAAAAATTTACACTGGCTGGAAAAGAGTATCATGAGGGAGACTTCCTTTCTCTTGACGGTTCCACCGGTAATGTATACGACGGTGTGATCCCCACTGTGGACGCCACCATCGCCGGTGAGTTCGGCAGGATCATGGGATGGGCTGACAAATACAGAACCCTGAAGGTTCGCACCAATGCGGACACCCCCGCCGACGCCAGAAAGGCTCGGGAGCTGGGAGCAGAAGGTATCGGCCTTTGCCGTACGGAGCATATGTTCTTCGAGGGAGACCGTATCGACGCTTTCCGGGAGATGATCTGCTCCGAGACCGTTGAGGAGAGAGAGGCCGCTCTGGAGAAGATCCTTCCTGAGCAGCAGGGAGACTTCGAGAAGCTGTATGAGGCTCTGGAGGGAAATCCTGTGACCATCCGTTTCCTGGATCCGCCTCTCCATGAGTTCGTTCCCACCGACGAGGACGACATCAAGAAGCTTGCAGACTCTCAGGGCAAGACCGTTGAGCAGATCAAGACCATCATCGATTCCCTTCATGAGTTCAACCCCATGATGGGCCACAGAGGATGCCGTCTGGCAGTTACCTATCCGGAGATCGCCAAGATGCAGACGAGAGCCGTGATCCGCGCAGCCATCAACGTTCAGAAGGCTCATGCCGACTGGAATGTTTGCCCGGAGATCATGATCCCGCTGGTAGGGGATGTCAAAGAGTTAAAATACGTGAAGAAGGTTGTTGTGGAGACGGCGGACGCCGAGATCGCAGCGGCAGGCGTGAACCTGAAATACGAGGTTGGAACCATGATCGAGATCCCCAGAGCTGCTCTGACGGCTGACGAGATCGCAAAAGAGGCTGATTTCTTCTGCTTCGGTACGAACGACCTGACCCAGATGGCTTATGGCTTCTCCAGAGACGACGCAGGGAAGTTCCTGAACGCTTATTACGATGCAAAGATCTTCGAGAACGATCCATTTGCAAAGCTGGATCAGACAGGCGTGGGCAAGCTGATGGAGATGGCCATCACCTTAGGCAAGCCGGTGAACCCCAACCTGCACATCGGCATCTGCGGCGAGCACGGCGGAGATCCCTCTTCCGTAGAGTTCTGCCACAAGATCGGCCTGGACTATGTATCCTGCTCACCCTTCCGCGTGCCCATCGCCCGCCTTGCAGCAGCACAGGCAGCGATCGCAAATAAATAGGAGTTCTCTTTCCTTTGAATGCCCGCTTGGTTTCAGGGAAGGTGAAGCCTATCGAAAGGCTGACGGACAGTATTTGAGAAAAAATCAAGGTCGAGATGCAGCCGTAAGGGTGCTTATGGATCTTGATGAAAACGGAATTACAAAAAGCGTATCATTAGAAATAGTGATACGCTTTTTTTGCCCCCAGAGAAGCATCGGAAATATCGCCTATTTTTATAATAGTAAACTGCCCACTTGTTTGTTTTTGAGTGGGCAGTTTACTATTGACTTTCTATATAAAAATTGCATATAATATAGTAAAGTGCCCAACCAATAAATGAATTTGGGGTAATTAAGTAGAGGTGGACAAATGCTTCATGAAAACGATATAAAAAATGTAAGAAAGCTATTCAATCGGCATCACTATATAATGACTACTGCCGAGCTTCTTGAAGCTAAGTTATACTATGCAGATATTAAACAGCTTTTAGATGAGGGGTTTATTGAAAGAATAAGACGAGGTTACTATCATTGGATTGAAAACTGCGAAACCAGAGAAATAGTTATCATCAATAGCTTGTTTCCCGATGCTGTTCTTTGTATGGAAACTGCTCTCTTTTATTATAAGTATAGCGACAGAAATCCTGCTGAGTGGAACTTCGCAATAGACAGGAATGTTTCAAAGCTCAGAACTAACATTGATTATCCATTTATTAAAGCGTATCGTATGGAATCAGAGTTGGTTACGCTTGGTGAAACAACAGGTGAGATTGATTTCACAACAGTGCGAATTTATGACCGTGACAGAACAATTTGTGATGTTCTGAAAAACATGAGTAAAATGGATAAAGAAATTTTCAACAAAGCAATACAAGGGTATGTTAATGACCCGAAAAAGAATATACCAAACCTTATGGTGTATGCAAAAAAATTGCGTGTGCAGAAAAAGGTTAAAGAATTGATTGGAGTGTGGTTGTAATGGCAGATATAGCAGCTTCCGTTTTGGCAAAGCTGAGAAATAAAGCAAAGGCTTCTGGCATCAGCTATCAGCAATGCTTGCAACTATTTGTGCAGGAAGAATTTTTGAGAAAACTATCAAAATCTGGGTGTGAGGATACGCTAATTCTCAAAGGAGGATTGTTCATTTATACTTTGACTAATTTTGAAAGTCGAGCTACTATTGATGTTGATTTCCTGCTCCGTGGATATTCTAATTCAATAGATGATGTTAAAGATTTGATTTATAAAATCATCGACACACCTACTGGTAACGATTATATAGAAATGCAAGCAAAAGGGTTTGAAGAGATTTCTCCGCAAAGAAAATATCACGGTATCAGTACGCAGATTATTGCTCAGATAAAAAATGTACGTGTACCATTCAATGTTGATATAGGCGTGGGTGATATTATAGTCCCCCGTGCCGAAGAACGCACAATCAACACTCAGCTTCCAGACTTTGAAGCACCTGTAATCAAAACTTATTCTCTTGAAAGCACTATTGCCGAGAAGTTTGACGCCATACTGCAACGCTTTGAGCTAACAGGTAGAATGAAAGATTTTTACGACATCTATTATTTGGCAAGGACTTTTGACTTCGATGGAGCAAAATTACAGGCAGCTATATTTGAAACCTTACAGCGTCGTGGCACTCCCTATGACAAGGACAGCTTTAAGCGTATTGTTGCACTTGCCGATGATGAGGATATGCAGAAGCGTTGGAAATTCTTTTTGAAAACAATAAAAGATGATACGCTTGAGTTTTCTGTTGTAATCACTGGAATACAGACATTCCTTGAGCCTGTGTTTGAGGCAATAGTGAATGAGGATGATTGGCAAAGGCAGTGGAAATGTAATATGAACTGGACTAAAGATGAAAGGAGTTCTAATTTATGAGTATAGTACTTACAACTGAACAGCGTGAGCAAGCGGGTTCAGACTCCTATAACAGATTTGAATATCAAGTTCATTGGATTGTATGCCACATAATAGGAAAACTTCAAGATAATACAGAATGTATTGTCTTCTGTGAATTTCACGATGATATGGCAGAGTTTTATACCGATAATCAGCAGTATCAGTTTTATCAAATAAAAACAAAGGAAGACCCCTCCGATTGGACTATTGCAGAAATGTCTAAACGTGAGAAAAAGAAAAGTGGTGGTTATATCAAGGTCGAGATATAGCCGTAAGGGTGCTTATGGACCTTGATGAAAACGGAATTACAATAAGCGTATCATTAGGCTTATTTTTTTGCTCTGATTTGCACCTTTGGGATGCTTTTTTTCCATGAAAAACCGGCCTTCCCATCATTCGATCTCAGATCTGACCTGGGAAGGCCGGTACATCATTCTTTTTATATTTGACTGCCTTGGGGCGCCATCTACGGCCTGGAATTTTGGTAATGTCTCCAGGTGCTCCAGGCGATGCGCTGTAGTCTGGACAGGTCGTCAGAGCCGGAGGAGGAAACCTCCGGTGTCTCCTGGAACAGGGCGGAGTACATGGTACAGGCGGTGAGGTAGCTGCCGTAACGGCTGGGATGGTATTTGTCGGAGCTTAGGAGACGGATATCCGACGCTGACCGCCCTGCATTCAGGAAAGCATAGCCCACGGGAATGACGGGGGCGTTGGTATGGGAGGAAATATACTCGTAGGAGGCTGCGATCTTTTCCTGATAATCTGCCCGGCCGGAAACCAGCCCGCTCATTCTGCGGTAGTCCCTGTGTCCCTTTTCCGGCGCCCAGGTCATGTACAGCATGGGCTGTGCGCCTGCTTTCCTGGCCATACGGCAAAGCTTCTCCGTTGCCCGGCACATGTCCCCGATATACAGGACGGGATAGGCGTGGCGATCCTGGTAAACCACGTAATCCCAGGACTGCCTGGACAAGAGGCGGCGGAGCCTGCGGTTCATGCGGGTGCCGTCGGTGGCAAATTTCCGCAGGTTGCAGCCCCCCTTTGCAAGGGTGGTCACCTGAACCTTCTGGCCCTTTGAGCCTGCAATGCGGGCGAGCATTCCCGAAAGGCAGTGACGACCGGTAAGGCTGTTCCCCACAAGGAGGATCCGAACGGGCTCGGTCTGCCGGGAGGCCGGATCGGCCTTCGTCGGTATGGGGCAGGAGAAGACCAGGCACACAAGCAGCAATATGGCTAAAATCCGATCAATCATCTTTTTCATATGATATCAAGTCCTTTCTTTCCATAGTATGACAGAGCAGGACGGTAGGTCGCATCTGTTCTAGGGCATAGTATATATGCAGAACTCTTTTCCGTCAAGAGTGATTTTGGATGAAATTGGATAAAAAAAGGAAAGCTTGAAACCCTTTTGAAAAAATGCTATGATACCATAAGGCTAAAGGCGGCTTTGTCCGCCGAAGGTTCGCAGCGGTTCCAGCATGGAAATGACTGGGAAGGATTTCGTGTGCGGCGGCTGAGATAAAGAAACGGCCGCATTGGATTATTTGATATTGAGGGGGTCTGTGCAAAAGATGATAGAAATGGAGATAGAGCTATGGGCATGAGTCCGATGATGACGGAATACTGCAAAAAGAAAGAAGAAATGTCTGACTGCATCCTGTTTTACCGTCTGGGAGATTTTTATGAGATGTTTTTTGAGGATGCCATCACCGTCAGCAAGGAGCTGGAGCTGACCCTGACGGGAAAGGACTGCGGCCTTGAGGAGCGGGCGCCCATGTGCGGTATTCCCTATCACGCCGCAGATACCTACATCGACAAGCTGATCGCCCTGGGACACAAGGTGGCGATCTGTGAGCAGGTGGAGGATCCAAAAAAGGCGAAGGGACTTGTGAAAAGGGAGGTCATCCGTATCGTGACTCCGGGAACGACCCTGGATTCCACATCCCTGGATGAATCAAAAAACAATTACCTGATGTCCATCGTTGCCGTGGAGGATCATTTCGGCTGCGCCATTGCGGATATCACGACGGGGGACTGCTTCCTCACCGAGGTGGACCGCCCCCAGAAAATGCTGGACGAGATCAATAAGTTTTCTCCTGCGGAGATCATCTGCAACGATGCCTTTTTCATGAGCGGCATTGACGCCGAGGATCTGAAGAACCGGCTGGGAATCTGCATCTTTCCCATGGAAACCTGGTATTTTGACGACGACTCCTGCCGAAGGGCCCTGAAGGAGCATTTTCAGGTGTCCAGCCTGGAGGGCCTTGGCATTGGAGATTATGACAGCGGGATCATAGCTGCGGGGGCCTTGTTCCTCTATCTGAAGGAGACTCAGAAAACGGCTCTTTCTCAGATGACCTCCATCCGTCCTTACGCTGCGGAGACCTTTATGCTCATCGACAGCTCCAGTAGGAGAAACCTGGAGCTGGTGGAGACCCTGCGGGAAAAGCAGAAGCGAGGCTCCCTTCTATGGGTTTTGGATAAGACCAAGACAGCCATGGGGGCCAGAACCCTGCGGCAGTACGTGGAACAGCCTCTCATTGACGCACAGGCCATCGACGACCGCCTTTCGGCGATCCAGGTACTAAATGAAAATCCCATGATCCGGGACGAGATCCGGGAATACCTGAACCCTATTTACGATCTGGAACGTCTCATCAGCCGGATCAGCTACAAGTCTGCGAATCCCAGGGATCTGATCGCCTTCGCCTCCTCGCTGGAGATGCTTCCCCACATCCGGCTGCTTCTCAAAGATCTGAAAGCGCCCCTTCTGCAGCAGCTTTATGAGGATATGGATCCACTGGAGGACGTGGCCGGATGGATCAAAAGCGCCATCGTGGATGATCCGCCTCTGGCTCAGAAGGAAGGGGGAATCATCCGGGAGGGCTATCACCAGGACGTGGACGCATACCGGCGCTCCCGCACGGACGGAAAGCAATGGCTTTCTCAGCTGGAGGCAAAGGAGAGGGAAAAGACCGGGATCAAATCCCTAAAGATCAAGTACAGCCGGGTGTTCGGCTATTCCCTGGAGGTGACCAACAGCTTCAAAAACCAGGTGCCGGAGGACTGGATCCGAAAGCAGACCCTGGTGAATGCGGAGAGATACATTACGGAGGAGCTGAAAAACCTGGAGGATCTGATCCTGGGGGCGGAGGATAAGCTTTATGCCCTGGAATACCAGCTTTTTTCCCAGGTTCGGGACCAGGTGGGACAGGAGGTGCTCCGCATCCAGCAGACCGCAAAGGCGGTGGCCGCCCTGGACGTGTTCGCCTCCCTTGCCCTGGTGGCGGAGCGGAACAATTACGTCCGCCCCAAGGTTACGGAGGGCGGGGTCATCGATATCAAGAACGGCCGCCATCCCGTTGTGGAGACCATGATCGAGCATGAGATGTTCATCGCCAACGACACCTATCTGGACAGCGGAAAAAAGAGGATCTCCATCATCACAGGCCCCAATATGGCTGGAAAATCCACCTATATGCGTCAGACCGCCCTCATCGTCCTGATGGCCCAGATCGGCAGCTTTGTCCCTGCCCAGAAGGCCTCCATCGGGATCGTGGACCGGATCTTTACCAGGGTGGGCGCCTCGGACGACCTGGCCAGCGGTCAGAGTACCTTCATGGTGGAGATGACGGAGGTGGCCAACATCCTTCGCAATGCCACCTCCAAAAGCCTTTTGATCCTGGATGAGATCGGAAGGGGCACCAGTACCTTTGACGGCTTGTCCATTGCCTGGGCGGTGGTGGAGCACATCAGCAGCACGAAGCTCTGCGGGGCAAAGACCCTGTTTGCCACCCATTACCACGAGCTGACGGAGCTGGAGGGAAAAATCTCCGGGGTAAACAATTACTGCATTGCCGTCAAGGAGCGGGGGGACGACATCGTGTTCCTGAGAAAGATCGTCAAGGGAGGCGCCGACAAAAGCTACGGCATCCAGGTGGCAAAGCTGGCGGGAGTGCCGGACACGGTGATCCAGCGGGCGAAGGAGCTGGTGGAGGAGCTGAGCGACGCCGACATCACCTCCGCCGTGAAGGATCTGGCCGCCCCGAAAAAAAAGCGGAAGGTGGTTTATGACCAGGTGGACATGGCCCAGATGTCCCTTTTTGACACCATCCAGGACGACGACATCATTGAGGAGCTGAAAAACATAGACATTGGGAACCTGACGCCCATGGAGGCGCTGAATACCCTGTACAATCTTCAGAATAAGATCAAGAACAGATGGTGATGAATTTTGAGAAAAATCGCAGTTTTAGACCGAAATACCATAGATAAGATCGCCGCCGGGGAGGTGGTGGAGCGCCCCGCATCGGTGGTGAAGGAGCTGGTGGAAAATTCCATCGACGCAGGCG
Source organism: Eubacteriales bacterium (assembly GCA_030533315.1). Next base: position 56,689 of record JAUNJL010000003.1, read on the forward strand.
CCACGGCCATCACGGTGGAGATCACAGACGGCGGAAAAAAGCTGATCCGCATTACGGACAACGGAAGCGGCATTGAGGCCGACCAGGTACCCACCGCCTTTTTGAGCCACGCCACCAGCAAGATCCAGAAGGTGGAGGATCTGGAGACCATCGCCTCCCTGGGCTTTCGGGGGGAGGCTCTTTCCAGCATAGCGGCCGTCTCCCAGGTGGAGCTGATCACAAAAACCCCCTCCGCCATCACCGGCGTGCGCTACGTGATCCAGGGCGGCGGCGAGGAGAAGCTGGAAGAGATGGGCGCACCGGAGGGAACCACCTTTCTGGTGAGAAACCTGTTCTATAATACTCCTGCCAGGAGCAAATTTCTGAAATCGGACGCCAGTGAGGCAAGCGGGATCGCATCCTTGATGGAGCAGCTTGCCCTTTCTCATCCCGAAATTTCCTTCAAATACATCCAAAACAAACAGGTACGCCTTCACACCTCGGGAAACTACCGCGTGAAGGACGTGATCTACAGCATTTACGGACGGGATATCGCAAAGGCACTTTTGGAGGTCTCCTATGAGAACGACTTTATGAAGGTGGAGGGCTTTGCGGGAAAACCGGAGATATCCAGGGGAAACCGTACCTTTGAGAATTATTACGTCAATGGGCGCTACGTAAAAAACAACATCATCGCCAAGGCCATCGAGGATGCCTACAAGGGCTTTCTCATGCAGCACAAATTTCCCTTTGTTTCCCTGCACATCCAGATGACGGGAAATGACCTGGACGTGAACGTCCATCCCCGGAAAATGGAGATCCGCTTTGCCAGGGCCGCAGAGGTGTATGACGCCGTATACCAGGCCGTGAGAGGAACCCTTTCCAGGGGGGAGATGATCCCACGGGTGTCGGTGGGCCCTCAGGAGAAAAAGCCCCAGGAAAAAGAAAGGCTGGCCCGGGGGGACGTTCCGGAGCCCTTTGAGACAAGGCGGCGGGAGCAGCTGCACTATGGAATGCCTCAAAGGCCAAAGCTGCTCCGGGAGGAGGGAGGCTATCAGAAGGATCCTTTTTCCCAGAAAGATCCCTTCACGAAGGAGGAGCGCCGTCTTTTTGCCGGGACCATCCGGGAGCAGAGGGCCGGGTCCGGCCAAAAGGATGAAAGGCAGGAGATCCAGCAGGGCCAGGGGCCAAAAGGGCTTGTGACCCCTCCCGGTAAAACAGAGACGGATGGAGGGCCAAAGGCCGTCCATCCAGATGGGGAGGAGGCGCAGAAGACCGTCCAAGAGGGAAGGGCGGACGGGCAGGAGACCTCTCAGAGGGAGGAAGTGCCAAGGATTCCCCAGTCGGATGCCCCAAAAGGCCCGGAGGCAGAGGAGGTCCAGGAAAAGAGGACGGCCCCCCAGGAAGCGCCCAGACAGCTGGAGCTGTTCCAGGAAAAGCTTTTGGCGCCGGAATCCCGCAGCCGCCATAAGCTGATCGGCCAGCTGTTTGAGACCTATTGGCTGGTGGAGTTCGGGGACCAATTTTACATCATCGACCAGCACGCCGCCCACGAAAAGGTCTATTACGAGCGCTTTGTCCGGCAGCTTCAGGAGCAAAGGGCGGAGCCGCAGTATATCAGCCCTCCTCTCATCGTCTCTCTGAGCATGGAGGAGGAAACCCGGCTGAAGGCAAACGAAAAGCTGTTCCGTGACTTCGGCTTCGAGATCGAGCCCTTTGGGGGCAGGGAATACTGCATCAGCGCCGTTCCCTCCCAGCTCTACGGCTTTCAGGAGGGGGAGCTCTTTCAGGAAATGCTGGATCATCTGGCGGGGGAGGGAGAGCAGGACGCTCAGAGCCTGTTTACCGCCCGCTTGGCCTCCATGGCCTGCAAGGCCGCGGTAAAGGGCAACAACCGCCTTTCCCGTCTGGAAGCGGAGAAGCTTCTGGACGAGCTTTTGACCCTGGACAATCCCTATCATTGTCCCCACGGGAGACCCACCATCGTGGCCATGACCAGGACGGAGATCGAAAAAAAGTTTAAACGGATCCTGTAGGAGAGAAGCCTTATGAAAAAACCGTTGATCGTGCTCACCGGCCCTACGGCCGTGGGAAAAACAAAGCTGTCCATCGCCCTTGCAAGAGCTCTGTCCGGGGAGATCATCTCCGCAGATTCCATGCAGGTGTACCGCCATATGGACATCGGCTCCGCAAAGATCACCCGGGAGGAGATGGGAGGAGTTCCCCATCATCTGGTGGACGTCTTGGAGCCGGAGGAGGATTTTCACATTGTTCTTTTTCAGAAGCTGGCAAAGGAGGCCATGGCGGGGATCTATGACCGGGGACACATTCCCATCCTGGTGGGCGGAACCGGCTTTTACATCCAGGCGGTGACCCGAGATATTGATTTTACGCAGGCCAAGCAGGAGGAGGACTGCCGGAGGGAGCTGGAGCTTCTTGCCCGGGAAAAAGGGAAGGAATACCTTCACGGGCTTCTGGCTCAGGTGGATCCTGCCAGTGCCGGGGAAATCCATGAAAACAATGTGAAAAGAGTGATCCGGGCCCTGGAGTTTTACCGGCAGAACGGCAGGCCCATATCCAGCCACAACCAGGAGCAAAGGGAGAGACGCAGTCCCTATGAGCTGGCTTACTTTGTCCTGAATGCCCCCAGGGATCTTCTTTACCGGCGCATTGACGCCCGGGTGGAGGAGATGCTTTCCATGGGGCTTGTGGATGAGGTCCGGCAGCTGAGGGACAGAGGCCTGAGACGTGGAATGGTCTCCATGCAGGGGCTGGGCTACAAAGAGATCCTGGACTATCTGGAGGGGGAGTGCTCCCTGGAGGAGGCCGTCCGCATTCTGAAGCGGGACACCCGCCATTTTGCAAAAAGGCAGCTCACCTGGTTCCGCCGTGAGCCGGAGGTCACCTGGATCCAAAAGGAAGAATTTGATTTCCGGGAAGAGGAGATCCTGGAATACATGAAGCAGGTATGCAGGGAAAAGGGCATTCTGGACTGCTGATGCGAGAAGCCGGCCGTTCAGGCGTTGGAGCGGATGCCAAAGGGATAAGTGGATATGATTTATCAGATTTACCATTTTTTCCCTTTGGTATTGCTTTCCAACTGCAAGTATGTTACCCTGATAATATCGGACAAAATTTGTTCCTACAAAAAATAATTAAGGAGAAGATCAAGTATGAGGAAAGCAGCAGCGATTCTGCTGACAGGATGTATGACCATTCAGACCATCCTGGGCGGGGCGATTCCTGCCAGTGCGGCCGATCTGTTCCAGGACGGATCGGCGTTTTCATCGGAAGCCGACTTTGCGGCTGAGGATATCGCCTCTTTGGAAGCAGAAGTACCAGAAGCATTGCCAGTGGAAACTCCTGACCAGGAAGCTTCTCTGGCGGAGGAGCCCTTGGAGGCGGAAGAGATGACACTTCCGGAGGAGCCGGAGGCGGAAGTGCCAGAGGATGTCCCTGTGGAGAGTGATTTTGAAGAGATCCCGGAGGAGGTATCCGCCGAGGTCCAGGAAAGCATCCCGGAGGATCAGGAGGAAGCCTGGGAGGAAGAGGAGAGCCTTTCCCAGGAGGAGACGCTGTTCCTGGACGGACAGCAGGCAGAGGATGGAGCCGCCCGGGATGCTTCCCCCAATGCCCTGGGGGCCATTGAGGTACAGCTTACCTCCGCCCTTCATTTTGAGAAGGACACCCAGGTGACGGTAAGCGTTGGGAAGCAGAATGAAACGGTGGCGCAGAAGACGGTGGTGATGCACCAGAACGATGCAGATGAAGGAGGGGTTTCCTTCCCAGATCTGGAGGAGGGAAGCTACACCGTGACTCTGAAGGCAGACGGTTTTGCCAGCTATCAGCAGGAGATTTCCGTGGAGCAGGGAGTGACCTCCAAGATCCATGTTTATTCAGCGAAGACCTGGGAGGACAGCCAGAAGCTGCACCCGGGAGTCCTTTTCGCAGGAGACGTGACAGGGGACGGAAATCTGGATCAGCAGGACAAGGATACCCTGGTACAGGCGCTCCATGAGCTGGCCCTGTCCGGCGACGTCCAGTCGGTCGATCTCATGTGCGACATCAACGGGGACGGCAGGATTGATCTTGCAGATCTGCAGTGTCTGGCGGTCAATCTGGATAAGGAGCCCATCCTTTCCACGGTGGAGCGTTCCATCAGCCCGGACAGCATTACGGCTGACCAGGATGAGGCTACGGTGATCACCGGGGAAAACGGTGCGGCAGGCCTCCTGGCCCAGGAGGGCAGCGCCGTCCTGAAAAGAGCGGACAGCCAGGAGATCACGCCGGAGACTCCCGTGGGAGTAAGCTTTACCTTGGCAGGAGAGGACGAGGAGCCGAAGGAGATCGGCGGTCTTGTGATCCAGGCCCCGGTGGAGATCCAGGATACCATCCAAAGTGACATCACTGCGGGAAGCGTGGTGGTAAGCTACGTGGAAGGTGAGACAGATAGAGAAATGACCATCGACATCGCCACCGGAAAGGTGGTTTCCGATCAGGCCGTTTCCCAAAAGGAAGGGGAGACGCAGGAGGAAGCTCAGGCGGAGACACAGGAAGAGGTACAGGATAACGTTCAGGCGGAGACACAGGAGGAACCAGGCTTCTTCGCATCTGCCGCATGGATCCTCACCGGCGTGAGGACCGTCCTTGCAGCTCCAGGCGCAACGGTGAAGGTGGGAGCGGACGGTTCCCTGACCTTTGATTTCGGCGGCCAGATCGCCGTAAAAAAAGTGAGCATCCGCATTACCGGAACCACGAAAAAGGAAGAACCCCTTGTAAATATCACAAAGGTAGAGTTTTTAAATGACATGGAAAACCGCATCCCGGCTCCGGAATTAAATATCCCGGAGGGCTTTGTGGTGCAGAAGGCTGCAGACAAGGAAGTGGATGTGAGATGGAATCCCCAGACCAACGTGACGGGCTATGACGTCAAGGTTACCGGTGAGACGAAGGGCGGCAGCACGGAAGAACAGATCATCCGAGTTGGGTCAAACACCGTTCTCCTGAAGTCCATCAATGGCAAAAAGCTGCTGAACAACAAGACCTACACCATCCAGGCCCGCTCCGTAAACGGAGATTGGAAGAGCCCCTGGTCAGAGGCCATCCAGGCCACGCCGAAGGCGACGAAGCTGCCGGATGCCCCGGACAATGTAAGCGCCGAAGGACTTTTCCGCTCCGTGAAGGTCAGCTGGAAGGACATGGACGACACGGACGCCTACATGGTTTATTACAAGGAGAAGTCAGAAGCAGACTTCCAGCCGGCAGGGGATCTGGAGACCGAAAAGATCACTGGAAACAGCTACACCATCACCGGGTTGAAGGACAGCACCTCCTATGAGGTTTCTGTCGTGGGCTATAACGACCTTGGATGGGGACCGGCGTCCATCGCCGCGGAGGCCATGACCCAGGGGGATGAGCCGAAGCTTTCCGGCTACCGCCTGCTGAACACCTCCAATGGAAAGGGCGTGCTGACAAACCATATATCCAGCATTACCCTCAGCAATGGAGCGATGCATGACAGTCCCCTGGATGTGGAAGGCAATACGGCCTTCGGTCTTGTGGACGATTCCTATGATTCTTACTGGCAGTATGACAACTGGGATGACGGCGGTTTCAATGGCGGCTATCACCCCACATCTGGAAACGTGATCCGGGGAATCTGCGTGAAGTTTGACCAGGCCTACGACATGAACTATGTTTCCTTCTCGGCAGCCGGTCTTACCAGTGATTTCTCCTATCTGAACGTATATTATCAGGACGAGGAGACGAAGGAGAAGAAGCACGTGGACGCCCGGCTTACCAAGCACAGGGACGAGGCAAACAACCTGTACTACCGGATCAAGCTGGAACCCCGGGTACATACCAGCTGGCTCCATATCTGCCTTGGGGTCAACTATTATGCGCAGCCCTACAAGATGCTCATCGGTGAGATGAGATTTTACCATTACGATACCCTGGAGGAGGATATCCTGGCCCTGTATACAGACGACAGCTATACCTCCCTGAAGGATACGGTGACGGAGGAGACCCTTGCGGCCCTTGAGGAGAGACTGAACACGCCGGATGAACAAAGCGGCGAGCTCCATCCCGAATATTCGGCCCTAAAGACAGAGCTGGAGCGGGCAAAGGATATTTTCAGCGGCAATCTGGAGGAGCCCTTTGAGGTGAAAAACTCCATCACCTCCAAGAGGGACGGACATCTGGGCTTCACCGGGCTGAACGCTTGGCAGCCTCTTGGGCGGACGGCAGCCGCCGGCGAAACCCTGCTGGTATACGTAGGAAATAACAAACAGAAGGTGGGCACCTCCACCAGCCTTTCCCTCATTGCCACCCAGTATCATTCTGAGGCTGGAAACCTGCATAAGTCCTACGGCTTAAAGATCGGCCGCAATGAGATCAGGCTTGACAAGCTGAACTCCATGAGCCAGACGGAAAAGGGAGGACAGCTGTACATCGCATACAATGGAAACAGTGAAAATGACAACTACGTGGTGCGGATCAAGGGCGGCAGAAAGATCCCTGTTCTTTCCGTTTACGGTCTGACCGGGGAAGAGAGAAGCGCCGCCGTGCTGGATTACGTGACAGAGCTTCAGTCCTACGTGGAAACCCTGGGTGCGGCCCATCAGGAATACTGCGGCGGCGAGGGAAGTGAGAACAAGGGCATCGGTTACGACGCAAAGAATTGTATCCTGAACGCCACGGATCTGATGATGGATCAAATGCTCTATTCCCTTCCGGCGACACAGATCTGGGATTCCCTGAGCGCAGGGGCAAGCCTGTCTGAGAAGGCGCAGATCCTGGATACCTCCTTAAAGGCGATGGATGAGGCCATGACCCTTTTCTATCAGCACAAGGGACTGACCAACTCCGGCGATACCTCCAGGGGCAGCAACGCCGCACCCTCGAGACATCTGAACATCCGCTACATGAGGATGTTCGCGGGAGCCTTTATGTACGCCAGCGGAAACCATATCGGGATCGAGTGGACCGAGACTCCCATCTTAGGAAATGCGGCCAAGGCGGCAGACTTTGGCTGGGGCATCGCCCACGAGATCGGACACGACATCAACCAGGGCACCTACGCCGTGGCTGAGGTGACAAACAACTATTTTGCACAGCTTCTCACCGGTACCACCCGATATGACATGAACGAGGTGTACCGTAAGGTGACCTCCGGTACCACTGGAGCGGCGGACAACGTGTTTACGGCTTTGGCTATGTACTGGCAGCTTCACCTTGCATACGACCAGAATCAGGATGACCATGCCATCTACAGTGATTACAATCAGCAGTTCAACAACCTGTTCTTTGCAAGGGTAGACACCTATTCCCGAAATCCGGGCAAGGCGCCAAACGGCCTGACCCTTGGCTCTGATCCTTATCAGAACATCATGCGCCTCAGCTGTGGATCAGCGGAGAAAAACCTTCTCCCCTTCTTTGAGAGGTGGGGATTTGTTCCAGACGATGACACAAGAACCTACGGAGAAAAGTTCCCTGCGGAAGAACGAGCCATCTATTACGTGGAGGAGGGTGCCAGAAATTACCGGGTGGAGAACCAGGAGAATGAAGCAGCCCTCACGGTGAAGGATAAGGACGTGGTGACCGCAAAGACAGAGCTTGTGGGAACAAGCGGAAACCAGATCCAGATATCCATCCAGACGACGGCACAGCCGGAGGCTGTTCTGGGATATGAGATTCTTCGCACCATGACCACCGATGGAAAGGCTCAGACGAGAGTCGTTGGATTTGTTCCTTACGGCGGCGAGACTACGGTATACACCGACACGGTGGCTACCATCAACAACCGGGTGATGTCCTATCAGGTAAAAGCAGTGGATAAATTCCTCTGGTGTTCCCATATGGCCGACGCCGGTTCCCAGAAGGTGGCAACCAAAGGAAATCACGACAAGTCCCAGTGGACGGTGACAGGCACCATGTTCTCCTATGACGACGTGCTGATAGAGCCCACCATGGACGATCCGGATTTCGGTGACAAGGACGGCCCGAGAAAAACGGTGAAGAGCATCAACCGGGTGATCGACAACGACCTGGATACGGCCTACATCTCCCCCAACCCAAGGGGAGGCTGGATCACCTTTGACATGCACCAGTCCATGCCGGTGACATCCCTGATCTACCATGGAAGCGACATCAATGGCGTGGAGGTTTATGTGAGCAACACCAACTCTGACTGGCAAAATGTCAAGGTTTCCAAGATCGACGTGACGGATGGAACCACCATATGGTTGGATTCCACCGCAGAGGCGGACAGGGATAAATGGATCGGAACCTACGATGCGCGCTACGTGAAGCTGTATCTCCCCAAGGGCGCCTTTAAGATCAATGAGATCGAGATCTGCGGACCTACGGGAGACAATCTGGAGTTCTTCATGGCAGGCGACAAGCCCTCCATGGGAATCCTTTCCCAGCCCTGCAGCCTGGGTACCAACGGGGCGGGCCAGGAGACCTTCATTCCAGAGGGCTCCCTGGTAATCACCGGTGAGTACAAAGGAAACCCGGCTTATAATCTGGTGATCGTATACGACAGCGAAGGAAATGTCCTGGGATCCTATAAGGACGAGGACGGAAACGTGGGAGTCAAGGCGGAGCAGGTGATCTTTGCTCCAGATCCGGAAAATGGAAACCTTGGAGAGGTGTCCTCCGGTACCTGGGTATATTATCTGGAGCCGGGCAACTGGAGCCAGGAGACCCTTCCCACATGGATCCGGGCAGAGCTTTACAGGGTGGACGACGCCCTGACAAACGCAGGAGAGCGGGTGGTCAGCGATACGCAGCTGCTTGCCATCCCGGAGACACTGCCGGAGATCACTCTGACAAACAATACGCAGAAGATTCAGTAAGGAAAAAGAGGTAATCATAATATGAAAAAGTGGAGATACCATATCCTCACAGGCATGGTCATGCTCAGCTCCCTGTTTCCCCTTACCGCAGCCGGGGAAGTCAAGGACAGCGCCAGCATTACCACCTCCGGAGCGCAGGCCAATGTGGCCCTGCGCCTTCCGGAAGGAAAGTACGAAAAGATCACTTCCCTTCGCCTGAAGCTGGTGGTGGCAGAGGAATACGGCAATGTGGTGGTGGATCGGGAGAAGGTCGTTCTAAACGGCGACAATATCAAGAGCAAGGTGCAGGAGGTATTCGTGGACAAGGTTCCCGCCCAGAGCCTTGCAGATGAGAACAATCAGCTTGGAAGCACGGACGGAGAGGTGTATCTGGTGGATATCCTTCTTTCCGGAGAGACCGATATTTTCCAGGCGCAGACGGAGGAGGATACCTACGTGGATATCTGCAGCCTGACGGTTGCCCCGAAGGATGAGAAGAGAGATGCCAAGGCGGTGGTCACGGTTTACGACAACGAGTATGAGATCGTGAACAGTGCGGGAAGCTTAGCTGTGATCCAGGTGCCCCAGGTGAGCGGCGCTCTGACGATCCCGGCAGCGGATTCTGGCGAGGAGCTTGTTACGCCAACGCCGGTACCGACGGAAACGCCGGTGCCGATGGAAACGCCTGTTCCGACAGTCACGCCCACGCCTACGGTCACACCGGCTCCGACAGCCACGCCCACTCCGGAGGCTACGTCCGCTCCCGCACAGACGCCTGCACCAACGGCGGCGGTGACGCAGGCACCCGAACCGGAGATTACGCAGGCGCCAAATGCGGCTTCCTTCGACAAAGAGCAGGCAGCCGTTCTGAGCGGAAAAGGCAAAAATGGCACCAAGAGGGTGACCCTTACTTGGGAGCCCGTACAGGGGGCAGAAGGGTACCAGATCAGCATTTACGATACTTCCCTCAAGAAGTATAAAACACTGAAGACCGTCAAGAACCCCAAGGCCACGAAGCTGACAACGAAGAATCTGGCTTATGGGACCAGATACCGTTTCCGTATGCGAGCCTTTGCTTACGGAGAAAATGGTGAGAGGATTTACGGCAGGTACAGCAAGGCCATCAAGGTCAGAACCGCACCAAAGGCCGCCGCTATCCGAAAGCTGGTGTCCTCCGAGACGGGATCGGTTTCCCTCACCTGGAAGAAGGCAAAGGGGGCCTCTGGCTATCAGATTTATGTGTCGGACAGCAAAAAGGGCAAGTATAAGAGGGTCAAAACCATCACAAATGGAAAGACCACTTCCTACACCCTGAAAGGCCGCACCTCTCAGAAGACCAGCTTCTTCAAGATCCGCCCCTATGCCAAGTGCAAGAGCGGAAAGGTATACGGAAAATTCAGCTCCGTAAAATCCGTGCTGGTCAAATAATGGATCCATAAATCGTAATAAGTCCATAAATATATAAAAAAATCCGGCCCTCGCCCCAGACGGTGCAGAGAGGTCGGATTTTTGTGCTCTCGGAACGCATCCCTCTATCTGATTGACAGCCCAAGGGAATTTCTGTATGATATAAAGGTCTGAGATTTTGCCTGCATCCCCTGAGACGGCAGGATGCCGCAAGGTCTGAGAACATTATCATGATATTGAGGAAACGAACATGAAAAAAATATACGAGCAGCTGGGAATTTCTTCCCAGGTTTACGATTTTTGCCACAGCATCGAAGCATCTCTGGAGAAACGATTTGCACAGTTTGACAAAACCGCAGAGTATAACCAGATGAAGGTGCTGCTGGCTATGCAGAAAAACAAGGTCAGCGCAGAATGCTTTGGAAGCTCCTCCGGCTATGGGTATGATGACTTTGGAAGAGATACCCTGGAGAAGGTTTATGCGGATACCTTTCACACGGAGGACTGCCTGGTAAGGTCCCAGATCACCTGCGGCACCCACGCCCTGGCCATTGCCCTCTTTGGAAATCTCCGCCCGGGGGATGAGATCCTGGCTCCGGCAGGGAAGCCCTACGACACCCTGGAGGAGGTGATCGGCATCCGTCCCTCCCAGGGATCCCTGAGAGAATACGGGGTGACCTACCGCCAGGTGGATCTCCTGCCTGATGGCTCCTTTGACCTTGAAAACATCCGAAAGGCCATCCACGAAAGGACAAGGCTGGTGGAGATCCAGCGCTCCAAGGGATATATGACCCGGCCATCCTTCTCCGTGGAGGAGATCGGCCGTCTCATCGCCTTTGTAAAAAGCATCAAGCCGGACGTAATCTGCATGGTGGACAACTGCTACGGAGAGTTTGTGGAGACATCAGAGCCCAGCGACGTGGGCGCCGACATGGTGGTAGGCTCCCTGATCAAAAACCCAGGAGGAGGCCTGGCCCCCATTGGAGGGTATATCGCCGGTACGGGAGAGTGTGTCAAAAATGCCGCCCACCGTATGACCTGTCCCGGATTGGGCAAGGAGGTGGGAGCCTCCCTGGGGGTGAACCGCTCCTTGTATCAGGGCTTTTTCCTGGCTCCCATGGTGACCAAGGGAGCTTTGAAGGGGGCGGTCTTTGCGGCGAATATTTACGAAAAGCTGGGCTTTCCCGTGGTTCCCGATTCCAGGGAGCCCCGCTGCGACATCATCCAGGCCGTGACTCTGGGAAGCCCGGAGAGACTGATTGCCTTCTGTGAGGGCATCCAGGCGGCGGCGCCTGTGGACAGCTACGTGGCCCCGGAGCCCTGGGATATGCCAGGCTATGACAGCAAGGTGATCATGGCGGCGGGTGCCTTTGTCCAGGGCTCCTCCATCGAGCTTTCCGCAGACGGTCCCTTAAAGGATCCCTACGCCGTGTATTTCCAGGGAGGACTGACCTGGGAGCACGCAAAGGCGGGGATCATGATGTCCCTGGAGAAGCTGGTGGAAAAAGGACTGGTGTCCCTTCCCTGAGACGGGGAGGGAGAGCTGTGGGCGTCTCCTTTTGGGAGATGCCGGAAAGGAAAAGGTCAAGATAAGCATATGGCAAGACGCATCATAGTGGTGGGAGGAGGCGCCTCCGGCCTGATGGCGGCCATCACGGCCGCAAGGAAGGGTGCCGAGGTGACGGTCCTGGAGCAGAATGACCGGCCAGGAAAGAAGCTGGGGGCAACGGGAAACGGGCGCTGTAATCTGACAAACCTCCAAAGGCCTAAGGACGCCTACCGGGGAAGCGATCCCTGTTTTGCAAGGGAGGCGCTGCACCGGTTTTCCGTACAGGACACCATCCGTTTTTTTTCAGAGCTGGGAATCTACACCATCAATAAAAGGGACTGGATCTACCCCAGAAGCGGGGAGGCCTCCAGCGTGACGGAGGTTCTACTGATGGAGGCCTCCAGACTGGGCGTGGTGATCAAAACCAGAGAAAAAGCAGTATCCGTCAAAAGAGAGGAGAATTGTTGGCAGGTCCTGACGGAGGGCTGGAGCTACCAGGGAGACTGCGTGATCCTGGCGGGGGGAAGCCGGGCCTCCTCCATTTCCGGGGCAGACGGCAGCTGTTATGACCTGGCAGAGCAGCTGGGGCACAGGCTGATCCCGGTGCTCCCGGCGCTCACCGCCCTGAGGTGCAGGGAAGGAAGCTTTGCCTCCTGGGGAGGCGTCCGGACGGAGGGAGAGGTGACCCTTCACGTCCAGGAGGAAGAGGCCAGAAGGGCTGCGGGAGAGCTGCAGCTCACGGAATATGGGATCTCCGGTATCCCCATCTTTCAGCTGAGCCGTTATGCCATACAGGCCATCCACAGGGAAAAGGAGGCCCGCCTGACCGTGGATTTTCTGCCGGAGTTTTCCCAGGACGGGCTGAAGGCCCTTCTGAACGCCCGAAGGAGGAACTGTCCCTACAAAAATGACAGAGAGCTGCTGGTGGGACTGTTCCCGGAGAAGCTATCTAAGGTACTGCGAAGGGAAAAGGATCTGATCCCCGCCATAAAGGCATACCCTCTTCAGGTGACTGGCGGAATGTCCTTCGCACAGGCCCAGGTGTGCCAGGGGGGCGTGGATACCAGCCAGGTATGGCCTGAAACCATGGAGTCCCGGCTCCATCCGGGGCTTTATTTTGCCGGCGAGCTCCTGGACGTGGACGGGACCTGCGGCGGCTACAACCTTCAGTGGGCCTGGTCCAGCGGAGCAACCGCAGGGCGCAGTGCAGCAGCGGAAAGGAAGATGTGATGATTCGGATCAGCCAGATGAAGCTTCCAGTGGGACACACGGCGGAAGCGATGGAAAAAAAGATCGCAAGGCTGCTAAAATATCCCAAAGCACCCTTTACCTACCAGCTTCGCCGTCAGTCCCTGGATGCCCGCCAAAAATCAGACAAAAAATTTGTCTACACCGTGGACGTCTCCATAAGAGATGAAGAGAAGCTGATGAGAAAGGTTCACGATAAAAATATTATGTTAATCCAGGAAAAGCCTTATACCTTTCCCCAGCCGGGGGAGGAGACTCTTTTACACCGGCCAGTGATTGTGGGAAGCGGCCCTGCGGGGCTGTTCTGCGCCTGGTATCTGGCAAAAGCCGGTTACCGTCCCCTTCTTCTGGAGAGAGGCGAGGAGGCTCCCCTGCGAAGACAGACCGTGGAGGCCTTTTGGAGAGAGGGCTGTCTGGATCCCGATTCCAACGTACAATTTGGAGAGGGCGGGGCCGGGACCTTTTCCGATGGAAAGCTGAACACTCTGGTGAAGGATCCCTTTGGGCGAAACCAGGAGGTTCTCCGCCGTTTCGTGGATGCGGGAGCGCCCCCGGAGATTCTTTACCAGTACAAGCCTCACCTGGGGACCGACGTGCTGGTGGATCTGGTGGTGGAGCTTCGACGCCAGATCATCAAGATGGGCGGGGACGTCCGGTTCCGCACGAAAATGACGGATCTTTGCCTTGAAAAAGGGCGTCTCACCTCTGTTTTGACAGACGGGGCAGGGGAAATACCGGCCCAGGTCTGTGTGCTTGCCCTTGGACACAGCGCCAGAGACACCTTCGAGATGCTCTGCGAAAGAGGGGTTCCCATGGAACCGAAGGCATTTGCGGCTGGTCTTCGCATCCAGCATCCCCAGGAAATGATCGACCTGGACTGCTATGGGGAGGCCAAGAATCCCATCCTGGGGGCTGCCAGCTACAAGGTGACCCACACCTGTGAAAATGGAAGGGGGGTATACTCCTTCTGCATGTGCCCGGGAGGCTACGTGGTGGACGCCTCCTCCGAGAGAGGAATGGTGGCGGTCAACGGCATGAGCTACCAGGCCCGGGATGGAAAAAACGCCAACAGCGCCATGATCGTCACGGTGACGCCCAAGGATTTTCCCCAGGAGGGCCCCCTGGGCGGCCTGGAATTTGCCAGAGACCTGGAGAGGAAGGCATGGGAGGCCGGCGGAGGCAAGGTGCCCGTTCAGCTTTTTGCAGATTACTGCCAGGGAAGGAAAAGCGAGGCCTTCGGGGATGTGGAGCCCTGTATCAAGGGGCGCTATGCCTTTGGGGAGCTGCGGGGGATCTTCCCCAGGGAGCTGGGGGATTCCATCGAGGAGGGCATACGAGCCTTCGGCAGGCGGATCAAGGGCTTTGACCGAGGGGACGCCATTCTGTGCGGAGTGGAGAGCAGAACCTCCTCCCCGGTGCGGATCCTGAGAGACAAGGAAATGCAAAGCGCCGTGGAGGGCATCTATCCCTGCGGGGAGGGAGCCGGCTATGCGGGGGGCATCACCTCCGCGGCCATGGACGGCATTCGGACGGCGGAGGCCATCGTCCGCCGTTTTGCCAGACCAAAATGACAAAAAACGCCCCTCCCGGGATCTGCTCCGGCAGAAAAAAGGCGTGAAAAAATTCAGGGATGGAGTATACATCCCTGAGGATTTGTGCTAAAATATTTTTGTATTCTCTGGAAAGCCAATGTGGGGCGATCAGAATGCATGAATCAAAGAAAAAGAAAGGACGTTACGCAGGTGTGGGAGGCCCAGACGATCCGGGAGCTCCCGGCCCAGCTCAGGCCCTACGAGAAATGCGAAAGGGAGGGCGCCGGAGCCTTGAGCGACGGCGAGCTTTTGGCTGTGATCTTAAGAAGCGGCACCAAGGGCAAAAGCTCATTGGCGCTGGCCAACAGGATCCTGCGTATGACGGAGGAGACATCGTATCCGGGGCTTTTGGGACTGCTTCACCTGTCCCTTCCGGATCTGATGAAAATAGACGGTATCGGAAAGGTAAAGGCCATCCAGCTGAAGTGCATCGGGGAGTTGTCAAAGCGGATGGCAAAGGCGGCGGCCCGCCCACAGGTGGTGATGGACCGCCCGGCTACCATTGCGGGTTATTACATGGAGCAGCTTCGGCATGAGGAGCAGGAGCTGCTCATCTGTATGATGTTTGACATGAAAAATCATTTTCTCGGGGATGCGGTGGTGTCTAAGGGGACCGTAAACAGCGCCATCATCAGCCCCAGGGAGATTTTTCTGGCGGCCCTGCGGCTCCACGCCACGGGGATCGTCCTGATCCACAACCATCCAAGCGGGGAGCCGGCTCCCAGTTCACAGGATCTGCAGATCACTCAGCGGATCTATCTGGCCGGAGAGATGGTGGGGATACGCCTTTTGGATCATATCATCATAGGAGACAGAAAATACGAAAGTCTGAGAAATAATGGGATAATGGACATGATTTGCAGTGAAGGGGCAGATTTATGTTGTTTGAAAAAACCTACGGAGTAGACCTTGGAAGCAGTACGGTAAAGGTCTATTCCTTGATGAGAAATAAAAGCTACCTGGAGAAGAACATGATCGCGTCAAGGGGACGCAAAATCATAGCCGTGGGCAACGATGCGTATGAAATGTTTGAGAAATCACCGACAGACATTTCCGTGGGTTCGCCGATGGCTTTTGGCATGATAGCCAATCTGGAGCTTCAGGAGATCGTACTTTACAGTATGATGAAAAAAATTGATAAAATACTGGGGATAGGGTCCGTGATGTTTTTCTCGGTCCCCCTGGACATGACGGCCGTGGAAAAGCGGGCGTATTATCAGGTGGCAAACGGCCACTGGCTTCGGAAAAACCGGGTCTACATGGTGGAGGCTCCCATTGCGGACGCCATCGCCATGGGCGTGGACATGGAAAAAAACGAGGGCAGCATGGTGGTGAACATCGGGGCCCAGAGCACCCAGTTCTCCATCATCACCGGGGGCAAGATCATCATCAGCCGGAAGATCCCCATCGGAGGCCGGCAGATGAACGAGGCCATCTGCAGCGAGGTGCGGAAGCGCTACAGCCTTCAGATCGGCACCAGGACGGGGAAGCGTCTGAAGCTGGTGATGGGACGGCTTTTCGACCAGCACAAGGAGGCCCGGAAGGTGGTGGGGATCGACAGCATCTCCGGCCTGCCCAGAGAAGAGGTGGTCTCCGCCTACGTGGTGAATGCCGGGATCATGAACTGCGTCAATGAGATCGGCCTGGAAATGAAAAGCTTCCTGGAGAGGACGCCTCCTCAGATCGCCTATCACGTCGCCAGGGAGGGGATCTATCTGACGGGAGGGAGCACCCGGATCCCCTATATCGAGCAGTACCTGGGAAGCTACACCGGGTACACCTTCAACCTTTCACAGCTGTACGAGACCTCCTCGGTCTGCGGGCTGGAAAAAATCATCAAGGACAGAGAACTTAGGAAATGGGCGCAGCCCATCAAGGAGAGAAAATTATAATTAGGGGTACCGTGGATGAGAAACCTGAAAAAAAGGATCCGTTTCCGAATCAATTTAAAAAGCAGGCACCTGCTGGCTATTATGACGTTTTTTTGCTTCAGCTGCATTGTGGCCACCTTTGCCTCCGGCCATGGAAGCTCCTCCCTGCAGGAGGCCGCAGGGCTTCTGATCGTGCCCTTTGAAAAAAGCATCGATCGGATCGCAGGGCTTTTGCTGTCCGCCAGGGAGAGCTTTGCGGACAAGCAGGAGCTTCTGGAGGAGAAGGAGGCCCTTCTGGCCAAAATCGACAACCTGACCAGCCAGAACAACCGCCTGATCCAGGATCAGGGGGAGCTCAGGCGGCTGAAGGAGCTGTACAAGCTGGATCAGGAATATGAGGAGTATCCCAAGGTGGCGGCCAGGATCATCTCCAAGGATCCCGGCAACTGGTACGATACCTTCATGATCAACAGGGGAAGCCGGGACGGTATTCGGGTGGACAACAACGTGATCGCCGGAAAGGGGCTGGTGGGGATCGTCACGGACGTGGGCCCCACCTGGGCCACGGTGCGCTCCATCATTGACGACAGCAGCAGCGTGAGCGCCATGACCGTCAGCACCTCGGATACCTGCATGGTACAGGGAGATCTGGGGCTGATCGACGAGGGAAAGCTGTCCTTTGAGCAGCTCTACGACCAGGACGGCAAGGTGACGGTGGGAGAGCGCATCATCACCTCCAACATCAGCGAAAAGTACGTGGAAGGCCTGTTCATTGGCTATGTCAGCGAGATCTGGCAGGACAGCAACAATCTGACGAAGGCGGGAACCCTGGTGACGCCGGTGGACTTCCAGCATCTGAAGGAGGTCTTCGTGATCACGGTCAACAAGCAGGATGCCATAGACGGAACCATAGACGGAACGCAGCAGGATAAGGAGGGGGAGGATGAAGAGTAAACTGATCCATTTTCTCATGATCCTGATCTGCTTTCTGCTCCAGTGCACCCTCCTCCACGTGATCGCCGTGGGCTCCATCACCCCCAACCTTTTGCTGATCCTCACCGTCTCCATGGGACTTATGAGGGGCAGGAAGAGCGGGCTTTGGACGGGATTTTTCTGCGGTCTTCTCATCGACCTTTTTTATGGCTCCCTCTTTGGGTTTTATGCCCTGATCTACATGTACATCGGCTTTGGGAGCGGGTATGCCAACCGGATCTATTATGATGAGGACGTGAAGGTTCCCATGTTCCTTGCGGGGATCGGGGACATTCTCTACAACGTGGCCGTGTACTGGCTTCAATTCCTTCTGAGAGGACGTCTCGGCTTTGGCGTCTACTTCAGCAGGATCATCCTCCCGGAGGCCTTTTACACCGTGTTTCTCACCCTTTTGGTATACAGGGTATTCCATTATGTCAATCATCGATTTATGAGCGCTACGCGGAAGGAACGGGAATCTATTTGGGTAATAAAATAAAAAGGATCTTCAGGAAAATCAGCTTGAAACGGACCACGGTACTCGCCCTGGTTTTTGTTTTTATGTCATTTATCCTGATCCGCCAGCTTTTCAACCTTCAGATCATACAGGGGGAGGACTACATCAGCAGCTTCCGTACCAGGACCACCAAGACCAGGGTGATCAAGAGCACCAGAGGAAACATCCTGGACCGGAATGGCAGGGTCATCGCCTCCAACGTCCTTTCCTATTCCCTCACCTTCGAGGACAACGGCACCTACACCAGCTCCAGGGAGAAGAACCTTACCCTGAACGGCATTGCCTACCGGGTGCTGAAGATCCTGGAAAAAAATGGAGACAGTCTTTCCCACTCCTTCCACATTCAGGTGGACAAAAACGGGGAATACGTCTTCGACGTGGGAGAGGGCTTTACCCTGAACCGCTTTCGGGCGGATATTTACGGGGAGCCCCTCATCGACGACCTGACGGATCAGCAGAAAAACGCCACCGCTTCGGAGATGATGGAGCATCTAAAGGGCAGCTCCGGCTTTTTTGTGGTTTTGGGGGAGCAGGAAAATCCTTACACCCAGGAGGAACTGTCCTCCCACGGGCTTCCATCGGAGCTTTCCAGGCAGGAGATCCTGGATATTGTCATCATTCGGTATGCCCTCAGCACCAACAGCTTCAAAAAATACATGCCCGTCACCATCGCCAGGAACGTGAGCAATGAATCTGTGGCGGCCATCATGGAAAACAAGGCTTCTCTCCAGGGGATCGAGGTGGTGGAGGATTCCATCCGCCAGTACGTGGAGGAGGAGAGCATGGCCCCCATCCTGGGCTATACGGGAAAGGCGTCCACCGAAGAGCTGGAAAAGCTGAAAAAGCAAAACTCCGGCTATACCAACGACGCCGTCATCGGAAAGGCGGGCATCGAGCAGTACATGGAGCTGACCCTCCAGGGGACGGACGGAAGCGAAACGGTTTCCGTGGACAACCTGGGAAAGGTTCTGAAAATAGACGAGGACACCAAGACTGCCCCCATTGCGGGAAATGACGTGCAGATCACCATCGACACCGACTGGCAGTCGGCCATCTATGAGATCCTGAAGCAGAGAGTGGCGGGTATCCTCCTTTCCAAGATCGAGGCTACCAGGACCTATGATTTTGAGGGGATCGCCGATGCCAGCCAGATTCGGATCCCCATTTACGACGTGTACAACGCCCTGGTGGAAAACAGCGTCATTGACATCCGAAAATTCAGCGATGAGGAAGCCTCTGACATAGAAAAAAATTTATATGCCAAATTTCAGCAAAAGCAGCAGAGAGTTTTTGATACAATAAGAGACAGGCTGACAGGGGACGCACCTCCGGCTTACCAGTACGAGAACCCCGAGGTGCAGGCCTACCTTTCCTACATCTGCAACGACATGCTCCGGGATACCTTAAAGATCATCAACCGGGATACCGTGGATACCTCGGATCCCACCTACCTGGCATGGACCCGGGAGGAGAGCATCAGCCTGAAGGAGTACCTCACCTACGCCACCAGCCAGAACTGGATCGATATCTCCAAGATATCCCCCCAGGGAGAATACCTGGATTCCCAGGAGGTATACCAGTGCCTGACGGACTATATCACCCAGTATCTGGAGACGGACAACGGCTTTTCCAAGCTTCTGTACAAATACATGCTCCAGGAGGATACCATCTCCGGCCAGGAGCTGTGTCTCATCCTCTATGAGCAGGGAGTTCTCTCCAAAAGCGACGGGGTATATGAAAGCCTGGCATCCGGCGCCATGGGGGCCTATGATTTTATCATCAACAAGATCTACAGCCTGGAGATCGAGCCTGCGCAGCTGGCCCTGGAGCCCTGCTCGGCCTCCGCCGTGGTGGTGGATATCCACACCGGCAAGGCTCTGGCCTGCGTATCCTATCCAGGCTATGACAACAACCGTCTGACCAACAACATGGATACCGCTTATTACTCCAAGCTGGCCCTGGACAGGTCCAGTCCCTTTTTCAACAAGGCTACCCAGCAGGCCACGGCTCCCGGCTCCACCCTAAAGCCTCTTTCGGCCATCGCCGGGATGATGGAAAACGTGGTGGACGAAAATACCTACATCGAATGCACCGGTTCCTTTGAATACGTGACGCCGCCCATCAACTGCTGGAACAAGTACGGCCACGGTTCCTTGGAGATCCGGACGGCCATCGAGCAGTCCTGCAACTACTATTTCAACATGATCGGCTTCCAGCTTGGCAAAAATTCAGAAAACCAGTTTTCCGAAAACCAAAGCCTTACGAAGCTGCAGCAGTACGCCTCACTCATTGGCCTGGACCGCAAGACCGGTATCGAGATCACAGAGGTCACGCCCCAGGTCTCCAATGTAAACGCCGTCCCGTCCTACATCGGACAGGGCAACCACCTGTATACGACCGTGGGGCTGGCAAGATATGCGGCCGCCCTGGCCACCTCCGGCACGGTCTTTGAGCTGAGCCTTCTGGATCGGGTGACAGACCCCTCCGGACAGGTGATCCAGTCCTACGACACGGAGATCGACAGTGTGATGTCCCAGGTTCCAGACAATGTGTGGGCGGATATCCAGGACGGAATGTATCGGGTCGTGCAGACCCACGAGCAGTTTAACGGTCTCGGTATCGCCGTGGCCGGCAAGACAGGTACGGCTGAGGTGGACATCTACCATCCCAACCACGGTCTGTTCATTGGGTACGGGCCGGTCTCGGAGCCTCAATACGCCTTGGCCATCCGTATCGCCAACGGCTACACCTCTGGAAACGCCTGCCTTGCAGCCAACGATATTTTTAAATACATTTTTGAATTGGCAGATAAAGAGTCTATTGTGACCGGGATCGCGGCCAGCGACATCAGCGAAACCTCCAATGACTAAGATACCAAAGAGACTGCCAGGATATATGGACAAATTGTTTAGGAGGAATCAGGGAACATGAGTGAAGTCATTGTCATTACATCCGGAAAAGGCGGGGTGGGGAAGACCACCACCGTTGCGAACATCGGGACGGGACTGGCCATGATGGGAAAAAAGGTGGTGGTGGTGGATACCGACATCGGCCTGCGGAACCTGGACGTGGTCCTTGGACTGGAAAACAGGATCGTCTACAATCTGGTGGACGTGGTGAACGGCAGCTGCCGGCTGCGCCAGGCCCTGATCAAGGATCGGCGCCACCCCCAGCTCTGTCTTCTTCCCTCCGCCCAGACGAAGGACAAGTCCGCCGTCTCCCCGGAGCAGATGATCAAGCTTACCCAGAGCCTTCGGGAAGAGTTCGACTTTGTTCTCCTGGATTGCCCGGCGGGTATCGAACAGGGCTTCAAAAATGCCATCGCCGGTGCGGACAAGGCCCTTGTGGTGACCACGCCGGAGGTTTCCGCCATCCGGGATGCCGATCGGATCATCGGCCTTCTGGAGGCCAATGACCTGCGGGATATCCGGCTGATCATCAACCGCCTCAGGCCGGACATGATCGCAAGAGGGGACATGATGTCCGTGGAGGACGTATTGGAGATCCTGTCGGTGGATCTGGTGGGAACCATCCTGGATGACGAACAGATTGTGGTGGCAGCCAACCAGGGGGAACCTCTCTCCGGAAAAAGCAGCCAGGCGGAAGAGGAATACCGAAATATCTGCCGCCGCCTAATGGGAGAGGAGGTTCCCTTCGGGGATCTGCGCCAGAAGAAGGGATTTCTGAAGCGTCTGGGAAGTCTGTGGAAAAGGCAGTCCTAAGGTGAAAGGGGAGAGGACCATGAAATCCTTATTTCGAGAAAAGCGCCGGTCCGCCGGCTATGCCAGGGACAGGATGAAGCTTCTCCTGTTGTCTGAGCGGATGGAATGCTCGCCCCAAATGATGAAAATGCTCCGCAATGATTTGATACATACGGTGAAAAAATACGTTACCATAAAAGAAGATCAGGTAGAGCTGCAGATCTCCCAGGAGCCTTTGACGCTCCTGGCCTCGATCCCAGTGCTTATGAAGAAGGATGACAGATAATTCATGTTAAAACAGTATAAGCTGCGATTTTACAATTTCAGACTTGTGGTGCTGCTCCTTGCCATCAGCTCCATCGGCGTGCTCCTTGTGTCCACCGCCAGGGCGGATCTGAGAAACAAGCAGATTGCAGGCCTCCTCATGGGAGTGACGGTGATGGTCATTCTCTCCCTCATTGATTATTCCTGGATCTTGAATTTCCAGTGGATCATGTACGGGGCAAACGTGGCCATGCTTTTGGCGGTCCGCCTTTTGGGGGACAGCGCCAACGGAGCTGCCAGATGGATCAAGATCGGATCCTTCCGCTTCCAGCCTACGGAGCTTTCCAAGATCATCATCATTCTGTTTTTTGCAAAGTTCTTCATGGAGCATGAGGAGGATCTGAATACCTTCAAGGTGCTGAGCCAGGCGGCGCTGCTCCTGGCCCTCCCCCTGGTCCTGATCTACGAGCAGCCGGACATGAAAAATACCATCACCGTCGCCCTGGTGTTTGCCATCCTTGTGTACATTGCCGGGCTGAACTACAAAATCATCGGCGGGGCCATCCTGATCGCCATCCCTCTGGTCATCATTTTCCTGTCCATTGTGGTCCAGCCGGATCAGAAGCTGATCCGGGATTATCAGAGGAACCGTATCATGTCCTTTCTTTACCCGGAGAATGAGGAGTATTCTGACGACATTGAACAGCAGAACAATTCCAAAACTGCCATAGCCTCCGGTGAGCTGATCGGAAAGCGGCTTGCTGGAGACGAGGACGTATCCTCCGTCAACAAGGGAAACTTTGTTGCGGAAAACCAGACGGACTTTATTTTTGCGGTGGCAGGAGAGGAGTACGGCTTTATAGGCTGCAGCCTGATCGTCTTTCTCCTCCTCTCCATCTGCCTGGAATGCATCCGAATGAGCCTTCGGGCAAAGGATCTGGCGGGAAAGATCCTCTGCTGCGGCGTGGGGAGTATCGTTGCCATCCAAAGCTTCCTGAACATCTGCGTGGCCACGGGCGCATCCCCCAATACGGGAACGCCTCTTCCCTTTGTCAGCTATGGCCTGACCTCTCTGATCAGCCTTTTTATCGGCATGGGTCTTGTGCTGAACGTTGGCCTTCAAAGCAGCGCTTACAATAAAGAATTAAAACGAAAAGAAATCTACGAGAAAGAGGAATACTTATGACAGCAAAGAGAAAGGGCAGTCCTCAGGCCAGAAGATCACCTGCAAAGAGGGCCCGGATGAAACGGATGCGCAGAAGACGGGTGCGCAGCACCCTGTTGCTTCTGTGCCTCCTGGGGGCTCTCTGTGCTTTCGGCGGCGGTGCGATCTATCTTCTGAACGGAGGGCTGTTTTTTGAGGAACCGGTGGAGATGTACCGAAGCTTCCGGGAGTTTGAGGGGAGCCTGGGTATTTCCGACGCCCTGAAGGCAGATGGGTTTGCCAAGGATCTCTGCGTGGTGACAGAAGACGTACCTTTGGAGGGAGTGTCCCTGGGAGAAAGTCAGGAGGGAGTTCTCCTGGATCTGAGCGGCAAAAGGGTCCTCTTTGCCAAGGGCGCTCACGACAGGGTGTACCCTGCCAGTATCACCAAGATCATGACGGCCATATTGGCGCTGAAATATGGGAACATGAGCGATACGGTGGCGATCACGGAGGAAAACGTGACCCTGGAGGAGGGCTCTCAGGTATGCGGCTTCGCACCGGGAGACAAGGTGACCATGGATCAGCTCCTGAACTGTCTTTTGGTCTACTCCGGGAACGATGCGGCGTCGGCCATCGCCCAGTATGTGGGGGGGAGCACCCAGGGCTTCGTGGACATGATGAACAGCTGTGCCGCCCAGCTGGGCTGTACCGGCACCCACTTTACCAATCCCCACGGCCTTCACGATGAAGCACATTACACCACCCCCTACGACATCTACCTGATGCTGAAGGAGGCGCTGGAGTATCCGGAGTTCACCAGGATCACCCAGCTTCCTTCCTATACCGTGGAGTATACAAGGGGAGACGGCTCCGTGGCGAGCACGGTGCTGGACGCCACGGACCATTACCTCACCGGTGAGGCCTCCGCTCCCAGAGACGTGGTCATCCTGGGAGGGAAAACAGGAACCACCAGCGACGCAGGCAACTGTCTCGCCCTCCTTTGCCAGAACGCCTACGGAAAGCCTTTTGTTTCCATCGTCATGGGGGCAGACACGAAGGGAGACCTTTACCAGCAGATGAACACCCTGCTGCAGAACATCAACTCCCTTGCGTGATACTGCCGAAACCCCTGATTTTCTGCGGCTTTCGGGGCATATTGGAGGATTGCGGTCCAAAAAATCCTTGAAAAGTTATTTTTTTTGTGAAATAAGGATTGCTATTTATGATAAAATGCACTATAATTGAAACATCTTATATAAGCTTTTTGGTGAAAATGAATATTATATATGTCTAAGGAGGAAAACAGCATGGTAGAACTGATTGTAGGAAGGAAAGGAAAAGGGAAGACGAAGGTACTGTTGGACAGAGTGAACAGTGCAGTGAAAGAAGTAAACGGAAGCATTGTTTATCTGGACAAGAGTACCAAGCACATGTACGAGCTGAACAATAAGGTACGTCTCATCAATGTGTCCGCATACCCTGTGAAGAATGCGGACGAATTTGTCGGTTTTATCTGCGGCATCATCTCCCAGGACCACGATTTAGAGCAGATTTATCTGGACAGCTTCTTGAAGGTAGCCAATCTGGAGGACAAGGACGTGACAGACACCCTGTCACAGCTGGACAAGATCGGAGAATCCTTTGGGATCACCATCATCGTCAGCATGTCCCTCGATAAAGAAGAGATTCCAGAGACATTGCAGGACAAGATTTCCGTGGCATTGTAAGTTATTCCATTTCTTTTACAACTACATAGGATGTTTTAGGGGGCATGGGCATGGTACCGACGGTGATTGTGGCTGTGCCCCTTTTTACTTTAAAAAATAGACTGCTTGAGTCGTCCAAACGATCACTTTTGATATCGAATGCTATGGAATACATGCAAGGAGGAACACATATGAAAAAGAGAATACTGGCAGGGATTTTGGCATTGACCCTCGGACTCCAGCCTTGTGGAACGACTTTTGTCTGTGCACAGGATATGTTTGGATCAGAAGAGACTGAGACTACGGCCTCTGAAGAGCAGGAGAGTGCCTGGTTTACCGATTCGCCGGAGGAAGACCGTTCCAACGAGGGTCCCCAGGAAGAGACCGTTCCGGATTTGAATAACTGGGATGAGGCACAGGGGGCTGTCCCGGAAGAAATATCTCCGGAAGAAGATGACGCCGATATACCTGAGCCTGAAGCTGAAGAACTGGATATCCCAGATGAAACAGGGACATTTGAGGAAGTGGATACACCGCTGGAAAGCAGATTTCCTGATGGATCGGAGGGTGAAGCTTCTCCAGAAGAAATCATAGGAGAGGAAGCGGTCTCTACCGATATATTCTTCCAAGAAAATACGGAGCAAGAGGTACCTTTTGAGGATCATATGCCAGAGATGGCTTTTGTCTCTGCAGATTCCTCTTTGCCCAGTGCTTCTGGTGTCTGCTCGGAAACCATTTCCTGGAATTATGATTCGGCTACAAATACATTGACCTTATCCGGGACAGGTAGGATTCCAGACAGAAGCTACAGCAATTCCTCAGACACAGCCAGCTACGGGATCTATTCCAGCCAGGTGAAAAATCTTGTTCTTTGTGAGGGGATTACCGAGGTGGGAACGTATGGTTTTTCCGATTTTTATTATCTGGAAAGCCTCTCTCTTCCTGAAAGCCTGACATTGGTAGACAACAGAGGGTTTTCCCGTACCTCCTCCATTCAAGAACTGCACATCAAAAAGAATCTGACCAGCTTTCCCACAGAAGTGCTTGCCAGATGGGATGAGCTGAAGTCTATTGAAGTGGATGGGGATAATCCGTCCTATCTGTCTGAAAACGGAATTTTATATAATAAAGACAAGACCATGCTGATCCATGTGCCGGACTTTTGTTCCCTGGAGACTCTTCGTATCCCGGAAACGGTAACTGCAATCCATCCCTCTGCCTTTGCATACAACCGCAATCTGATCAGTTTGTATCTTCCCTCGGGCCTGGAAGAAATAGGCGATAGAAGCTTATCTTCCTTTTATCAGCTTGAGCATCTGGTCTTCCTGGGAAAGGCGCCAGTGTTTCCTTCTTATATGGGCAGCAATTTTGCCACCTGCACCAATTCAAGAGCAGAAAAGCTCCATGTGTACTGCAGTTTTTCAGCAGAAGGATGGGAAAACATCCGAAGCACAGTGTCATCTGATAAGTTCCAGTGGGTCAATCTAGACACCACAGATCCTGGCGTTTGTGCCTTATCCATCGCTTGTGATACCGATACTGTGACCGTTGGAGGAAGCATACAGCTTCGGCCCAGCATCAGTCCCATTTATACTGTGGGATTTTTCTGGGAGAGCAGCGATGGAGCCATAGCGGATGTGATGCCGGACGGGACACTGACAGGTAACAGCCCGGGAAAGGCCGTAATCACGGTTACCAGCATAGACGGTGCCTATCAGGCCCAAAAGGAGTTTACCGTCATAGGAGAGGTTTCCCAGCCCAATGTGGACAGCTTTGCATTTGGTTCCGGTGAACCTTTTGAAAATATTAGTAAGGACTTTTTGCAGATTCCCTGTGAAAGAAAAAACGGGATCTATGTGTTTTCAGACAGCCATCTGTATTTTTATTCCCTTTCCACCAGAGTGATGTATCCCCTGTACACCTTTCAGGATGTCGTCAGTACTTACAGCGATCAAAACCTGCTTTACGTAGCAAGCATGGATACGTGCCAGATTTACGACCTTATATCCAGAAGGATAACAGGTACGATCCGATCAACGGAGGATACCTTTTCTGCGGTTGGAGCAGATGCACTTGGACGGGTCTATCTGGCAGGCACCAAAAAGGATGGCTCTCACGGAATCTGCCTTTTTACAAAGGAAGGAGCCCCCATTTCCAATGCTGCCGTTCCCAGTAAGATTCTCCGCTTTAACGCATTCGATGGCGCCACCGGCAATTTTTACGTGGAAGCGGAGTATGACTGGTTCTATTGGGGCTACTCTCATCCTGGCCATGCCCTCTTTATGGGAAACGTCACTGACAACGTCATTACCATGAAAACAAATTATCAAATCACAGATCAAGACGGAGATACGAAAAGTGCAGATACGATTCTTTATCTGTGCCAGTATGGTTACCGTGCTCACCGAAACAGTGCAGCTCTGCTTGCCGGACGATATCTTGTAGCCGTCAGCTCTCTTTACAACCTGGTTCAGGTTCTGGATACGGCCAATGGCGGCCTGAAGGTGCATATGGAGTTCTCCAGAGATGCGATCGAAGCGGAAGGGGGCTACTATGATGAAGGGAGTGTCGGTGTCCGTGCAGTTTACCACAGTGGGCATCATGGACTCCTTCTTTACGAAAACAACTGTCTGATAAATGAGTATGATCTTGCCACCGGGGAGGCGTTGGCCAGCTATACAACAAAATACCCTGTTTTTGACATGTTCTGGATGGGGAAGCAACTGATCCTGGTAGAGAAAAAGGATTCCCAATTTTACATAGAGTCCGTTCTTTGGGGAGATGTGAGTCAGTTGTCCATCAGCGGCCCGGATACCATGAAAGTGGGAGAGTACAGCCAAATAAATCTGGATTGCGATGCGCCTTACGCTCCCTTATGTGAATGGTCCTCCAGTGACCCCAAAATCCTGTCCGTGACAGACCAGGGGTGTGTAAGCGCCTGGAAAAAAGGGAGTGCTGTCATCACCGCCGCTGCATTTGGGAGAAAGGTTCAAAAAAGGATTCAAGTAGTCTCCGAAAAGAAAGGGAAACGGGAAGATGTATTTAGCTGCGACGGTACCATCAGTAATAATCTGCATGAAAATTCCTACAGCAATAGTAACTGGTCATCTGTGGTGAACTCCTACCTCTACGAAAAAACGGATAAAAGTCTGTGCCGCGTGGAATACAACAGGAAAGACAGGGTCCTTGTTGAAGAGTACAATACAAAGGGACGCAGAACCAATGAAAAATCTCTGGAAAAGGAACTTCCTCTTTTCGGCGGTTTTTATCATGGAAAATCTGCCAATTACCTGGTTTTCGGCCAGAACAATCCAAAAGAATCCGATCAAGTAGAGATCATGAGAGTGGTAAAGTATTCTCATGACTGGATACGGCTTGGCGACTGCCGTTTTTATGGAAATAACACGAGTTTTCCTTTTGACGCAGGCTCTCTTAGGATGGCGGAGGCCGGAGATCTCTTGTATATTCATACTTGTCATGAAATGTATGCCTCCGATGACGGCCTTAATCATCAGGCAAATATGACGTACGTGATTTACCAATCCACCATGAAAGAGCAGCAGTCATATTATCGTGTCATGAATTTTGCAGCTGCCGGGTATGTCAGCCATTCCTTCAACCAATTTGTGAAGACAGATGACCGTTATGTTTTCCGGGTAGACCACGGCGATGCCTATCCAAGGGCGATTTCACTCTCCAGAGCAGATGTCGGAGGCGATATTACAGAAATTTCCGGCGTGTACGCTCACAAAATCCTCGGAAAGATAGGAGACAACTACACCGGTGTTACTGTGGGAGGATTTGAGCTTTCCGGTGAGAATTGTCTGATTGCTTTCAGCTCTCGGGACATGACCTCTGAGGCCGCTTACAAGGCAGGAAACACCAACATTTATGTGAGCGTCATCTCGAAATCCATGACCTCTCAAAGTACGAAACAGATCACCAATTATACAAAAAGTGATTCTGTAGCAATTGGGACGCCCCAGCTTGTAAAACTGAACGACTATCAATTTCTCCTTATGTGGACGGAGTACCGCCCGTCCAACAAAAGCTACTCCACAAGGATGGTCACGATGGATGGGCAGGCAAACATCACCTCTGACATTGCCCAATCCGACACGCTGCAGCTGTCTGATTGTCAGCCCATCTACGCCTCAGATGGATTGGTGAAGTGGTATACCACAGATGGAAAGCATATGTATCTTTATACCCTGGATCCATACAATTTGGATGGAGACCCATACAAGCCGGATAGCAAGGAGAAGACAAAGACGAAAAAACCCGTATTGAATGTGTCGGGAACGCTTCCCTTGCAGCGAGGCAAATCAATTGCCTTGAAAGTGAGAAGGCTTTCCCGGGGAGATAAAGTAAAACGCTGGAAGTCCAGCAATCCCAAGGTAGCCTACGTCTCCAAAAAGGGAAAGGTTACCGGCAAAAAGACGGGAAAGGCAGTTATTTCTGCTGTGCTGAAAAGTGGGAAGACCTTGAAGGTGACCGTCCGGGTGCAAAAGGGGATTGTAAAGACGAAGAAGCTTACCGTACCCAAGAAATCCATTTCCCTGAAAAAGGGAAAAACCTATTCCATCAAGCCCGTGCGAAATCCCATCACCTCCGGACAGAAGGTCACGTACACTTCATCCAATAAGAAGATTGCGTCCGTGACATCCAAGGGCGTGGTAAAGGGATTGAAAAAAGGGAAAGCAAGGATCACCGTGAAATCCGGGTCGAAAAAGGTGGTGGTAACGGTAAAGGTCAAATGACGTGATATTCAGAACAAGATCAGGATAGGGCCAATATTCATGGCATAATCAGAGATGGGGCGGCTTTCAGAAAAAAGAGGCCGCAGTTGTAGGTGAGAGAAGCCTTTAGGGCTTCTCTCACTATTTGGATACAGGACATTTTTCAACGGCTCAAGCTTCCTCCTCCCGCAGGCGTACCGCCGTGGCCGCCTTGCGCCGTCTGGCGTCGTCCAGGGCGGCGTAGTGCTTTTTGGTGGTATTCACGTCCTTGTGGCCCAAAACGTCTGCCACCAGGTAAATATCGCCGGTCTCCTGGTAAAGAGCGGTGCCGTAGGTGCTGCGCAGCTTATGGGGGGTGATTTTTTTGGTGGTGGTGACCGCCTTCGCATATTTTTTTACCAGATTTTCCACCGCCTGAACTCCCATGCGGCGGCGCTGGGAAGAATAGAAGAGTGCATGCTCATGGCCGGTCAGGGGAGTGATGGATTTTCGCACCTCCAGATAAGCCTTCAGGGCCTTTTCCACCTCCGGGCCGAAATAAACCACCATCTCGTTGCCTCCCTTTCGGGTCACACGGATTCCATTATTCTTAAAATCCACGTCCTCCACGTCAAGGCCCACGCACTCGGACACACGGATCCCTGTCCCCAGAAGAAGAGTCACAAGGGCCAGGTCCCGTTCCTTCGTTTTTTCATAATAGACCCGCCGCTGGCCGGTGAGGCTGTCCCCGCAGTGCTCGATGTGGTCCAGAAGGAGGGCCACCTCATCGGCATCCAGGCGGACGATGGATTTGTCGTGGATCTTCGGCACGTCGATGAGCACCGTGGGATTGGTGGTGATCATTTCCCTCTTGTAATAATAAGCATAAAAGCTGCGGAGGGAGGACAGCTTTCGTTTTACCCCCCGTTCCCCGTTGGTTTCCAGGCGTTCGCCGCTTCGGTAAACCTTCAAATATTCTGTATATTCCTCAAGATCCAGAGCCTTGATCTGATCCAGGACGTCCACGGTCAGGTCGCTCATGGAGCAGTGGGAAAAGGCCGGGTTTTCATCCAAAAGGAACTGAAAAAAGATTCGGATATCATAGGCATAAGAGATTCTGGTTTTCGTGGTTGTGACGGCGTCCATGGCGCGGAAATAATCCCTGCAAAACGGCGGGAGCGTTTTTAAAACCTCACGAAGCTTCAAAATATTCTCAACATCCGTTTGCTCACGGTAAGTGGTTTTTTCATTGTTCATGGCAGTGGAACCTCCATATTGGCCGAGAGGGGGGTGTTTTGGCTAGATCTATTTGAAAAACTCGGGTTTGTCGTATAGATATCCATCCATACCGAACCCCGTCTCCCACAGCCTCATACAGCCCATAAGGGCCTTCCAAAGAAAGCCCGCCCCATCTCAAACAGTTTCATATGATTTGTAAAGACATCCAAAGGAAACGGCCTTGCTGCTATCACCTACAGCAGGCCGTCATCCAAAAGAATGGTAAAGGGACCGTCATTTTCCAGGGTTACCTTCATATCTGCACCGAAGATCCCTTGCTCCACAACGGGGATCTGCTCCCTGGCCCTATCCACCATATAAGAATAAAGCTCCTGGGCCATCTCCGGATCACCGGCCTCGATAAAGCTGGGCCGGTTCCCCTTTTTGCAGTTGGCATACAGGGTAAATTGGGAGATCATCAAAAGCTCCCCGTTGACGTCGGCCAGGGACAGATTGGTCTTGCCCTGGCTGTCCTCAAAAATCCGAAGCCCGATCAGCTTCTTCAGATACTTATCCGCCGTCTCCCTGGTATCCGTCTTGCTGATACCCACAAAGACGAGAAAGCCCTTCTGGATCTTCCCAACGATATTTCCATCCACGGAAACCTCTCCATGGCTGACTCTTTGGATCAAAAGCTTCATGATCGTTCCTTCTCCTTCTTTTCCTCTCTTTTTTTCTGGTAAAGGCCGTACCACTCTCCCACCTTCCCCTGCAGGAAGCTCCAGCCCCTCCTCAAATAGCGCCACAAAAGAATCCCCACCTTCCTTAAGGAAACCAAAATGGTCATGAGAAACTCCAGAAGCATGGTACGTTTTGCCCTCTTGTCCTCCTTGTGCCGCTCCTCCTTGGGCATGGGAATCCTCTCCTTGGTCACGCTGTCCAGGCAGTCCATATCCCGGTAGACCTCCTCGTCGTTGGGGATATCCTTCCCCGCAAGGATCAGCCGGATCAGCTTTCGGAAGGCGGCGTAGAACACGGCGAACACGGGAACGCCGATGATCATTCCCGGGATGCCAAAGACGCCCCCTCCGACGAGGATGGCCACAATGACCATGAAGCTGGACAGCCCGGTGGACTCGCCCAGGATCATGGGCCCTAAAATATTCCCGTCAAACTGCTGCAGGGCCAGGATGAACAAGGCGAAATACAACGCCTTCAGGGGATCCACCAGCAGGATCAGGATGATACAGGGAATGGCCCCCAGGTATGGCCCAAAGAAGGGAATCACGTTGGTCACTCCCACGACCACGCTGACCAGGATCACGTAAGGCATGTTCATGAGGGAGATCCCTATATAGCAGAGCACGCCTATGATGGCAGAATCTAAGATCTTTCCGCTGATAAACCCGATAAAGGTCTGGCTGGTAAAGCGCATGGCGTGGATGACGAAGTTGGCCCTCTCCGTGGGAAACATGGCGTAGGCGATCATTTTTCCCTTTGCCACAAACCCCTCCTTGTCCGCCAGGATATAGACGGAGACGATGGCTCCGATGATAAAATTCTTCAGGAAGATAAACACGTCAAACAGCCCGGAGGAAATGTTCTTCAGCATTCCCTGGAGCTGGGGAAGAAGGGTCGTGGTCAGATAATTCTGGGCCTCCAAAGAATAAGCCTCCACCATGTCTATGGCGTCGGCGTCCAGGTTCCAGCCTCTGGCGATGATGGAGTCCAGCCATTTCTGCACAACGTTTACATAATGCGGGAAACTGTAAACCAGATTGGTGATGCTTCGGATCAGCTCCGG
>JAUNJL010000115.1 GCA_030533315.1 Eubacteriales bacterium
ACATAGAAATTTCCTTAGATCTGTTACCACCTACACTACCACAAGAATTTTCCCGGCGCAAGAACTTTATAATTTTTTCACATTTATAATTTTTTCACATTTCCCCCTCACCCCGCCCCACCATTACCCCTACTTTTACAGTATCAATATACTACATTTTGTTCTAAAAAACAAGTCTCGCCACCCCTCTTTCCCCGTAAAGACAAAAGAAAAAACCCGAAGACAGATGAACACTGTCTCCAGGCTTTTGGAAGGATCCGCACAACCCAAAAAGAGGGCAGCCCTCGCTGTCCTCTCCTCATCCGGATCCAAACACAGATCACTTCGTGCTTCATTTTTCATATATCATCGAAGAGCCGGGATACCCCCCGCCCATCACGTGAATGCCTATGGAAAACAAGGAACAAAATCAAAGCTCCACAGACCCGGCAGCATCATCGTTGATCACGTAATATGCCTTGTTCTCCTCCGGCTTCAAATACACCTTCAGATCATCGATCTCGGACTCCTTCTTGCCCATCTCATCCGTCCAGACCTTCTTCACATTCGCAACGATCTCCTTGATGGGAACCTCCTTGCCCATAAACTGAAGATACACGGCGGTCTTTGCCGGTTCCACACTTACGGCCGGCTTTCTTGCAGCAGTTCTCTTTGGAGCGGCAGGCTCTTTGACAGCTTCTGCTTTTGCAGGCTCAGCCTTCACAGTCGTCTCCTTTGCAGCCGGTTCTGCAGCCTTAACGGCAGCCTCCTTCTCAGCCCCTTTGGCAGCCATGGTTTCTGCTCTTTTTACAGTTCTCTTAGTAGCCATATAAGCCTCCTCCTTAAAGTTAAAAGAATATTTCATACCCGGATAGAATACTACCATTTTGCCCTTTTTGCAAGTTTTTCTTTCTGCACAAAGGCTAAAATCAAGCAAAAATGAGATTTTTTGTGAAATAGGCTGAAAACATCGGAATATACCCCTGTCCTTTGGTGCGAAAGAGCCATC
This sequence comes from Eubacteriales bacterium, assembly GCA_030533315.1. The sequence continues at coordinate 989 of JAUNJL010000115.1, forward strand.
TCAAAGACTAAGACTTTCCAGCTTTTCAGACATATATGCCTCCAATCGCTGAAAAAGAGCCCTGTTTTGGGGCAAAGTGAGCATGGGATCCAGCTCCAGGATCTGAGAAACCGCCTGGCTGGCCGCCTTTAAAACATCAGAATCATTGTAAATATCCCCCAGGCGAAACTCCAGAAGCCCGCTTTGACGGATCCCGAAAAGGTCTCCCGGCCCTCGAAGCTTCAGGTCCTCCCCGGCGATGTAGAAGCCGTCGTTGGAATGATTAAGGATCTCCAGACGCTTCCTTGTCTCCGGCTCCTCGTTTCCCTGAAGGAAGATACAGTAAGATTGATAAGCCCCCCTTCCCACCCGTCCTCTCAGCTGATGGAGCTGGGCAAGACCGAAACGCTCCGCATTTTCCACCATCATCACCGTGGCATTCGGCACATTCACCCCCACCTCCACCACAGTCGTGGAAACCAGCACATGGATCCTCCCATGGGCAAAAGCCTCCATGATCTCATTCTTCTGTGACGCCCTCATTTTTCCATGAAGAGCCTCCACTACCATGTGAGAGGGAAGTACCTCCCGAAGCCTTCGAGTATAGTCCGTCACATTTTCCCCGTCCATCCCCTCACTCTCCTCCACCATCGGGCAGATGACGTAGGCCTGCCTCCCCTGCTCCACCTCCTTTTGTATAAAGGCGTAAGCCTTCGGACGATAAGCCGGCCCCACCACACAGTTTTTCACAGGCAGCCGGGATGCGGGAAGCTGGTCAATAATGGAAATATCCAAATCACCGTAAAGGATGATGGCCAGAGTCCGGGGAATGGGAGTGGCACTCATCACCAGCACGTGAGGCGGATTCCCCCTAGTGGTCAGAGCCTCCCTCTGGCGAACGCCAAAACGGTGCTGCTCATCCGTGATCACCAAAGCCAGCTTCTCATAAACCACCTTCTCCTGGATCAGGGCATGGGTCCCCACGATCAGTCTTGTCTCCCCCGTCTGTATCTGCCGGTAGATCTCCCGCTTTTCCCTCGCTCCCGTGGAGCCGGTGAGAAGCACTGGAGAAAGCCCCTCCTGGGGACACCCGGAAAGAAGCTGAATGAGCGCTTCATAGTGCTGCCTTGCCAACACCTCCGTCGGCACCATCAAAGCCGCCTGATAGCCATTCTTGGCCGTAAGGATCATGGCAAGAAAGGCCAGGATGGTTTTTCCGCTCCCCACGTCCCCCTGGATCAGCCTGGACATGAGGGAATGACTGCAAAGATCCCGCTCCAGCTCCCTCCACACGTTCTCCTGAGCCCTGGTCAGGGTGTAAGGGAGACTCTCGATGATCTCCTCCGTCGCCCATACCGGCTTCATGGGATAAACATTCTTCGCCTCCTCCGCTTTATCCTTCAGCATCTGAATCGCCAGGATAAACAGTAAAAATTCATCAAACACAAGACGCTTCCTGGCCGTGAGAAGCTCCTCCATGCTGCCGGGAAAATGGATAGCCTGCAGCGCATAATTCTCCTCCGCCAGGTGAAAACGCTCCCGAAGATCCTCCGGCAAAAATTCTGTCACCAGACTCTTTTCCTCAAGCAGCTGCCGAACCAGCTTGACCACCGTCTTGTTGGAAAGCCCTGCCGTCAGCCCATAGATAGGCTGAAGACTGTGCAGCAGCTCCTGATAGGCGGCAGGGGTAAAGATCTCCGGGTGCTCCATTTTCAACCCGTTCTGCCGCCGTACCACCCGTCCCCGAAACACAAACACGCTGCCCTTTCTCAGGGTAGTCCGAAGATACGGCGCATTGAACCACACCACCGGCAGCCTGCCCGTGGCATCCGCCCCGGTGATCGTAAGGATCTGAAGCCCTCTGGCCTGGTTCATGCGGACGGTGGTGACAACGGTACAGGATATGGTGGCCACGCACCCCTCCTTGATTTCCCGGATAGGCCTTGGCTCCTCATAAACGTCGTAATTTCTGGGATAATAATGAAGAAGCTCCTGGGTGGTACGCACGCCCACCTTTTGAAACAGCTTCTCCGTTTTTTCACCCACTCCCTTTAACTCCCTCAATGATAAACTCATGATACCTCCCAAAGGGGCCTTCCCGCTGGGAAAACACAAAAGGCGGAAGCACTCTCCCGCCTTTTCGCCCCATATAAAAACAAATTCTCCCCTGAGGAAACGGTCCGTCTCCTGCAGAAACGCTCCCCTGCGGAGGAAACGATCCAGCCTCCCGCAGAAACACACCCCTGCTCAAAAAGCAATCCTCTTCTTTGCAGGGAAACTCCTCTGCGGAAAAACAGCCATTTTTCCGCAAACACGCACCTCATTCTACAGAAATAATATAGTAATAAATAGGCTGGCCGCCGTAATTGACCTCCACCTCGCAGTCGGGATAAGCCTCCTGAAGCTCTCCGGCCAGGACGTCCGCATCCTCCTCTGCCACATCCTCTCCGTAATAGATGCTGATGACCTCCGCATCCTCCGTCATCATGGCCTCCACCGTCTCCCTGGCGATGTTCTTCCGGCCCTTTCCCACGGCCAGGATGCCCTTGTCACCGATCCCCATGATATCCCCCTCATGGATCTCCTTCTCATCCACCCGGGTATCCCGCACCGCATAGGTGACCTGGCCGGTCCTTACCATGGACACGGCCTCCATCATGGACTCCAGATTCTCCTGGGGATCCCGCTCCGGCACAAAGCCGATCAAGGCAGAGATACCCTGAGGTATGGTCTTGGTGGGAACCACCACGATCTCCTTGTCCTCCGTCAGATCCCTTGCCTGATTGGCAGCAAGGATGATGTTCTTGTTATTCGGAAGGATGTAAATCGTCTTCGCATTGACCTGGCTGATGGCATTCAGCATATCCTCCGTGCTGGGATTCATGGTCTGACCTCCCTCGATCAGATAATCCACGCCCAGCTCCTTAAAGATGGCGGACAAGCCCTCCCCCACCGAGACGGAGATAAAGCCGGTATCCTTCGGCGGCTCCGCAAAAGCCTTCTTCTCGGCGGCCTCCTGCTCCCTGGCGAGACGGTTGGCGTCCTTGATCAGCTTCTCCTGATGCTCCTCCCGCATATTGTCGATCTTCATGCGGGAAAGGGCGCCGTAGGTAAGCGCCCGCTCAATGGCCTGACCCGGATGATTGGTATGAACATGAACCTTCACGATCTCCTCATCAGCCACCAGGACGATGGAATCGCCGATGGAGGTCAGGAATTTCTTGAAGCTGTGAGTCTCCACATCAGAAAGAGGCTTGTCCAGCAAAATGATAAACTCCGTGCAGTAGCCGAACTTGATGTCCGCCTCCGCCTGGGGAGAGATCTTCGTCACGCCTGCCCCGCCTGCGGAAGGAACAAACTGGGTATAGTCGATCTCCTTTCCCAAAAATCCATCCATGGCGCCCCGAAAGACCTCCAAAAGGCCCTGGCCCCCGGAATCCACCACACCAGCCTCCTTCAGCACGGGAAGCATCTCCGGCGTCCTGGCCAAGGTCTTCTCCGCATGATCGATGATCTCCTCAAAAAAGGGCTCCAGCTGATCGCTGTCCTCGGCGATCTGGCCGGCCTTGATGGCGGCCTCCTTCGCCACGGTCAGGATGGTACCCTCCTTCGGCTTCATAACTGCCTTATAAGCCGTCTCCACGCCCTTTTCCATCGCCGCCGCAATGGCCGGAGCGTCCAGCCGGTCCAGCTTTTTGACGCCCTTCGTGAAGCCTCGCAGAAGCTGGGAAAGGATCACCCCGGAATTACCCCTGGCTCCCCTCAAGGAGCCGGAGGAGATCGCCTTCGCAAGAGTCTCCATGTCAGGCTCCTGAAGGCCGCTCACCTCTGATGCGGCCGCCATAATGGTCAGCGTCATATTCGTGCCGGTGTCCCCGTCAGGTACGGGAAACACGTTCAATTCATTGATCCACTCTTTCTTTGCCTCCAGATTCTTGGCTCCGGCCAAAAACATTCTGGACAGTAATTTCGCATCTATGGTCTGTCTACTCACCACAAGCTCCTCCTCTATTTCTAATCTATGGCGCGCACGCCTTCTACATAGATGTTGATCTTATCGATTTCAAGGCCAGTGAAGGCTTCCACTTTATATTTCACATTGCTCACAAGATTGTCCGCAATGGTACCGATGTTCACGCCATAAGCCACGATCACGTGGAAATCCAGACGGATCTTGTTTTCATCCGTGATCCGCACGTTGATCCCATGATGCAGAGAATCTCTGCGAAGAAGCTTTACAAGACCATCCTTCATACTGACGGCAGCCATTCCAATAATCCCAAAGCACTCAACGGCCACGCTGCCCGCATACGTGCTGATGACATCCGTGTCAATGACAATTTGTCCCAGTCCGGAATCTATACGTCCATTCATATGGTTACCTCCGTAAAATAAATAATATATGCCCCTATTATAACCTGTTTCATTGGAAAAAGAAATATGATTTTTTGTATTTGCCGGATTTGTTA
>JAUNJL010000116.1 GCA_030533315.1 Eubacteriales bacterium
ATCACCTCATGCTCTCCCACGATGGTGCCTCCCCGGACGGCGGAAATGCCGATCTCCATAGAGTCTCTCATTTCCCGTCTCTGGCTGCGGTCATATACGTAGTGATACTTGTGGTCCATGGCCTCGTTCAGGCTGTCTGCCAGGGCCAGGGCCGTGCCGCTGGGAGCGTCCAGCTTCAGCTTATGGTGGCGCTCCACGATCTCCATATCAAAGCCTGCTTTTCCCAGGACCTTAGCGGCGTCCTGGATCAGCTTCAGCAGGGTGTTGATGCCAAGGGACATATTGGCCGATTTTAAAACCGCCACTTTTTTAGAGGTCTCCTCGACCTTATCAAGCTGCTCCTGGCTAAGCCCCGTAGTACACAGGACGATGGGGAGCCCCCGGCCGGCGCAGTAGTCCAAAAGGCCGTCTGCCGCCTTTGCCGTGGAAAAATCTATCAGAACGTCTGCCTCCACCTGACAGGCGTTCACATCTGTAAATACGGGATACGTATTCTTTCCCTGGTCCGCAATGTCGATCCCTGCCACGATCTCTGCATCAGGATCCTGCTCCACAAGACGGGAGATCACCTGGCCCATATGACCGTTGCAGCCGTGCATAATAAGTTTTACCATCTGTATCTTCCTTTCAAGGCAGAGGGCCTGCCTGTTTTCTCTGTCTTTTATGCCAGCTTGATGCCGAAATCTGTCATGGCCTTCTTCAGCCTCTCCACATTTTCCGGCTCCATCTCACAAAGAGGCATCCTGGTTGGTCCCACTTCCATTCCCATCAGGTTCAGGGCTGTCTTTACGGGAATGGGATTCACCTCACAGAACAGGGCGTTCACAAGGGGAATGGCGTCCAACTGGATCCGCGCGGCCCCTGCTGTGTCTCCCTCCAAAAACTTCATAACCATATCGTGGGTCTCCCTTGGCGCCACGTTTGACAATACGGAGATCACGCCCAATCCTCCAAGGGAAAGAAGGGGAAGCACCTGTCCGTCCTCGCCGGAGTAAACCTCCATGCAGCCGTCCGCCAGAGCCATCAGGTTCGCCACCTGTGAAATATCGCCGCTGGCTTCCTTGATGCCTACGATGTTTTTCACCGTCTTTACCAGGGTCACGGCTGTAGCCGGCTGGATGTTGCAGCCGGTGCGGCTGGGAACGTTGTACATGATGATGGGGGTTTCCGGCACTGCCTGGGCGATGGCGGTGTAATGGCGGATCAGGCCCTTCTGGGTCGCCTTGTTATAATAAGGAGTCACCACCAGCAGGGCGTCGGCGCCGTAGGATGCCGCTTCCCTGGACATCATAATGGCCGTCTCCGTGCAGTTAGAGCCGGTACCCGCGATCACAGGGATCCGTCCGGCCACCTTGTCGATGGCGTACTTAATGGTTTTCAGGTGCTCTCCGTGTGTCATGGTGGAAGACTCGCCGGTAGTCCCACAGATGATGATGGCGTCTGTGCCGTTCTCGATCTGGTACTCCAGAAGCTCTCCCAGCTTCTCGTAATTCACTGCTCCATCCTCGTGCATAGGGGTTACGATCGCAACGCCAGCTCCTTTAAAAATAGCCATTTTGTTTCCTCCTCTTTCTTCTGTAACTGCCACATCCTGCCTGCCGGGAACGCCCCTTTTGCCCCCTTAGAGGGCCGAAGGGTTTTCCGTAGTATTCAGGGTGGTCACACTGTCCACATAATCCAACAGACTTTTCGTCATCCGCTGTCCGGTCATAATGATGTGCATGGACTCATCCTTCTGCTTCAGGATGTCCCCGATCATCTCCGGCGTGGCGATCCCCTTGTCCAAAAGACCAAGGATCTCATCCAGCACCAGGAAATCGCACTCCTGGGTGGCTACCACCTTGCGGGCGAAATTCAGCCCGTTGATGATATTGCGCTTCTCCTCGTCCTGCTCCTGGGGACTTAAATCGTTGTAGCAGGCCTCCATCCTCTCAAAGCGGAATATCTTAATGTCCAACTGGTCCAGTTCCTCCAGAAAGTCCAGCTCCCGGCGTTCATTTCCCTTTAAAAACTGGATGATAATAACGCTTTTCCCCAGAGCGGACGCCCGAAGGCTCTGTCCCATCGCCAGTGTGGTCTTGCCCCGGCCATTTCCACAATAAACTTCCGTTAGTTCTCTTTTCATAGCAATTCCTCTTACTGTTCATGAAAACGCGCCAGTAAGCGCATACAAAATCCGCGCGGCATTTTCCATCCTTGCAGCAGCTTCTGTTGTAATGCTTATATTACCGCAGATTGGGAAGAAATGCAAGTCCTGTTGCACCCTGGGAGGGTGCGCCCTCCCGGATAACCGAACGATTACATGTATTCCAGCTTGCTTACGGACACCTCGTAAGCGGTCCGCTTTTCGGTCTCGGTCTCGCTGAGCCGCTTCATATATTCTCTGCTCTGGATGCGGCCCCAGATCAGTACGTGGCCCCCCACCTCAAAGGCGGAGGCGTACCTGGCGTTGCGCCCCCAGCAGATACAGGGTATGTAGTCTGATTTTCCGTAGGGCCTGTTGACAGCCAGAAGAAGGTCGGAGATCTCCCGTCCCAGGGGCGTCTTCCGGTAAACCGGAGGCTTGCAGATGTAGCCGTCCAAAAAGATCTGGTTGACTGGAATGCTGTCGTCTTCCTCCTCCACAAACTTCAGCTCCCGGGCGAAAACGGACAGTACCAGACGGTTGTGCTTCTCCTCATGGCGGTTATAGGAGCGGAACTGCCCATGGATCTCAATATATTCTCCCACGTAGTCCTGGGTAACGTCCAGAAGCCGTTCGGAAACCATCACGGGAATCCGGTCTTCTGACTCGCTCAAACGCTTTACAAGAAGCTCCATGGTGTAGAAGCCTTCTCCGTAAACCTGGTGACTGAAGGTGAAGCCGGTAACGATCTTCCCCATGATCGATACCTGATTGTTTTCAATGATTTTATCTGCCATAATGTAGATTCTCCTTCCTTTTCACTGTTTTGTGTATGTGATGTAGACGCCCGCCCTGTCAGGCCCGTCCCGGCAGCGGCGGCGGGGAGGCCCCCCGATGGCTCTCGGGAGGCCCTTCCTTTTGACTATATTTATGTATGTTCATGAAAACTTCTTTAGAACCAAAAATTCAAAAAAATTTTTTCTACACCTTGTAATCTGCGAAAAATATGGTAAACTGAAAAATCGAGTGATAGGATGAAAGAAACACTTTAACATAAGAAAGAATGCGACTGTGACCGTCAAAAACAGTTGAGAAAGGATTTTGATTTTATGAAGACCAAACGGGAAGATGTACGCAACGTAGCCATTATTGCCCATGTTGATCACGGCAAGACGACCCTGGTGGATCAGCTTCTGAAGCAGAGCGGCGTATTCCGGGAAAACCAGGAGGTTCAGGAGCGTGTGATGGACTCCAACGACATCGAGAGAGAGCGGGGCATCACCATCCTCTCCAAGAACACTGCCGTCCATTACAACGGCGTCAAGATCAACATCATCGACACCCCGGGCCATGCGGATTTCGGCGGCGAGGTGGAGCGTGTTCTGAAGATGGTGGACGGCGTGATCCTTCTGGTGGACGCCTTCGAGGGCGCTATGCCCCAGACGAAATTCGTGCTGCGAAAGGCCCTGGAGCTGGATCTTCATGTCATTGTCTGTATCAACAAGATCGACCGCCCGGAGGCAAGGCCCGACGAGGTGGTGGACGAGGTGCTGGAGTTGCTTATGGATCTGGGAGCCTCTGACGAGCAGTTGGACTGCCCCTTCCTTTACGCCTCCGCCAAGACGGGCCATGCCGTCCTGGAGCTGGGGGACACACCGGAAAATATGGCCCCTCTTTTTGAGGCCATCTTAAAATACATCCCGGCGCCGGAGGGGGACCTGCAGGCTCCTACCCAGGTGCTGATCAGTACCATCGATTATAATGAATATGTGGGCCGGATCGGCGTTGGAAAGGTGGAAAACGGCACCATCAGCGTCAACCAGGAGCTGACCCTTCTGAATCACCATGACCCGGAAAAGCGGGAGCGGGTAAAGATCAGCAAGCTCTACGAGTTTGACGGCCTTACCAAGGTGGAGGTCCGGGAGGCCTCTGTAGGCTCCATCGTGGCCATCTCCGGCATTTCCCAGATCCACATCGGGGATACCTTATGCGGCGGGGATGAGCCCGAGGCCATTCCCTTCCAGAAGATCTCCGAGCCTACTATTGCCATGAATTTTCTTGTAAACGACAGCCCTATGGCCGGGCAGGAGGGAAAGTACGTCACCTCCCGGCACCTTCGGGACCGGCTTTATAAGGAGCTGAACACCGACGTCAGCCTCCGTGTGGAGGACACCGACACCACGGAATGCTTCAAGGTTTCCGGCAGGGGAGAGCTTCATCTCTCCGTCCTCATTGAGAATATGCGCCGGGAGGGCTATGAGTTTGCCGTGAGCAAGCCGGAGGTGCTGTACCAGACCGATGAGAGGGGCAAGCTTTTAGAGCCTATGGAGATCGCTTATGTGGACGTTCCGGAGGAATTTTCCGGCACGGTGATCCAGAAGCTTTCTGAGAGAAAGGGAGAGCTTCAGGGAATGAGCACTGCCAGCGACGGCTCTGTCCGGCTGGAGTTCCACATTCCTTCCCGGGGAATGATCGGCTTCCGCAGTGATTTCCTTACCTCCACAAAGGGTACGGGCGTCATCAACACCGAGTTTGACGGCTACGCGCCCTACAAGGGAGATTTCCAGTACCGCAAGCAGGGCTCCCTCATCGCCTTCGAGGCCGGGGAGGCTGTGACCTACGGCCTGTTCGCCGCCCAGGAGCGGGGCACCTTATTTATCAAGCCAGGGGAACGGGTTTATGCCGGTATGGTCGTCGGCCAAAACGGAAAGGCTGAGGATATTGAGCTGAACGTGTGCAAGACAAAGCATCTGACAAACACCCGCTCCTCCTCCGCCGACGAGGCTCTGAAGCTGACGCCGCCCAGGCTCTTAAGCCTGGAGCAGGCCATCGAGTTCATCGACACGGACGAGCTTTTGGAGGTTACCCCCAAGTCCCTCCGGATCCGCAAACGGATCCTGGATTCCAGGGACCGCAAGCGCTCCGCTTTTAAAAAATAACCGTTCCGCCCACCTCTTGATTTTGTTCCCAGAATATGGTATGATGGCGGATATACATGAAGGCGGGGGACGAAAAATTGTCCCTGGCTTAGGGTTTTATTTGCAGCAGCCGTCAAAATACCATAAGGGCCGTGATTTCGGCGCGGTTCCCATTGACCGGGCTGCCCCGTAGTTTTTCAAGAAGGAGTGTGAGTGATACATGGACGACAGTTGTGAGGGAGATTGTGATACGACAAGCCGTATGACTGCTTCATGTAACATTATGAGAGAATAACAGGTATAGTCTGCATCTCATCATTTGCAGGCTATACCTTTTTGTGTTTCCATAATGGACATTCATGGTTACTGTT